>CAZSSQ010000052.1:0-16976 GCA_964609465.1 uncultured Dehalococcoidia bacterium
AGTCGCGGCTGAGACGGGCAGCCAGGGCGCGGACGCGCCCCTGGATGCGGGTGCGAGGTACTAGCAGGTGCAGGCTCGGCATGGGCCTGGGGCTAGTGTACCACCTTCGGGGAGGGCAGGGCGCTTGGGGCAGCGAAGAAAGAGCACGCGGTTGGCGCGTGGAGCAGGCGGTGATGGCCCGGTCAGCGCCGCCACACCTGCCACCAGCGGCGACGCAGCGACGGGCCCGGTCGGCGTTTCTCCTCCGCCGCCTGGCGCAAGGCGTCGTCCAGACGGCGCTTCAAGGCCACGAGGGGCTCGATCAACCCCGTCGCCGCGTCCGGGTCCTGCTCGACCTCCGGGAAGAGGTGGCGCAGCGTTCGGTCGAAGCCGGGGACAGAGGTGCGCCGGCCGCCGCCTTCTTCCGGCGGGCGCGGCTCCAGCAGCGGGTAGACCTTCAGCTCGTTGATGGCGCCCAGGACGGCGGTGCTGAGGCGCTCGAGCTGGTAGGCGTTGAGGGTGATGCTGGCGACGGCCTTGCTGAGCTGGGGCTGGAGGACGTTGCTCACCTCGGCCAGGCCGTGCTGCACCGGCGCCTTCGTCGCCGAGTCGAGCTCTGAGCCCGGCCGCGCCAGGTGGTAGGCCAGGGCCAGGAAGACGAGCCTGGCCTGAGCCGGCTCGAGTCGCAGTTCGACGGGCATGGTGTCAGGCCGAGAGCCCGTGCAGCTCCTTGCGCTGCCCGGAGCTCTGTTCGTCGATGGTGGTGCGGATGAGGTGGATGGCGTAGCCCACGGCGTCCCGGAAGGACGTGACGGAGAAGATGGGCAGGACCCCTACTTCTTGTGCATGCGTTGCCAGCGGGTCTTCTTCCGCATCTTGTCGTACTTGTGCTTGCGGATCTTCTTGCGCCTCTTTTTGACGACTGAGGACATAGGCGCTCCTTTCCGAGCATTGGCGTAAAAAGCCAGGGGGAGGGGCTCCAACCTCCCGCATCGATTCGGCACAGCGGATTATACCAGGCGCCTCGCCCTCAGACGAGACTTGTGAGTGGTTTTAGGGGGAAGGAGCGCTGACCAGGGGCGTCAGGTATTCCTCCACCACGCGATAGATCTTGGTCTGGGGGTTCTCGTAGACGAGCTCCAGAGCACCGCTCTCCATCTCGTCGAACTTGTCCAGGCCGGGGCCGGGATAGTATTGCCGCTCCACCTCGCCCAGTATGACCAGGGAGACGCCGTACTTCTGGAGGATGGCCTCCGCCTCCTGCGGGTCGCTGGTCGTGTAGAACTTGCTGACGTCCTGCAGCCGCGTCTCCACCATGAAGGCGAAGGAGCCGCGCTGCTGCGTCTGGTGCCAGCGCCAGCCGATGACGGTGGGCAGCCCGGTATAGATGGCGAAGCGGGAGCCCCAGCGGTACTCCCCCGTGCTGGCCTCGATGGTGACGGGGGAGCCCGTGACGTTGTTGCGAAGCCAGTCGATGGCGTCGAGGTCGTACTTGAGTTCGATTGGCCCACCCTCATCCTGGTAGACGCCCTCCTCCATGAAGGCGAAGCCGTTGTTGGTGTGCCCGCCGTTGCCAAAGCGGTCCTGCACCCGCTGAGGGGTGGCCGAGGCCGGATAGAGGAAGGCGCCAATGAGCAGCAGGGCCAGGATGCCGATCCAGACGCTTCTCAGGCTGAGGGTGCGGGGCAGGAAGGCGGGCCACGATATTCGCAGGCGGACCGGCAGGGAGGCCAGAGAAGGCGGCCGCAAGACGGCGAGCAGGTACCAGGCGGTGAACGATCCGGCCAGGGCCAGCAGCACCCAGATGTGGAGGTAGAACTTGAAGACCGTGTTCATGCGGGCAATGTCGCCGTCCAGGGTGACCACGTCGACGCCGGCACTGAGGCCGAAAGCCAGGCCCAGCATGGCGAGGACGAACAGCCGTATCGGTGCGTCAGGCCGCGGGGCCGAGAGCTCTCGCCAGGCGAGGAACGCCACCGCCAGCAGCAACAGGATCATGGAGAAGAGGACGAACTGAGAGTGCATGGCCAGCTCGCCCAAAGCCACGACCACGATCGCCCCACCGGCGGCGCCGGCTCCGGCCGCCATGCTCAGGGCCAGAGGTCGCAGCTGCGAGGCCGGCAGGCTCATCACCACTGCCCAGGCGCCCACCACCAGCGCCGCCAGGACCACCAGCGCCCAGGCCAGCAGTGGGTGGTCGCCTGTGACGAAGCCGTAGAGCAGGATGCCCCCTAAGACGGTCGCACCGGCGCCCGCCAGGATGCCGCGGAACTGCAACTGGCCGTAGGCGCGACCCATGGCGGCCAGGACCCCTCCCTCACGCCTGGACGCGCGGCGGAGGGCGCTCCAGTTGCGCAGGGTCCGATAGAGGAGAAAGGCCAGCAGGCTCCAGGCCAGGAACATGAAGAGACCGAAGTGGGCCAGGTACTGACGCAAAGGCGTGGTTTCCGCCGTCTTGTGGAGGCCGGTGTAGAACAGGTGGTAGTGCTGCTGGAAGGGCAAGAAGAAGAGTAAAGAGAGAACCGCCAGTGTAACAGCCTTGATGGCCCCCCGGGCCAGCGCCATCCTGGTCAGGCGACCCTCGCGGGCCCGCTCGCTCAGGAAGACGGCGGCGATGACGAAGAGCAAGAAGGGCGGATAGTCCCAGGAGTTGATCCAGCGCAGGGAGCCTACCACCAGGGCCAGCGCGGCCAACAGAAGCCAGCTCCCGTCGAGCGCCAGCAGGCCGGCCAACCCGTCTGGGCGGCGGCCCGAGGGTGGGCGCCCGCTACGGGCCCGTTGGGGTGGCGTCGCTACCAGGGCGAAGGCCATGGCAATGGTGACCACGTCGAAGGGCAGGGCCATCAGGTGGGCGTGCAGGTCGGCGAAGAGAAAGGTGAAGTAAGGGAACTCGGTGATGCTGAGCTGGGGCGGCATCATGCGGCTCGGGCGCCAGTAGTCGAAGGGGGGCAGATTGGCGCTCCCGAAGAGCACCTCCTTGATGCCTCCAATGGTCCCCACCACGCCGCTGAGGAGCGGCACGCTGCTGCCCAGGTGCCAGTCGCTCACCGCCGATAGGCGGTCCACCGTCTGGTCGACGGCATCCAGGTTTCCCAGGATCGTCACCATGGCCACCGCCAGGAAGCCGGCCAAGATGGGGCCGCTGGCGCTCAGGCGGCCGCCGCCCGGCTTGCGGCGCAGGCGCCGCCGGGCCAGCTCCGCCATGTTGTAGCCCAGCGAGGCGACAGCCCCCACGGTGAAAGCGAAGAAGAGGGGCACCGCCAGGTTGTACGCCACCTCTGGCACGATGCCCGTCCCCTTGATGAGGGTGGCGGTCATGAACTGGCCGAAGTAGTAGTAGTTGATGTAGCCTCCGCTGAACCAGGGGTCGTAGGGGGGCAGCTCTGTGCTGCGCACAACGGCGTTCAGGTAAGCGAAGTCCATGGGCTTCTCGCCGCCCCGCGCCGGGTGCCAGAGGTCGGGGTCAGCCATGCGCACGAAGTAGAAGGCCAGGAAGGCGGCCAGGAAGAGGGCCTCACCGACCAGGATGGCCCGCCAGTGCTGCCGCACGTACTCGATGGTCCGCTCCCGCCAGCGGTAGGCGGCGGCAGCGCCGGCCAGCAGCAGCAGCGCCGCAATGATGAGGATGATGCCGCGCGTGAAGTGGAAGACGCCGAGGCTGGTGCCCAGCCACACGGGATAGGCGATGGCCAGGAGGGCCAGGGGCTTGGTCAGCAAGTAGCCGCCGTCGGGAAGGTGGCGGAAGATCACCGGGGCCAGGGGCAGCAGGGCCAGGGATACCAGCTCCATCATCAGCAGCCAGGAGATCGCGGGAAAGCGGTTGCTGAGGCTATCGGGGTCGAAGAGGCTGGTCCAGGTGCCGCCGCTTTGCTGAACCTCCCGCTCCTCCGGTCGCATGATCAGCCCGTTGTTGCCGGCGTCGGCGGGGGTCAGGTGCACCGCCGATTCCGGCGCGGCGGCGGCCAGCATGGCCTCCACGTCCTCCGAGGCGTAGTCAGGTGTCTTCCTGAAGATGGTCACCTTGGGGTGGTCGTAGACGGTGAAGGCCTCTTCCGCCCCCTGATCGGGAATGGTGACGCCGAAAAGGCTGGGGTAGGAGGTGAAGGTGGCGGCGATCTCAAACCCCAGCTTCTCCTTGAAGAGCAGGTCATAGTAGAGGCTGGTCATGGGGTACTCGGCCGGCACCCGCGGTATCGACCCGTAGAGGCGGTTACTGGTGATGGCGATGTAGTCGACCTGGTCTAGGTCGGTCATGATTTCGGCCAGCTTCTGGTTGCTGTCGGGGCCGTAGAGGGCCATCTCCACCGAGCCATACCGCTCGCCGATACGGCCGTCAGGGAAACTGACGGGGATAGCATCGTCCCAGTGCTCGTGGCCGATGGTTGCCCCCTGCGGCACGTTGTCGTAGATCCAGCCCGAGGCTTGGACGCGGCTCAGGGGCCGGCGGTAGATGCTGGTGAAGGCGAGCGCCCAGAAGGTGGTGAGCACCACTGTGGCGATGAGGGCTCCCTTCGCCACCACGGGCACGGCAGGCTTGACGTAGCGGTAGAGGGCACCGAGGCGCTGGGCCAGGGCCCACTTCCAGCGTTCGCTCCACAGGGTCAGGAGGCCGAAGGTGGCCAGAAGCACCATCTCCGGGTAGATGGGCAGGAAGTAGCGCATGGTGGTGACGAAGCGTCCGCCCGAGTAGAGGAAGTTGCCCAGCACCCAGGCCAGGAGCAGCAGGTGCTGGCTCTCTCGATGACGGAGGGTGCGCCAGAGGGCGCAGAGGACGCCGCCCCAGGCCGCCAGCCCGAGGGCCGGCCCCATCCCCCAGACCACCATGTTCTTCAATGGGAACAGGTAGGGTGTGCGCCCTATCCACTGGACGTTGGGCGGGAAATCGAGGCCCGTGCTCTGCCGCCGCAGGTTGTTCATGTCGTCGATCCAGTGCTGGGAGAGCCCCACGTCCCACCAGTGAGAGCCGGCGAAGGCGTACGGCTGAGCAATCCGGAACACGACGAAGGCCGCGAAGACGGCCAGCACCAGTCCTACGACGGCACCGCTGAGCGCGGCGTGGCCTCCGGGTCGCAGGCCTGCCTGTCCGGCAGGCAAGCCGGCCCCTTTCGCCGGTGGCCGGGCGCCCTTCGCCCACTGCCAGGCGCCCCGGCCGGTAGCCTCCAGCGTCGGCCAGGCGCGGATGACGGCGGCCAGGCCGATGATGCCCAGCAGGGGGAGGGCGGTGAGCTTGCACGCCACCGCAAAGCCGAGGGCGACGCCGGCCAGGGCATAGTTGCGCCATCCCCCCTCCTGGGCGATGCGCACCGAGTAGTAGACGCCGAGCAGGCAGAAAAAGGTGAGGAAGGACTCCACCACAAAGAAGTGGGCGTGCTGGATGTTCAGGACCGTGACAGTAAGGAGGAACGCGGCCAGCAGGCCCGCATTGCGGCCGTAGAGGCGTCGCCCTACTAAGAACACGAGCAACACGCTCCCCACGTCGAAGAGGCCGGCCAGGAAACGGCCTACCAGGTTGATATTGGCGTAGTCGGCTTTGTTCAGCACCTCAGCGACGATGCGGACAAAGAAGAGGGGGAAGGTGCCGTAGACGAAACTGCTATCGCCTTGGTTGTAGGGGCTGAAGGGCGACTGCTTGCTGTTGAAGTACTCGCCGAGGCTGCTGGGGACCTGGATGTGGGACTCGACCATGGTCAGGAAGCGCTCGTCGGGGTGGATGTGCTGGTCGGCGTCCCAGTTGTTGCCCCACAGCCGTATCCAGAGGGAGAAGCCGATGATGACCACCAGGAGGACAGTGGAGAAGCGGCGTGCCTGGGTAAGCCCCCTCAGGCGCGTGAGAAGCGTGGGCGGCTCCAGAAGGGGCAATCCCTGGTCCTTCCCTTGGGCGGCTGCGCCTGGGTCACCGGCTGTGGGTTCGCCGAAAGGCACGCGACCTCCTACCGCTTGGTGAGTCTTCTCCTGCCGGGCCGCCTGGCCTTGAGGCAAATGTTGACCGCCGGTCCCCGGTCAAAGCCTCGCTCGTTGAGGCGGTCAATAGCCGCGAACAGCCTTACCCCGAGAAGAACCGGCGTCAGCCTCGGCTGTTGTCCCCAGAAGGTGTAGCGGCCGGTCTCGGCCGTCTGCTTCTTCCTTGCCCGGAGCTGGAGGAGAGCCTTTCCTACCCCGTAGATGATGTGGTGGCTAAAAGGCATACAAAAGCGAGTCTCCTGGCGCATGTCCTCCACGCGCAGGCCAGCCGCCTTCGCCAGCTCCGAAAGTTCGTCGGGCGAATAGTGGCGGAAATGGCCTGTCCACAGCCCGCCGAAGAACCCACTGGTATAGGGCCGGAGGCCCAGGGCCTGGCGGGCAGCGTTCACCGGGTCCCACAGGAAGGGGTAGCGACGATGGGGGACGCTAATGGCCACGATGCCTCCCCGCCGTGTCACGCGGGTCACCTCCGCAAGGACGGCAGCATCGTCCGGCACATGCTCCAGCACCTCCGAGAGCACGACCTTGTCGAAGGCCTCGTCCTGATAGGGCAGATGCAGACCGTCTCCGACAACCAGGCGGGCCCGGGTGAAGGAGGAGTCGGACAGGGCCTCGCGGAGCCGCCCCTCGTCAGGGTCGACCCCGTGAAGCTCGCTCGACGCCAGCATCGCCAGTAGGTGCAGCCAGAAGCCAAGCCCACAGCCGCAATCCAGGACGCGATCCGTGGGCTCGGGATCAAGGTAATCAAACAGGACACTGGCCCGTCGCCGGAAGGCGATGTCCGGCTCAAACCGGAGGATCTGCTTGACCGCCGATGTTCTCGGGGAGGGTCGCAGCGGCCTGTGAAAAGATCTCGACATAGCTGTCAACGGTTCGCTCGAAGCTAAAGGTCTCCGAGATAATCTCACGGGGCTTCACGTAGCGCTCGCGGTCCTTGATCACTGTGACGATGGCCTCAGCCAGGGCCCTGGGGTTCCGCCGGGGGACGATCTCGCCCATCCCCGTGCGGGTCACGGGCTCGCGAAGGCCGGGAATATTGGTCACCACCACGGGGGTGCCGCAGAGCATCGCCTCCACCTGCACCAGAGGAAAGCAGTCGCTGTCGCTGGGGATGACCAGCACGTCGCAAGCGGAATAGAAATCGGCGAGGACCTGGTCGTCCTCAATGACCCCGAAGAAGTGGAGATGGGGCTTGTTGCGTTCCATGAAAGGCACGCAGCGTTCATAGAACTTCTCGTAGAACATGTGATACTCGCCGGCGAACGCGACCTTGGCATCGGGAAGCGACTTCCGGATGTAAGGGATCGCCCTGAGGAGGATGTCGGCCCGCTTCTCCTCAACAAAGCGGCCGGCATAGCCCACGATGGCGCCGCCCGTTGGGTTGACCAACTCCCGCAAGGCCCGGCGGCCGCTCTCTGAAGGCAAGTTTGCGGTCATGGCTGGATAGACATGGCGCATCTTGTGGCGGTATGGCGCGAGATAGGTGGAGTGCTCCGCGTAGTCGGTGCTGTTGCCGATGATGGTATGGGCGGTGAAGGCAGCGTAGCGGTAGTTGAGGAGCATGAGCTTCTCGATCGACCGGTTGAGGAGACCGGCCGGCAGCATCAGGTCGCCGTGGTGGGTAATTACGAGGCGTTTGCCCAGTCGCCTTGCCAGGAAAGCGACCAGGGAAGCCTCCAGGATGGGCGTGTGAATGTTGACCACGTCGTGCCTGGCGATGAGCTGGTAGGCGGCCCAGGGGAAGCCAGGCATCACCACGCCCCGACTGATGCTCAGGTAGGGGCGGAGGCGGAGCACCTGCACACCGTTGAGCCACTGCTTGCGGGGAAGGCCGGGCTTGAAGCGGGAGGTGAGGACGGTAACTTCGTGGCCTCGCTGCACGAGGGCCTCGGCGACGCGCTGGGCGTACAGCGTCAGGCCGGTGCGATGGGGCCAGTAGTAGGTAAGGCAGCTCAGGACCTTCATACCGCGTTTGGCCTCCTTTGGCGTTGCCACCGTTCAATCGAGGAGGCAGATGGAACGTCGAGAAGGGCGCCAAACCAGTCGATGGTAGTACGCAGCCCCTCCTCCAAGGGAGTAACGGGACTCCAGCCCAGTTGTGACCGGGCGCGGCTGATGTCGGGGCAACGGCGGGCGATGTCACCGGGGCGCCGGTCCACGTGGACGATGGGCGAGGGGCTCCCCGTGATCTCCTTCACCAGGCGCGCATACTCCAGCACCGGGCGTTCGTCAGGGTTGCCCAGGTTGAAGATCTGGCCCCGGGATCGAGGGTGAAACATGGCCAGGCGGAGGCCCTGCACCAGGTCTGACACGTAGCAGAGGCTGCGGGTCTGCCTGCCATCGCCGTGGACGGTGATGGGCTGGCCACCTAGCGCCTGGGTGACGAAGTTCGGTATGAGGCGGCCATCGTCGGGGGCGCTGCGTGGCCCGTAGCAGTTGAAGATACGCACGATGCGCGCGTCCACGCCGTGCATTTGGTGGTAGACCATCGTCAGGGCCTCGGCGAAGCGCTTGCTCTCATCGTAGCACGAGCGGGGGCCCACGGGGTCCACGTTCCCCCAGTAGGCCTCGCCCTGGGGGTGCTCCAGGGGGTCGCCGTAGACCTCTGAGGTTGAGGCCAACAGGAAGAGGGCGCCGCGGGCGCGGGCCAGCTCCAGCAGCCGGTGGGTGCCCACGGAGTTGACCAGCATGGTCTCCACGGGGTAACGGCCGTAGCCCAGGAGACTGGCAGGGCTCGCCAGGTGGAAGATGGCATCGACCTCCGGCAGGTGCACCCGACAGAGGTCTCCTTCCTGGAGGGTGAAGCGCTTCTCTCCTCCCAGGTGGGCCAGGTTATCGCGCCGGCCGGTGACGAAGTTGTCGACGACAATGACCTCGTGGCCTTCTTGGAGCAGCAGGTCGCATAGATGGGAGCCGAGGAAACCGGCGCCGCCGCTGACTAGGATTCTCACCTAGGCTTCCTTTGGCGGACGTTCCCGGGCCAGGGGCTCCTCCCGATGGTCGGTGCGCCCGATGCTGAGGTAGGTGAAGCCTTGGCCTCGCACCACGTCCGGCTGAAAGAGGTTGCGGCCATCGACGAGGACGGGGTGGCGCATGCGGGCCTTCACCTGCTCCAGGTCCAGATCCAGGAATTGGGGCCAGTCGGTGGCGATGATGACGGCGTCGCAGCCGCTCACCGCCTCGTAAGCGTCCGAGCAATAGGTCACGTCGCGGAGGATCTTGGCCAGGTTCTTGTTAGCCACCGGGTCGTGGGCACGGACGGCGGCCCCTTCACGTTCGAGGAGGCGGATGATGTCGGTGGCTGGCGAGTCGCGCACGTCATCGGTGTTGGGCTTGTAGGCCAGACCCAGGACGGCGACCGTGGCGCCTTCCAGGCTGCCCAGGGTCTGGCGCAGGCGGCGTACTAAGCGCCGGCGCTGGTCGACGTTGATCTGGAGGACGGCGTTGAGGAGTTGGGGATGGCTGCCATAGATGCTGGCCATGTGGGCCAGGGCTTTGACGTCCTTGGGGAGGCAGCTTCCGCCGTAGCCGATGCCAGCCTGCAGGAACTGGGAGCCGATGCGTTTATCCAATCCCATCCCCTGGGCGACCTGGCTGACGTCGGCGCCCACGCCTTCGCAGATAGAGGCGATCTCGTTGATGAAGGAGATCTTGGTCGCCAGGAAAGCGTTGGAGGCGTACTTGATCATCTCAGCCGTCTCGGGATCGGTGATGAGCACGGGGGCCTTCGGGGGGCCGTAGAGTTCGGCGACGCGGCGAGCGGCCTCTCGGTCGTGGGCGCCCAGCACCACCCGGTCGGGCTTCGTGAAGTCTTCGATGGCGGCGCCTTCGCGCAGGAACTCGGGATTGGAGACAACGGGCAGCTCACCCAGACCACCAGCCTCCTCGTGCAGGATATGGTCCAGGGTTTCGGCGGTGCCTACGGGCACCGTGCTCTTGTTGACGATGATAGGGCGGCTGTCCTTGAGGGCTCGCCCTATCTCGCGGGCGGCCCGGCGGACATAGCGGAGGTCGGCCGCCCCCTCCGGCGTGGAGGGAGTGTTCACGGCGACAAAAATGAAGTCCACCCCCTTCAGGGCTTCCTTGTAGGAGGTGGTGAACTTGAGAACGTCGGAGGCGCAGTGCCGTTCGATCAGGGTTTCGAGCCCCGGCTCGTGAAAAGGGACGGTTCCACTACGGAGGGTCTCGATGCGGCCCTCGTCCGTGTCCACGCAGGTGACGCGGTGCCCCAGCTCGGCCAGGCAGGCGGCCGTCACCAGACCGACGTGGCCCGCCCCAACGACGCATATCGAACTGGGCCTCACCCTGTCCCGTCTCCCGACACGATCCCCGTGGGCACCAGTGTTCAGTTGCGACAAGGGGGCTGCAGCCCCCAGTACCCGTCGATTCTATTAGCGGCGACAGTATACTTTTCTGTACCCCGCGGGCGCAAGGAGTGTGTGCGGGCGCTGGCAGCGTGGCGCCGAAGGCACCTTTGCCAGGACGCCAGCACGGGCGTGACGCCTGCCGCCCGCAAGAGCTTGACACCCCCTTGGTGGTGACGCATGCTGTAGGTTGTGCCAAGCCGGTTGCATATCGGGCTGACATTGGGACAGGCTGATCGCCTGCGCACAGGTTTCACCTGGCTCACTGCGCTGAGCCTGGTAGTCTTGGGTGCCGTGGCCGGCTTGTGTGTGTCCCAGCCGTGGACCTCGGCTATCCTCATTCTCCTCGGCATCGGCCTGGCGCTGTGGCCGCAGCTGTCGGACCGGCTCGCCAAGCTGAGCGGGCGCAATCTGGAGCTTCCTCCCCTCGTCCTCGCGCTGGTCTTCTCTGTCAGCGCCTCGTCGGTGGTGGCCGGAATCGCCAATCGGCGCGAGCTCTATGACACGTACTGGCCGGCCTTCTGGCTGTGGTGCGCGGCGCTGGCTCTGCCCCTTGTGGTGGTAAGCGGTGTGCGATGGCCTGTGCGCTTCAGTTGGGCCGATGTGTGGGGGTGGAGCGCCAGGTTGCGGATCGATCTGGCGCTTCTTCTCTGCCTGCTGACGTTCGCCGCGGTAGTGCGCCTTGTGAACCTGGTGTCGCTCCCTTACCCTTTCGCGACCGACGAGGCCGCCCACGCCTTGTGGGGCCGCGCCGTGCGCGACGGCGAGCTGACGAACATGTTCATCTCATGGTTCCAGGGCCAGACGACGATGTACTACTTCATGCTCGGGGGGTTGGAAAGGATCCTCGGGGCGACGGTCTTCGGGGTGAGGGTTTACGGAGTAGTGTTTGGCGTGTTGTGCGTGGCCGTCCTCTACGTCTTCCTCCGTCAAGCTTTCGACAGACTCATCGCCGTCGTTGGAGCTACCTATTTGGCCTTCTACCACTTCCACGTGCAATTCAGCCGGGTGGACCTTAGCAACATCGGCCCTGTGCTAATGGGGGCTCTCGTCGTTTTGTTCACCTGGCGCGCCGTGCGATACGGCGCCACTCGCGACTTTCTGCTGGCAGGGCTGACGGCCGGGCTCGGGCTGTACGTCGATGTCGGGGCCCGAGTTCTGCCGCTGATCATACCGGTCGTGTTTTTCCTGGCAGCCCTCCAGGACCGGTCATTTCTGAGGAAGAATGCCGTGAATCTCGGCGTGCTTCTAGCAGTGTTCGTCGCGGCTGGGTTACCGATAGGGGTGTTCTGGCTCCGCGACCGGCCCGCCTTTATGGACCGGCTGAGCAACGTTGGCATCTTCCAGTCGGGCTGGTTCGACCTGGAGCTGGACGCCGGACGGAGCCCTGTGGCGGTGATCTGGGACCAGATAGTGCACGCGTTTGGCGGCTTTGGCCGCTACAACGACCGGTCGTTGCTCTACCAGGCGCCTATCTCGCTAGTCGATAGGTATAGCCTGGTGCCGTTTGTCCTTGGCGTCCTGGTGGCGCTGTGGCGCTTCTGGGAGGCCCGCTACGCTGCACTTCTTGCTCTCTTTGTGGGGACGGTCGGTAGCGGCGGGGTCCTTACGATCGGCCCCCCCACGTCGCAACGCATCCTTGCCGCCACCATTCCCGTGGCGGCCTTCGTCGCCATCGGCCTTGTGGCGCTAATGAGGTTCGTGTTCTCCGGGCGACGGGAGCTCGCTGCCCCGGCAGCGGCCGTCGTCCTAGCAGCGCTTGTCGCCTACAACATCCACTTCTACTTCTTCCGCTACGCGGCAGGCGACTACTACTCGAGCGCCAACGACCGCGTGATGTTAGTGGCTTCGCACTATCTGAAGGAGCTTCCGGACGGAACCGTGGTCTACTGGTATGGGGGACACCGCCTCTACCCGGGCCCTATGAACGAGTTCATAGCGCCGAAACAGTTGGCGGTTGACGTCAATCCCGGAGACGGCCGACTCTCGCCGGAAATCGACGCCACGGGACACCCTGTGGCTTTCGTGTTCTTGCCCCATCGAGCCGTCGACGGGGAGGCCGTGCTAGCCGCCTGCCCGGGCGGCGTCATGACATACTTCGGTGACGCCGCGAAGGACACCAACTTCGCGGTGTACGTGCTCGACGCTTCGGCCTCATGTGCTCCCATCGTGGCCAGCACCTCGACTGGGCGGGGGCCGCCTCTGAACCAAGGTACCATGGCCACAGCCTCCGCGCCTCCGCAGTGATGTTTCCCGACGACCCGGCGGACCTGTCGATGGAGACAGGCGCGCTGGCCGCGCGCGCCAGGCGAGTCGTGCCGTTCTACGTCTGGCGGCTCGCTCCCTTCGCGTTCGTTGCCCTCGCATTCGTGGCGGAACGCATCATGGGCAGCGACGCCGGTCGCTTCGCCATCGTGCCGGGGACGGGCCGCATCACGGAATGGGTGATCCCGTCGATGCAGAACCTGGACCAGGCGATCGTCGGCTACGTGCTGCTGGTCCTGGCCGCCGCGGCCTTCGCCCTGAGTCTGAAGCCGGACCTTCTCCGGCGGTTCGACGGCAGCGATGGCAGCGGGGGACCGGCGCCGTCCCTGTGGATCAAGAGGCCCCCGTTGATGGCGATGGCCGGACTGGGTGGCGCGGCCTTGGTCTGGGCATACGTGCTGAGGCGTCTGCTGGACAAGGGTGACGAGTGGTACCTGCCGTTGCTCCTCGTCCTGGCCGTCGCCGTCCCCGCTTACGTGCTGTTCCGGCGCGACCGTCGATGCGGCGTCAGCTTCGCCTTCAAGGTGAACCTGTGGGAGCTGGCACTGCTGGCGGCCCTGGTGTCGGCCGGCGGCCTTATCCTGACGTTCGACCTCGCGCACATCCCGGACAGCATGTGGGGCGACGAGGGCGCCTTCTGGGAGAGCGCCCGAGGCATGGCGCGGCACGAACGCGCCATCGACTTCTTTGCGCCGGGGGTTTACGGCTTCCCGCTGGCGAGCTCCATCTACCAGGCGATCTTCGTCAAGCTGCTGGGCTTCAGCGTCTGGAGCTGGCGGTTCGGCTCGGTGGCGGCAGTGCTGTCGGCGATGATCCCGCTCTACTTCCTGGTGAGGGCGATGTTCGACAGGTGGGTCGCTTTTGCTGCGGTCGTTCTTATGGTCACGTCGCCCTACGCGCTTGCCTTTGGCCGCCTGGGCTATAACAACATGCAGGCCCTGTTTCCGCTGCTGCTCGCGCTCCTTCTGCTTTATCTCGCTGTGGAGCGAAGGAGTTCGTTCCTCTTCTTCGCCGCGGGCCTTGCAGCCGGGCTGGGGTTCTACACCTATTTCGCCGACAGGGTCGCGGTCATCATCATTGCTGGCTTTGTGTGCTATGCCTGGCTCACGCGCCGATTGACGCTCCGCGAGGCCGCCTACGGCCTGGGGCTGGCCGCCGTCGGAACGATAATGGTGGGCCTGCTGCCCGTCATGCGCACCCTGGCCGAGGGGAGCGAGTACCTGGACCGGAAGATGGTGGAGGGGCTCTTCGCCAACGCCTTCTATGTGCGGGCCATGTTCGGCGAGACTGCTCCGGACTCCATGCGGTCCATCCGCCTGGCGGATGTGGACATTGTCTTCGACACCGGGACGTGGGCGCGCCTGCTGGGCCGGGGGCTGCTTCGCACGCTACTCGCCTTCCACCGCACCGACCTGGTGAAGCACCACTACATCGCCGGCTCGCTGGGCGGGCCTTTGATCTCGGCGCTGCTTTTGCCTGGCGTAGCGCTTACTGTGCGGCACGTCCGGCGTCCGGGATATGCGCTGCTACTACTGTGGACGCTGGTTGCCATCGTCGTGCTGGGCGTGCTCAGCGCCTTCCCTCCAGCGCAGGCTCATCTGGTGACCATCATCCCGGCGGTGGCCGTAGTCTACGCCGTGGTCCTCCTGACGCTGGCCGAGGTCGTCGCGAGGTTCTTCCGGGTCGGGCAGGCCTACATCGTGGTAGGGCTGGCCGCGCTGGTGGTAGTGTTCTTCGCCGCGCTTGGAGTGCGGGAGTACTTCTACAACGCCAACCGACAGTTCTCGCCCGACATAGACGGGGCCATCTCATTCCTGGCGCGGGACCTGCGGCCCGGCGAGCAGGTGGCGTTTGTCTTCTCGGACGACAGGTACCAGGACTGGGTGCCGTGGGGGGTCCGCTGGTTCGACATGGACTCACGATACGTGAGCATGCCGGCGGACAAGCTCAAAGACCCGGCCGAGGTGGAGCGGCTGCGTCAGGCGGCGGTGGTGGTGGTCGACGCCCGAGAAAAGACTCCGCCTCTGGACTTGGTGCGGGCGGTGCTCCCCGAATGGCGACTCTCCTCGCGCAACGACGACCTGGGTGGGCCCGTCGCTTGGATGCTGCGACCTCCCCAGTAGGGAACCTCGCTGCGGGTGGCCCTGGCCCATCACGATCACGGGCGTCGCACGCCTGAGCCTACGGCGGCGTCCGCAGCGGTCGAGAATCCCTTGGGATGTCCCGTTGTGGTGGAGCGGATCGCCGGCAGGGAGACCTGCCCCTCGAGGCGCCATGTTATCATGAGCGTACCTCGCGCCAGGCTGGGCTGATGTGATGCGGTTCCTGAGAAGCCCTCTGTTCTGGATAGGGCTCCTGATCAGTTTGGGCGCCCTTCTTCTCGCCTTCCGGGGCCTCCATTGGGGGGAGGTGGGCAGCGCCCTCCGCGATGCCAACTATCTCCTCCTCCTGCCGGCGGCCGTCGTGATGTTCTTCAGCCTCTACTTCAGGGCTATTCGCTGGGGTGTGCTCTTTCACCCACGCACCGACCTGCGTGTAGGCAACCTGATGGGGACCATGAACATCGGCTACTCCGTGAACAACCTGCTGCCCCTGCGCGTAGGGGAGCTGGTGCGCGCCTACCTCGTCGGCGAGGCCGAGGGAGTGAGCGCTGCCCACGCGCTCTCTACCATTGTTGTGGAAAGGGTGCTGGATGTGCTGACGGTAGCCCTGATGCTCATCCTCCTTCTGCCCTTCGTCGACGTGCCGGCCTGGGCTGCCACCCCTGCCGTGGTGGCCGGCGTCGTTTTCCTCGTTCTGGCCGTGCTCCTGGCCACGCTTTCGCTGGCTCGACAGTGGGCCCTGTCTGTCGTGGACTGGTGTGCCCGCCTGGGTCCGGCGCGCTATCGGACGCGCCTGCGCGAGGGAGCGGAGGCGGTCATGGAGGGGTTTGGCGTCCTCAGGAAGCCGGCTGTCCTGGCCTCGAGCGTGGGCTGGTCTTTCGCCTCCTGGTTCTGCTCGGCGCTGATGATGTACATCGTGCAGCAGGCCTTCGACCTGGGGGTCGGCTTTGAGGCGGCGCCGTTCGTCCTCGCCACCACCGCCCTGGCCATGCTGGTGCCCGCATCCCCGGGCTACATCGGCACCTTTGAGCTGGTCGCCATCAAGGGAATGGAGAACGTTTTCGACGTGGGCAGCAACGCGGCCGCCAGCTACGCCCTGGTGCAGCACGGCTTTCTCTACCTAACGCCGTTGATCATCTCGGCCGTCTACCTCTGGCGGGAGAGGCAGGCGTGGCGGCAGATACGCTTCTGGGCGCGACAGGCAGCGCCGACGGAAGAGACCACGGGCGCCAGCTCGACATAGACGGCGGCGGCCCCGCAGGGCCGCCGGCCGGTCATCAGCCTGGAGAAGTCCCCTTAGAGCCCCCGGTCGACCAGGAAGACGCAGAGGTCAGCGGTGCGCACCGAGTAGCCCCACTCGTTGTCGTACCAGGACACCACCTTCACCATGTCGCCATCGATAACCATGGTGCTCTGGGCATCGACGATGGAGCTGGCGGGGTTGCCCTTGAAGTCGATGCTGACCAGGGGCTCCTCCTCATACTCCAGGATGCCCTTGAGGGGGCCGCGGGCGGCTTGCTTAAGGGCCTGGTTCACCTCCTCCGCCGTCACCTGCCGCGAAACGTCGGCCACGAAGTCGACCACGGATACGGTGGCGGTGGGCACACGGTAGGCCATGCCGTGCAGCTTGCCCTTCAGGTCGGGGATGACGAGGGTGACTGCGCGGGCGGCGCCGGTGGAGGTGGGGATGATGCTAAGGGCGGCGGCACGGGCCCGTCGCAGGTCCTTGTGCACCGTGTCCAGGATGCGCTGGTCGTTGGTGTAGGCGTGGATGGTGGACATGAGGCCCCGGCGCACTCCGAAGCTGTCGTGGAGGACCTTCACCACGGGTGCGATGCAGTTCGTGGTGCAGGAGGCGTTGGAGATGACGCGGTGCTTGCTGGCGTCGTACATGCTGTCGTTGACGCCCAGCACCAGCGTCAGGTCCTCGTTCTTGGCTGGCGCCGAGATGATCACCTTCTTGACGCTGCTGTGCAGGTGGGCCGCGGCCTTCTGGCCGTCGGTGAAGGCGCCGGTGGACTCCACCACGATCTCGACGCCCAGGTCGCCCCAGGGGATCTGAGCGGGGTCGCGCTCTGCGAAGACCTTGATGGCGTCGCCGTCGATGCGGATGGTATCGCCCTCAACCTCCACCCGGCCGGGAAAGCGGCCGTAGTTGCTGTCGTACTTGAGGAGGTGGGCGTTGGTCTGGGGATCGGTGAGGTCGTTGACGGCTGCCACCTCCAGCTTGTCGCTGTGGAAGTCGCGGATGGCCTTCAGCACCTGCCGCCCGACGCGCCCGAACCCGTTGATGCCTACCTTTGTG
>CAZSSQ010000053.1:0-16701 GCA_964609465.1 uncultured Dehalococcoidia bacterium
GTACGACTAAGAGGGTCCCAGACTTCTCGACCGCCTGGGAGCGATTGCGGTCAGCACCCTAGCGGCAGCCGAACTCCATGAACGCCTCGTAGATGGCGTGGTGCCTCTCCGGCGTCATGCCGATGTCCCGCGGTTGAGGGTACTGCCGGGCGATGAAGCCGCCGTTGAACCGGCCGAACTGCTCCACCATGTGCTTCACCTCCGCCCGCACCTCCTCGACGCTGACCTCCGACACGGGCGACCACTGTATGTCCACAGTGTTCCAGAAGCAGATCTTGCCCCCGAACTCGCTGGCCAGCCGCTCGACTCCCATAAGCCGCGGCTGGTCGAGCTGGACTACGTCCACCCCGATCTCGATCATGTCGGGGATGATATCCATGATGTAGCCGCAGCAGTGCCAGATGTAATGCATCCCGGCTTTGTGGGTCTCCTCGACGATGCGCGTGTAGCGAGGCTTGAAGATCTCGCGCCACTGCGCCGGCCTGATCTGGAGCGTGGTCTGGAGCCCCCAGTCCTCCCAGGTCATGAACGCGTGCAGGCCGCCCATCTCCGCGTAGGTGTGCAGGACATCGATGGTCATGTCGGTGAGCTTGTCCAGCAGCTCCTCAAACCGCTCGCGCTGCGTGTACAGCGCCACCATAAGGTTATCGAAGCCCATCAACCCTCTTAGCCTCTCATAGTTGCCGATGGCGTCGCCACCGACCACATACTTGCCAGCCTTGTTGCCCCCCTCCGTGACCGCCTTCAGCAGCGCCAGCCGCTGCGGCGGCATCACCTCCGGGAAGCGATAGCCCTCCAGTGCCGACAGGTCAGCAAGCGGGCAGACGTCGGCGTGCCCCCAGTACCTGCCTGAGCCACGCCAACCTACCCCCCACTCGTCGAATGCCAGCTCTCCCTCAGGGATGTAGGGCATGCTTGCGTTCCCAGACGTGAACACCGCCAGCTCCACGAAGTCGGACTCCAGAGGCTCTATGAAGCTGTAGGGCAGCCGGGGCGGGTCGTCGAACTCGATGGCCCGCCGCACGATCTCCCGGCTCGTGAACCCCTGGGGCGTAGAAACAGGCCTCAGATAGGCCTCAGCAAGTGACATCAGCTTGTCCACCGTCATCCTGTCGAACGTCATGTCGAGTCCCCTTGGCCGCCGAATCGCGCTCTCGGTGTTGGGGTGCTATCTCCCGGGACCCCACTGCTTGGCAAACGGATCCACGATGTCGCGAACCGACTCGGCCAGCAGGTTCGCGCCCAGGATAGTGATGCTGAGCGCCAGTCCCGGAAAGATGGCGAGCCAGGGCGCGTGCTGGAAGTAGTCGCGGGCGTTGCCGCTCATGTCCGCGCCCCACGACGGGTTGGGCGGCGGCACGCCCAGCCCCAGGAAGCTAAGCGACGCCTCCGCCAGGATCATCCCGCCCAGTGTCAGGCTGGCGAGAATCGCGGCAAGGGGGAAGACGGAGGGGAACAGGTGGATGAAAAGAATGCGTGCGTTGCCCGCGCCGACGGCGCGCGCCCCCTCTATGTAGGGCTGCTCCTTCTCAGAATAGACGATCGACCTCACCACTCGCGACATGATGGGTATCATCACGATACCCATGATGAAGATCACGTTCTGTATCGAGGGCCCCACGGCAGCGACTATGACCAGCAGCAGGACGAGCAACGGGAAGGCTAGGATCACCTCCACGATGCGCTGCGAAACATAATCGAACGCGCCGCCGAAGTAAGCGGAGACGACGCCGAGCAGACAGCCGCCCAGCACTCCGATCGACACCGCCGCAAAGCCGATCCCAAGCGATATCCGAGCGCCGTACACGACCCGCGCCAGAACGTCGCGCCCCAGCTTGTCCGTCCCGAATGGGTGCTCCAGGTTGGGCCTCTCAAATGAGCGAGCGTCCTGCGAGTAGGGGTCGTGGGGTACCAGGTAGGGGCCAGCCACCGCCACCAGCCCCAGGAAGACCAGAATCGCTGCGCCCACCACGCCCATCATGTGCCGTCGGGCGAGCGTCCGCCAGCCGACTCCGCGGGGGCGCTCTTCTGGCACCCCTGTCAGCGTCAGCTCCGCCTCACGCACTTCTGCCTCCTGTCAAGCGCACCCGCGGATCGAGCCACGCATACATCAGATCGATGATAAGGAACAGCAGTACAAAGACGACGGCCGTATACAGCGCCATCACCTGGATCACGGGATAGTCTCGCATCGTCACAGATTCGTAGAAGAGGCGCCCCAGGCCATTGAGCGCGAACACCTGCTCGATGATCACAGTCCCGCCCATGAGGGTCGCCGCCTCCAGACCGAGAATTGTCACAATCGGCAACATGACGTTGCCAAGCGCGTGTCTGCGCACTACCAGCCGCTCGTTCAGACCCTTCGCCCGCGCCGTTCGCATGAAGTCCTGTCCCATCACCCCCAGGACGGAGCCGCGAACGATGCGGGCCAGCCCGCAAGCAGAGGCGAACCCCAGCACCAGCGCCGGGGGCCCGTACTCACGCAGGTTGTCCCACGGGTTCTCGAAGAAGCCGACGTGCTGGAAGGGGGGCGCATAGGAGAAGAAGAGCGACGGCAGCAGGATGACCAGCGTAGCGACCCAGAACGTCGGCACAGACATGCCGACGATGCTCACGATCCGCAGGACATTGTCTGGCGGCCGACGGTGGTTCATTGCCGAGACCACGCCGATGGTCAGGCCCAGTACCGCCGATGTCATCATGGTCATGATCAGCAGTTGGCCGGTTATCGGCAGGCGAGACACGATCTCCTGGGCGACCCCCTGGCCCTGAATGTATGAGCGCCCCAGATCGCCGCGGGAAACGCCGCCTATCCAATCCAGGTACTGCTCGAGCACCGGCTTGTCCAGGCCGTATTCGTGCTCCAGTGACTCGATCTGTTGCGGCGTGGCGTTGGGGCCCAGCATCAACTGGGCGAAGTTCCCCGGCATTACCCGGACGAGCAGGAACACGGCGATAGACACGCCGATCAGAATCGGCACCAGGGCAGCCAGGCGACGGATGATGTAGGCGGTCATCTTTCCTACGCGTCCTTGACTGAATACACGGCCGGGGGCGACCAGGCCCCCGGCGACCACTGCTACCCTACAGAGAAGCGAGCAGCGGCCGCTGCCGCTGCCCGCACGTTCTCCGGCGGCGTCCCGTAGGGCACGGCATCGCCGCTCCCCAGTATGAAGCCTCGCCGGTCCGGCGCCATCCGGCTCAAAAGATCCTCTACATACGCCTCCATCTCCGCCGTCGTACCCCTGGCGAAGAGGTTCGGGTCAATGCCCCCCATCATGATGAAAGGCGCCGCCCACGTCTTCCGCGCCTCCACGATGTCCGTATCTCCTGTCGGTGGCGGCGAAACATCCGACATCCCGTCGTGTCGCGCCTCGGCAAACTCCTTCGCGAACCCCGTCAGCTTGCCGCACCAGTGCGTAATGAGCTTCTTGCCCGCCGCGTGCAGCACGTCGGCATAGGCGTTGACGTACGAACGGTCGTAGCGACGGTACATGGCCCGCGACGTCGTCGTCGAGGAGAGGTTATCGTGGATGAAGTAGATCTCCGCCGGCACTTCCGCCATGGCCTTCCACATCTCCAACTGCTTGGCGTGAAAAGTGTCCAGCATCTCATTCATCTCGTCCGGGTGATCGGCAAGCATGTAGATGGCCTGCTCCAGCCCCATGTCGAAGTTGATCAACTGTTGCAGCGGCGAGCAGGGCCCGAGGACAGCGACCAGCCCCCGCTCGCCCGCGTACTTCTCCTGCTCCTCGAAGTAGTCCGTCCACAGTTCAAACTCGGTGTGCTCCACCAGGTACTGGAAGGTCTTGACGTCCTCCACGGTGCGAATACGGTTCTCAATAACCCAGGGGATGTACGGGCTCTCCGGCGCGAAACGCAGGCGCCACGTCAGGCTGCCCACAGGGGTCTCCACACAGTGGACGATGTCGCCGTTGTCCGCGTACAGCTTCTGCTCAACGCCGGAGGGAAGGTTCACGGCGTAGGCGCCCAGCCAGAGAGGGGTATTGAGGCGGAGCACATGGGCGCGAATGAGAATGTGACCCGCCAGCTCGAACTGAATATCCCCCGCGTGGCGCTGGCTGCCGCCGGGAAGTGAGGCCTGGAAGTACCCCTCCACGAGCGGCGCGAAGGGAACGCTATCGCACGGCTCCCGCCGGAATGCGGCGAGCAACCGCTCTCGAGGGCTCATGGTTGGCGCTTTACCGGCTGTCACGGTGACCGCTCTCCCAGCATGCAAGCACCGATAGCCGTACAGCCTCCATTCTATGTGATTCTCCCGTAAGCCGCCAACGACAGGGGAGGCAGCGTTGACCCAGTGCCGCTCGTAGACTAGGCTGGACTTGCCACACCGGGGTAATCTTTCGCCACGTTACCCCGGCGAGGTGATAAGGCCTCACGCAGGCCGGGAGGAACGCGAGACGGGAAAGGTTCTGGTTTCATGACAGCCGAGCCCAGGGCCGCGAAGCATGTGCTTGTCGCCCCCGACCGGGCCCCGACCCGGGGCGCGGTACATCTCCAGAGGAGGTTCGTCTCATGAGGCGCATATCACGGCGTACCTTTCTGGCTGGAGCGGCTGGTGCAGCGGGGCTTGTCGCCCTGCGTTGCGGCGGCGGCGAGGAAAAGACCACTTCTGGTCAAGCTACTCCCACGGTGGGCGCCGTGAAGAGAGGCGGAGTGCTGCACCTGGGCAGCACCTTTCCTGCTCTCAGTATTGACCCTCACGCCGATGTCACTCTCGGTCTCGCCTTCGCCCCGTACATCTATGGCTACCTGCTCCACGAGATCTATCACCTCCAAGGGCGGCCAACCCTTATCTACGACCATGCCGAGTCCATGGAGCAGCCGGATGACCTCACCTACGTCTTCAAGCTCCACCAGGGCATCCGCTTCCAGGACCTGCCGCCCGTCAACGGCCGCGAACTCACCGCCGAGGACGTACTCTACAGCTTCGATCGAATAGCTTCCATGACGACGGGGGCGACTCCCTTCTGGAAAACGGGCATAGCGAGCAAGTCTGCGCCCGACCCCTACACCGTCCGGGTGAGCCTCACCGGCCCCTATGCCTACACCATGGCCGAGTTCGGCGGCCAGCGCACCGCCATTGTGCCCAGAGAGGCGGTTGAGCAGTTCGGCGACCTCTCGTCGCATGGCCTTGGCTCCGGCCCCTTCCAGGTAGAGAGTCTGTCCCGCGGCGAGACCATGGATATGGTGCGCAACCCCAACTACTACCGGGAGGGGATCCCCTACCTGGACGGCATGAGCTGGCGCATAATCCCCGACGACTCCAGCCTGAGGGCTGCCTTCAGGGCGCAGCAGTTGGACGTCTACGGCCCACCTACCAAGCTCCAGGCCGACGACGTCGCCAGTGCGAGCAACGACGTGGTCCTCGTCACCAACCCCAGCCTGACAATCTTCCAGTATTTCATGAATGAGCTCAGCCAGCCCGCCCTCCAGGACGTGCGCGTTCGCGAGGCGCTGGACATCTCCATCGACCGCGACGCCATGATCGAGAAGCTGGCCTTCGGTGAGGGCAAGGTGTGCGGCCCCGTCTCCTGGGGCCTGGAGTTCTGGTCGCTTCCCCAAGATGAGCTGCGGGAGCGCTACAAGCGCGATGTCGCCAAGGCCCGCCAGTTGCTGGACGCTGCTGGCGCTACTGACCTCACCCTGAGCCTGAAGTTCTATCCTGGCTCGCCAGCCGACCTCGCCGCCATGATCAAGGAGCAAATGGCCGAGGCTGGTATGACGATCAATCTGGTTCCCGTGGAAACCGGTACCTGGTACGCGGATCGGGGTTCGCTGAACTACGAGTTGATGTGTCGCGAACAAATACCCTACCCCAGTGAGCAATACGTTCTCCAGTTCTTCCACACGAAGAACTGGACCAGAAACCAGGCGCCCCAACACCTGCCCGACCCTGAGCTCGATGCCCTGCTCGACAAGATCCTGGAGACCCCAGACATTGACGAGCGGCAGAAACTGGTGCTGGAGGTGACGCGCATGGTGCTCGACCGCCACGGGCCGTTCGTCAGTTGCTTCGCGCCTTACGCCTACACGGCTCGCTGGAACTACGTGAACGGGTACGCTGAGGTTGAGCCAACCATGGTCAACTTCACCTATGACATGTGGCTGGACAAGTAGCGTGAATCCGTCCCTCCATGGCCACGGAGATTTGACCCAGTTCCTGGATGTCGGGTAGGCTAGGATTCCGGCACCTGGAGTAAGGCTTGGTAGCACAGGAGAAGACGGTTAAGGCCGTCAAGGAGTCCAATCCATCGGGGAGGAAGGCGAGGGCCATGGTCGGCGGCGCCCTGGTGACCCAGGCCTTCCTCGACACTATCGGCACCGACAACTGCGGCCGCGATGCCAGAGCCGCCGTTCCCTTCGTCCGGTACCTCCTCGGGCATGCCTGACCCTCGAGCGCTGAAGCCCATACGCATCGCCCTTCAAGGCCTCGGCCTGGAGATTGAGGCCAGGCCTGGCCATTCCCTCCTCGACGCGGTGCGGGAGGCGGGCCTGGCGATCGACTCCGAGTGCGGTGGCCGCGGGACGTGCGGAGAGTGCCGTGTCCGCTTCCTGGAGGGCGCCCCTCCCCCCACAGCCGAAGACCAATTCCTCCTCGCCTCACGAGAACTGAAGGATGGGTGGCGGCTGGCCTGCCAGGCCTATCCTGCCAGCGACTGCCGCGTGCTCATTCCCGAGACGACGCCCAGGGCTCGCCGCAGGAAGATCCGCGTGCTGACGGAGGCGGTGGCGCCGAAGGAGGCGCAGATACCTGCCGCCCGACGGCCCGGGCTGGTGGGCTACGGCGCGGCAATCGATATCGGCACGACCACGGTCGTGTGCTATCTGATGGACCTGGGGCAAGCCCTTCAGGTAGGGGTCGCCTCCTTCGCCAATCCTCAGCAGGCGTTCGGCGCCGATGTCATCTCTCGCATCATGTACGCTCGCCGCGGCAAGCGCGAGCTTCGGCATCTACAGAGGCGCCTCGTCTCGGCCATCGAGAAACACCTGCTGGCTCTGTGCTCGCAGCACGACGTACCCATCGACTCGGTCTCCACCATGACGGCCGTGGGCAACATGACGATGATGCACCTTTTCCGAGGCGTAGACCCCTGGCCCCTTGGTGTGGCACCCTACCAGCCTGTGTTCACGGACTCGCCACCCATCCCAGGCCAGGAGCTCGGTTTCCGGAGGTTCGGCGGCTGTCAAGTGCAGCTCCTGCCGGGCGTTGGCGGGCACCTGGGCTCGGACATCGTGGCGGGTGTGGCGGCCCTGGAACTGCCTCGCAGGCGAGGCCTCTCCTTGTTCATGGACCTGGGCACCAACGGCGAGATAGTCCTTTGCTCGGACAGCACCGCGGTCGGCTCCTCGTGCGCGGCGGGGCCCGCATTCGAGGGAGTGCACATTCACTCGGGGATGGCCGCCTTCCCAGGAGCGGTGGAACGGGTGGATGAGGAGGACGGGCAGTTGCGGCTCGACACCATCGGGGGAGAGGACCCCGTGGGACTGTGCGGGTCGGGGCTGGCGGACGCAGTGGCCCTGCTTCTACGTCGGGGCATCCTCCTGCCATCCGGACGCCTGGTGGCGCCGGAGCAGGTGCCGCCAGACGTTCCTCTCAGCCTGCGGGAGCGCCTTCAAGAGGACGAGGGGCGCCGCTTCCTCCTGTACGACAGTGGGCCGCGTGGTGACATCGTGCTGACGCAGCACGACGTCCGCGAGGTACAGTTAGCCAAAGCGCCCATGCGCGCCGGGATCGAGATACTGCTGAAGGAAGCAGGGCTCCAGGCGGAAGCCATCGAGGGCGTGTTTGTGGCCGGGGGCTTCGGCAGCTCCATCCGCGCCGAGAGCCTGCTCGCCCTGGGGGTAGTCCCGGAGAGCTTGCGAGGGCACATCCATGCTGCTGGGAACACCGCCGGCCTGGGGGCGAAGCTGGCGCTGGCATACCCTGACCGCATGAAGGAGGCACGACGGCTGGCGCGCAGCATGAGGCACGTCGACCTCGTTCTGCGCGACGACTTCCGAGAGGCCTTCACCGACAACATACCCTTCCCGCAGCCACGACGAGAGGGCTGACGGGCGCCGCCTGAGAGGCTACAGCTCGTAGTAGCCGCGAGCCACGTCCAGGCGGGCGAGTTGGGCGCCGCCCAACCACAACTGGATCTCCTTGCAGTCGCGCCAGTACTTCTCAACGTCGAACTCGCGCATGTAGCCGTAGGAGCCCATCAGTTCCATCGCCCTGTTGGTGACCATGATGGCCACGTCAGAAGCATGGACCTTGGCCAGGCTGGCCCTGGAAAGCATGGCGTCGGAAGCGGGTTCACCGTAGACCTCGGGGCGGTCCAGCATGTAGGCGGTCTGCAAGCAGTACGCGCGCGCCGTCTCAATCCCAACAGCCATGTCCGCCAGCATGCCCGCGCACATCGAGTGCTGACGGATGGGACGCCCTTCAACGACGCGGGAGCCGGTGTATTCGAGGACGCACTCGAAGGCACCCTGACAGTTCCCCAGCGCCATTGCGGCGCTGCCCACGCGGCCAACTGCCAGGTTACGTTTCATGAGTCGGGCATCAATGCCCGGGCCGGCAGCGCGGTACTGCCGCGGCACGCGCACGTTGTCAAAGTATATGTCGCAGTTGCGGTCGGCCTGCATACCAGCCTTGTTCTCGAACTTGCCGAACGATAGCCCCTCCCAAGGCGAGGGCACGTAGATGAGGGCGATCCCCTCCTCACCGAGGCCGGGATCCGTCTGGCAGACGACGCAGTAGATATCGGCGACGCCGGCGTTGCTGGGGAAGCGCTTGGTGCCGTTGATCACCCACTCGTCGCCGTCGAGAACGGCCCTGGTCTGGATGGTGCGGCCCTGCATAGCGGGCAGGTTCTCGATGTCGCAGCCGCTGGCAGGCTCGGTCATGGCAAAGCAGCCAAGCCGGAGCTCAGTGCCGCTGAACATCTCGCCCATCAGCTTCATGACCGCCTCGTTGCCGCCGACAATGGCTGGAGTGAGGGCCCAGGCAGTCACGCCGGCGGCCACTGCGATGCCGCTGTCGCCCCGCGATATCTCTTCCAGCACCAGGCAAGTAGTGACACTGCTGGCGCCGGTACCAGCGGTGCCCAATCCTCCGTATTCTTGGGGCAGGCCCGCCCGCATCAGACCAAGGCCGAAGAGGCCCTGCAGTATCCGGCGCACTATCACGTGATCCTTGTCGTCGTCGATCTCCCGGCGTACAGGCATGATCTGTTGTTCCACAAAGCTGCGGATGACGCCCAAGATCAGCCGGTCCTGATCCGTTACGAAGATGTCGGGGTAGCTCATGATCGCCTCCTTTCGCAGAAGCCAGTCTAGAGGCCGTAGCTGGCAGCGTCGAACAGGTGGCCGTAAGTGGGAATCATGCGCTCGATGAGGACGCCCTCGCTGCCGGGGAGCTGGGTCAAGCCCTGCTCGATCCGGCCTAGCCAGCGGATCTCCACATTAGACAGGACCAGTTTGCCCTCATCCAGGGCGGTGCGAATGAGTTCGACCGCGGTGCGAGCGGCGGCCGCTGTCCGCCCGTAGTCGCTGTCTTCGCCGACGATGGCCTCGGCGATGGCCAGCGAGGCCTCGGGAGAGAGCACGAGCGCCTGCGGACTGGTGTAGCGATCGGATTCCACCATGAGGTCTCGCAGGCAGCGCTCCTCGCCCCGGCGCAGGGCCTCGTTCATGAGGCGACAGTCGTAGGCCAGAATCTCGGTGAAGACCTCAGGGGCGAAACCGGACAGGAGACGCACGTTCTGGACAGACTCGTTGCTCCAGAGGTCGCAGCAGGCGGCGGCGATGTTGCCGACGGGGCTGAAGTGGGCGCAGGCGGAGGCCTTGCCCTCCATGGAGATGGGGCAGCCGGTGATCGCCTTGATCACGGGACCCTCATAGGCGCAGTCCTTGGAAGGACCAACGGCGCCGTGTTCGAAGGCGACGAGGCTGCGTGCGGCGGTCATGGCCCGCACCGTGGCTGCGAAGGTCTCGGGCAGCAGGCGCTGATGGGCAAGCTGCATGGCGGTGTTGCCGAAGGCGCAGGCGGTGTCGCCCCCGGGCACCACATCGCCATGAGCCCTGCAGATGGCGCTGATCTGGTCCCAGAGCCAGGCCATGTCCCGGCACGCCAGCACGCCCAAAGCGAACACCATCCCTTGAATGTCACCGTTGAGAAGGGCCTCGTCAGAGACTTCCTTCCCCCCCTCTGACTCAATCGACAGGATATGGGCGCCGGCATCAGCGCACTGCTCGAACGAGGCGCCCGTGCCCTCCCAGTACTCGCCCTCGCGCAGGCGGGGCGGCCGAGCAGCATAGCGCAGGTCGATGGGGGTGACGCGCAGGGCGGAGGACAAGCCGGAGGATTGGTGGGCCCGCTGGAGAGCCTCGCAGAGGAGGGCGGTGATCTGAGCTCCCCATTCCGGGCGCTCGGTCATGGGGGGAAGGAGCTCCAGTTCGAGGACGAGACCGGGCAGACGGAGGGCGAGGGCACGGCGCACTATCGCCTCTGCCATCTCCTCATAGTGGCGGACCGCCTCAGGCCAGGCATCGCTGGTCAGGGCGAGTGGCGGCAGGGTGAAGTTGACCTCGGGGAAGACCGCCCCCTGGCCAATGGTAAGGCCGAAGCCACAGGACACGGGCCTGGGGGCGCGTCCGAAGACGAGGTCGTCGGGGCTGGAAACGGCTAGGTCTGTGTAGCGCAAGTCGGTACCTCCGGGCGATGGCATAGTGCCACCAATGTACCGCATGGGTAGAGGATGTTGCCAGAGGAAAGCCGATGGCATATGTTGTGCTCGTGGGCGGGCGCCGCGAAGGGTGCTCACCAACGCGCGAATGGCAGCCAAGAAGAAAGGGGCTTCAGGGATGTCGAACAGGGCAAGGCTATCTCGGCGCAGCTTCCTGGGAGGGGCTCTCGCGGCTACGGGGGCCGCGGGGCTGGTCCTTGCGGGTTGCGGCGGCGGCGAGAAAGAGAAAGAGGGAACGCCCCAAGCTGTCGAGACTGTGACGGGAGAGCCGAAGCGCGGCGGTACCATCCGTTTACCTGTCACGACGCCTGTTCTCAGTCTCGATCCCAATACGACGGAGGGTGTCTCGGTGGCCCCCTATCTCTACAGCTACGTCGTCCACGCTACCGACTGGCACAAACCGGACGAGACCATCGGCGACATGGCGGAGTCATGGGAGACTCCCACTGAAGTGGACTGGATCTTCCACCTCCGCGGCGATGCCGTCTTTCAGGATCTGCCTCCGGCCAGCGGACGGCCGGTGGTGGCGGAGGACATCGTCAAGAGCATCGACCGCTACAGGGGCATGCCGGGCGCCAACACCGCATGGGACCAGTGGACGGAGAGATACGAAGCGCCCGACCCGCGCACATTCACCATTCTCACCAAGAAGCCGTACGGCTACATGCTGATGGACCTCGGCAGCCCGCTGACGGCAATCTTGCCCATAGAAGCCGTCGACGAGTTCGGCGACCTCAAGTCCCACGCCGTCGGCAGCGGGCCCTACATGGTCAAGACGTACGAGCGCAACCAGGGGCTGGAGCTTGTGCGCAACCCCAGCTACTACCACGACTTCCCGTACGTTGATGAGTTTGACATCAAGGTGCTGCCCGATGAGGCCTCCATCCAGGCGGCCTTCCGTGCTGGCAGCCTTGACGTGTACCCGGCCACCGACAAGCTCAAGGCAGACACCGTAAGAAACGTCGGCGGCACAAGCATCCAGACGTTCCTCGACCGCATCTATACCGTGTTCGAGTTGAACGCGACGAGAGTCGAGGCATTCAAGGATCAACGCGTCCGAGAAGCCATCGACCTGGCGCTCGATCGCCAAGCCATGATCGACAGGCTCTACTTTGGCGATGCGGAGCTCGCGGGTCCCGTGCCGCCGCTCTGGCCTGCGGCGTTGCCCAAGGAGGAAGTGGCGCAGGCCTACCAGCGGGACGTGGCGAAGGCGAGGCAGCTTCTGTCCGCCGCCGGTCAGGAGAATCTCAGCTTTGTGCTCAGCTTCGGCAACTACAGCAACTGCGCCGACCTGGCGGCCATAATCAAGTCGAACCTGGCTGATGCCGGCATCACGGCCAACCTCAAGCCGGGAGAGCTGGGCGCCTGGCTCGCCGACCTTACGGGCGGGAACTTCGAGTCGACCACATTCATACACCTGCGCTATCTGTCAGACTACATCCAGATCAACTGGCACCACAGCCACGGCTGGGCGCGAACGCAGCAGGGCTACCTTGGCGTCGATGACGACGAGGTGGACTCGATGCTGGACCAGGTCAATGGGACAATCGACGTTCAGGCGAGGATCAAGCTGGAACAAGACGTGCAGAGGCTGGTTCTGAAGCGGCACGGCCCCACCCTGGTGCTGTATGAACCCTACGGGTATTGGTGCGCCTACGACTACATCAAGGGCTATACGCCGAGCGCCTACCCCTTCGGCCTGTACAGGTACAGCTACTGGATCGACAAGGGATAGAGCCCCTCACACTCGCGGTCGGCAGGCTCGGTGCCCGCCGGATGGGCGCTCAGCGCAGGTAAGTCTCCGCGTAACGCCTCGCCTGGGCGATGACCTCCTCGACACGATGCGGCGCCAGCGCGATGGTGCCATCGACCACAGTCACCGTCGGCCACCAGTACTCCGCATCAGGCGCCAGACGGAAGTCGAGGAAGCCGATCTCGTGCACGCCCGAACTCCCGCGGCTCGGGTCGCCCGCCGAGAGGTGCATGAACGTCCGGCAGTACTTCGAAAGGAGCTCCGGCCACTGGGCCGGGGCGCCCAACTGCGATACCGGCGTCACCGCACCGAGCGCGTCGTACCAGCCCTCCCCTGCGATAAGAAGGTCCGGGAACCGCGCCCTCAAGCTGTCCCGTAGAGCCAGGAGGCCTTCGTAGACGGCGTAGTTAGGGTCGTTTACCCACACGTGGTCCGTATCAAAGAAGACCGCCGGCAGGCCGTACCGCTCAACCAGCCGTGACACCTGTTCGACGAGCCGCTGACGCCAGGCAGGCGCTCCCGGATTCAGCCACGCCTGCCATCCCGGGTCGTGGGCGCGGGAGACATCCCAGTCCGGCCTGTTCCCCTGGAACACGACCCCACCCGCGGACCGGAGCAGCGATGATTCCCCCCACTGCTCGAAGTTCTCAAGGCCGCTGTTGGCGCAGTTCGCACCAAACATGGGCATCAGCTTCACACCAAGCTCGCGAGCGCCGTCCGCCAGGCGGCGAAAGCCCTCTTCGCCCCCCAGCCGCGGCTCGGGCCGGTAGTCGCCGTACTGCCAGTAGTAACGCCCCTCCCATCCCGGCAGGTGCGCCAGCACACGCCAGCCATCAATACGATCCGCGATCCACCGCAGGGCCGCCAGCATCTGGTCGTAGGTGTTGAAGACGTAGCCACTCCAGTGCATGCCGTGCAGCGACGCAACCAGGGCGATATCTCGCGCCCAGGCCGGCACGTCACGGCGCGACTCCCAGGGCTCCAGCCCGTATGCCTGCTCCACGTGCTCCAGATGGCGGGCAGCCACCGCCGCCGGATCATCGCAGCGGCCGACGCACCAGGGGGGCGTCGTGAGCGCGCTGGTCATCTCGTGCGCGGCGTCCTCGAAGATGAGCTCCACAGTTACGGCGCCGTCGCGCTCATACATGGCGAAGCGTTTCGCCCGAACGCGATCGTCCAGCGACTGAAAGTAGAGATGCGGGCCGGAGGGTGGCGTGAGGAAGACAAGTGGGGTGTGCAACGGCCAGGGATAGCCCAGGATAAGGCCGTCCCTCGGCAGGGGCGATCGCTGCCAGTAGGCGCCCGTCACCTCTCCAGGCGGCAGGCCCGCCACCATGACTTTCAGGCAGCGGATCTTCTTGTGGTGACGGGCCGAGGCAACTAGCTCAAGTCCGTCATTCCTGCGCACGGCCTCGACGCTGGCCGAGCCCTCGCACCGCTCGCGGCCGCCCGCCCAGGTCAGTTGGCCGCAGGTGACGGTGGTCCGCTCTCGCTGGCGGGCGATCGTCACGGCCTCGGGGTCCAGACCGCAGACGTTCTCGAACGTGATGACCTGGAGGCCAACCCGCCAGCCGTCGATCTCGAACCAGGGATCGCCCGCATCGTAGCTGAGCTGCTGCATACCTCACCTCCTCCGACTCCGCCATCGTGACACCCGCCGCGAGGCCGTTCAAGCGCAAGTTCCTGTGGATAGCCCGCGCTCGCCCACGCCGGCAGCCCTGCCGCGATCCCCACGAGCTCGCTGCTAAGGCTGGATGACGGCCTTCATGCTGTCGGGTGCCAGGAACTTGAGGAGGGCAGCCCCGGCCTGCGCCAGCGAATAGCGATGGGTGACGATCCTCTCAAACTGACGCCGCCCACGCGCTGGTACCGGTCGAAGGGCCACTGGACGGGTGGCCACGCGGAGACTGTACAAGCTACGACGGCATGTGACAACACGTCGAGACCCGCGCTGCCACGAAGCCGCCATCCGCACCAGACGCCGGCGCCCGTACGATCTGTCAGGGGCCTCCCGTTGGGAGACCCCTGACGCTAGTCCTCACCTCAAGTCGCGCCCACAGGCGGGCTGCTCGCCCTCTGTCTACTTGCACAGCCCGGCGATGCGCGCGAACCTCACTTCCTGGATGACACTCTGATGTCGAAGTCCATGGTCCTGCCGAGGGCTGACACCTCCCTACTTGCACGTCAGGTAGCCAAAGCTCATCCTGGCCACCGTCAGGGTGTCGGCACCGTAGTCACCGGCAACGACGTTGTTACCGTTCAGGTCGAAGTCTCCATCCTTGCCGAACTGGCCGGCGCCGGTGCCGGCGGGCAGCAGGGTGGCCCTGGCCGAGTTGAGGGCGTCACCGCCGAAGTCGATGATGCCGTTGCCGTCGGTGTCCACGGCCTCAATGCAGTCGCCGATGCCGTCACTGTCGGAGTCTACAACGCCGGGGTTTGTTCCCCACTTGCAGGTCTCCCAGGCGTTCAGCAGCCCGTCGCCATCGGTATCGCCCGAGCCGCCACACTGGGCGTCGGTGGGCTTGCTGGCGGGGTTCGCCGGATCGGTGCCAAGCGCGCACTCGGCGCCGTCCAGCACGCTGTCGCCGTCGCTGTCCCAGCTCGCCGGGTCGTCCGCGAGGTCGGTGCCGCCGATGCTGCCCGCGGCCGGGTCGCCGTTGTTGTTGTCGTCGTAGGTGATGTCACCGCCGGGGCTGGTCAGCCCGCTCTTCGTCGGACAGGACGGATCAGGGAGCAGCAGCTCCAGGTCGTCGCGGTAGCCGTCGTTGTCGTCGTCCGTGTCCAGGCAGTCGTTGACGGCCGGATTCTCCCCGCCGGCCACCGTGCCGTCGTCCCCAGGTATGCCCGTGCCGTTGCCGATGTTCAGGTCCGAGTCAGGCCCCGTCAGGCACGGTATCTCGCCCTTCAGGGCGTCCACGTCATCCGGCCACGCCCCGCCGGTGAACGGGGAGAACAGCCCGAGCTGGTCGGCCGTGTACTGGATCGAGATCAGTCCCGGCGTGCAGCCGTCCACGAAGAGGGCACCGCCCTCGGTCGCCCCGACCATAACGAGGGTGGGAGAGCCCGGCATCAGGGAGAGCCACACCCAGTCGCCGCAATCGAACACCATATTCCCGTTGTCGTACAGCATCAGCGCGTCGATGGCGTCAGCGCCTGGGAGGAGGCCCAGCAAGGGCGCGGGAGCGTAAAGCATGGGTATCGGAAGGGCCCAGGCGCTCCAGAGTATGTCCGCCGACGTCGCCGGGATCGCCGGCAGGGTCGCCGAGCCGGGCGCCAGGGTGAAGAAGACCGGCCGGTCAGGGACGCCGTCGCCCGCGACTCCGCCGTAGCTGCCGTCGTCCACGAAGCTGGGCGGCCTCTCTTCCAGGGCGTCCAGGTCATCGCCGGGCGGAGCGCCGGTGCCCACCGGGTAGCCAGGCGGCGCGGCGCAGGCCGGCGTGTCCTGCACGCCGTTCTCGTCCAGCACCAGGGTGTTGGTGTTGCCCACACCCGGAGGCGGCGGCGGCATCGGCGCGTCGAACTCGTCGCCGGTGGCCTGGCCCGGCCACGCCATGCAGGTGGACTCCATGTTCACGTGCGTCCCGGGCAGCCCATCCAGCGCCCCGCTGTAGTCTGGGGCCATGGAGAAGCGCAGGAACGGCGTCATGTTGTTCGGGTACTCCATGCCGTAGGAGAGGGAGTTCAGGTCATCAGCCCCGACGATGCCGATCCCCAAGAGGGGCCCCGGGATGGCTATGACCGGCGGCCCGCCGGCTAGCGGGTTGAGCTGGAGGATCGCGTCCGGCGGCGCCGTGACCGCCCCCATCGCCAGGCTGAAGCTGGGGTTCTCCGGCCATGATGGCTCTTCCGAGGGCGTACTCGTGGGCGTTGGCGTCCTCGTGGCTGTGTTGGTGGGCGTCGGCGTGTTCGTGGGTGTGTTCGTGGGTGTGGGTGTGTTGGTGGGCGTGTCAGTGGGTGTGGGCGTGGGCGTCTCCAGAACGGTCTTCGAGGACGGCACGCACAGCATGTCCGGTCCAATGACCTGCAGCAGCTCGTAGCCAAACTGGTTGGTGACGTATGTGGTTCGTGGCGTAAACGGCGGCGACGCTATGCTATAGCACTCCAGGTGTTCGGTCGGGTTGAAGATCGGGTCCGGATCCTCCAGCTTGTCCGCCGGCGTGCATAGCAGTCGCGCATCCAGGACCTCGACACCGG
>CAZSSQ010000054.1:0-16556 GCA_964609465.1 uncultured Dehalococcoidia bacterium
GAAGACGGCGGTCTGCGCTATGAAAGACCCGCAACGAGCTAAGGCCGGCGGTTGCGCGCCCACGGGGCGACAGGACCCGGCCGGGCTGGCAAGAACTCCTATCCCACACGCTCGACCACGGCGGCCATGCCCTGACCGCCACCGATGCACATCGCCTCCAGCCCGAAGCGAACCTGCCGTCGCTCCATCTCGTGCAGCATCGTTGCCATGATCCGGGCGCCGGTGGCTCCAACGGGGTGGCCGATGGAGATACCCGAGCCATTGACGTTCATCCGGTCGAAGTCACGCTCCGTGAATCCCCACTCGCGGGTGCAGGCCAGCACCTGCGCTGCGAACGCTTCGTTCAGCTCGATCAGTTCCATGTCCTGCAGGCTGAGCCCGGCGCGCTCCAGCGCCTTCTTGGTGGCAGGCACGGGGCCCAGGCCCATGTAGGCAGGGTGAACTCCAGCCGCTGCCCAGGACAGAAGCTTCCCCATCGGCTTCAGCCCAAGCTCCGCCGCCTTCTCTGGCCAGGTGACGACGCAACAGGCCGCAGCGTCGTTCTCCCCGCTGGCGTTCCCGGCCGTGACGGTAGCCTCCGGGTCCTGTTTGATGCGGATCGGCCGCAGCGAGGCGAGTTTCTCCAGAGTCGTGTCCGCCCGCGGGTGCTCATCCCGTGAGAAAAGAGTCTCCTCGCCCTTCTTTGACGGCACTGTGACGGGCACGATCTCGGCATCAAACCTCCCCGCCTCCCAAGCGGCGACGGCGCGCTGGTGGGAACGAAGGGCGTACTCGTCCTGCTCCTCGCGGGGGATCTTGTACTGGCGGCGCAGGTTCTCGGCCGTCTCCAGCATGCCGCCCTCAACCGGATAGCGGCGACTGCCGGCCGTCACGCGACCGCGATCAAGCCGGTCCAAGAGACCCAGGTTGCCGCGGTTCGGGCCCCAGCGGATGGAGGTAACGTAGAACTCCGCGTTGCTCATGCTCTCTACCCCGCCGGCAAGCACGACATCGGCTACACCCGTCTGGACCTCCATGGCCGCCAGACAGATCGCCTGGAGGCCAGAGCCGCAGCGGCGGTCGAGTTGAATGCCCGGCACCTCAACCGGAAGCCCGGCGTTCAACGCGGCGAGACGGCCAATAGCAGGCGTCTCGCCGTTCGGGTAGCAGTGCCCGAAGATACAGTCATCGATTACGCGCGGGTCCAGCTTCGTCCGCTCCAGCACAGCGCTAACGACTGTCGTCGCCAGCGTTTCCACGTCCACACCCCGGAGCGCGCCACCATAACGGCCCACCGGCGTGCGTACCGGGCTGCAGATTACGGCGTCGCGCATGATCGCCCTCCTTGTCCAAGTCTTCCCATCTCAAGGTTCTGCCGAAGGCACCGACAGGATGCAAGACAGCGTCGAAACGCGCTCATCGTACCATCCGTCTCTGACTGAGCCAAGCCGCAGCAGGGCCCTTGGGCTCATAGACCGGTCCTTATCACTAGTCTTCCGCCGGCTGACTTCGGGATAGAATCATCTATGAGACGGAATGAATTTCGTTGGTCACACGCTTGTCTAGCAGCGCCGCCCACGCCAGCCCCGCGAGGCGGTGGAGGCGGGCGCTGGCCCTGCGACCGCCGCTGCGACGTACTATAATCGTCGTTGTGAGAGGTTTCGCATTTCTCAGACAGCCACGCGTAGGGATCGCCGCCGCGATCGGTGGCACAGCGGTGCTGACCGCCGCGCTCGCCCCCTTCCAGGATGAGGTCGGCCTACTGAACGAAGGCCTGCTGTTCCTCCTGCTGACCCTTCTAATCTCTTCGACGTGGGGATGGCTGGTCGGACTCTTCGCCGCCGTTCTCAGCAACCTGGCGCTTAACTTCTTCTTCGTTCCGCCGCTGCATAGGTTGATCGTCCATGGCCCCGCCAACGTATTCGCCCTGTTCGTGTTTCTGCTGGTGTCGATCGTCGGCGGATCGCTGCTCTCGACGGCACGTGCCGCCGCAAGAGAAGCGCGGCGCCGGCAGGCAGAAACTGAAGTGCTGCTCTCCCTGAGCCGGACCATGATCGGACGAACGGAACCACGCGACGCGCTCATAGCGCTCTGCCAGGAAGTGGTTCAAGCGTTCGCTGCGCGGGGCGCCGCCGTGCTCAGCGGAGCTGACGGGAGCTGGACGCTTCTCGCTTTCGCCGGCGCAGACTCGTCCGGGCGGCAGCCGGACGCCGAGGAGCGCGCGATGGCGGGCCGCGCCGTCGCCGAGGGCCTGTCCGTAATGCTGGGTCAAACTGGCCTGAGCACCGGACGTCGGCCTCGAATCGTGAGGCCACGGGTTCCTGCGCCTCGCATGGAAGAGCCACCGCGCAGTATGGCGCTCGTGCCGCTGCAAGTGGGGGGTCGGACGCTGGGCGTCCTCCGGCTTGACGGGCCGATCGGCGAGACCCCGTTCCGCGATTCCCCCAACCGCCTGCTCGCCGCATTCGCGAGCGAGGCTGCGCTGGCTCTCCAGCGCGTCGAACTCGCACAGGCGGCGGCGCATGCGGACGCGCTCATGCAGGCCGACAAGATGAAATCGGCGCTCCTCGCCTCGATCTCACACGACCTGAAGACCCCGCTTGCCAGCATCAAGACTGGGGTTTCCAGCCTGCTTGATCGCAGCGTGAACTGGTCGCCTAAGGATGTGCAGGCATTCCTAGAGACCATTGATTCGCAGGCCGACCGTCTGAACCAGGTGATCAGCAACGTCCTGGATCTCAACCGGATCGAAGCCGGCGCGGTCACGCCAATGCCGAGACCCCTGAGGGCGCGGGATCTTCTTGAACAGGCAAGGAACAGGACAGCGCCAGCGACCGCTGGCCGCAATGTGCGCGTTGACGTTCCGACAGACGTTCGCGTTCTCACGGACGAATCGCTCATCCTCCAGGCGCTGGTCAACCTCGTAGAGAACGCCGCGAAGTACTCGACGCCCGGCGGGCCAATCCGCCTGACCGGATCGGCTAGGGGGTCCGTGGTGGAGTTGTCAGTGGAAGACGATGGGCCTGGAATCGCGCCCGAGGACATCCCACACGTGTTTGAACGGTTCTATCGCGCGGCGGAGCCCGGCCAGCGTGTCAAGGGCAGCGGCCTCGGCCTGGCGATCGTCAAAGGGTTCGTGGAGCTGTGCGGCGGCTCCGTGCGGGTCGAGAGCTCCGCCGCCGGCACCCGGTTTGTTGTCACACTACCTCTAGCCGAGCAGACGACGTTGAGCGCATGATGGGACCTCGCATTCTCATTGTTGACGATGAGCCGCAACTCCGCCGAGCGCTAAGGCGTGCTCTCGAGGGGCATGATTACGCCGTGCGCGAAGCAGAGGACGGCGCCAGCGCGCTTGCCGAGTTCCAGGCATTCAAGCCTGATGTCGTGCTGCTGGACCTTGTGCTCCCCGACATGGGCGGCGTCGAGGTATGCAGCGAGCTGCGGCGGGACCATCAGACGCCGATCATCGTGCTGTCGGTCCTCGGTGACGAACGGACGAAGATCGCGGCGCTCGATCAGGGTGCGGACGACTACCTGACGAAGCCGTTTGCCATCGGTGAACTTCTTGCCCGCATACGCGTCGCCCTCCGACGCGGCAGCTCGGCCCGTGCCCAGCAATCCCAAATCAAGGCCGGCGAACTCACCATCGACCTAGAGCGGCGAATCGTGACCCTGCAAGGCCGGGCGGTTCATCTGACTCCGACCGAGTACAGCCTGCTCAAGTACCTGGCCACCAACGCCGGCAAGGTGTTGACCCACCGGATGATCCTGTGCGCGGTCTGGGGAGTCGAATACGCGGACGATTCCCACATCCTCCGGACCTACGTCAACCAAGTGCGTTCCAAGCTGGAGGCCGATCCGGCCAACCCAGCGCTCATCCTCACGGACCCAGGCGTCGGCTACCGCTTCGCCGAACCCGACCCCATTTCCTGACAACTTCCGTACGTCCACGTAACTTCCTCTGGCCCGGTCATGACGACGCTGGTCATACGATAGCGGCATGAGGGCCGTTCTGGACCTGCCCATCGCTGCACGCTCTAGACGCGAAGGTGATCGAAGGCCGTTCAGGCTCAGTTAGGTGGACGGCAAAGGTCTTGTGAGCGCCCGAGAGCCGGTCGAGAGTCCTGTCGCGCCGGATGACGAACTGGAGCGCTATGGGCGCTACCGCTTGCCGCGTCGGCGGGAGCCTTTCATCCCGGGGCTGGAGCTGCACGAGGTCCGCAAAGGCGTGAAGCCGGGCTCGCGATATGTCCGGCTCGTTCCGCGCAGCGAGCAGCCCTTCCGGCGCCTGGGGCGGCCCGACCTCCTCCAGGCGACGGAGGCAGCGATACGACCGCGCACTGCCCTGGAGGCCGTGTGGCGCCAGTTCAAGCGCCTCCTGGTCGGGACACCGCTCTCTACCGCCCAGCTACCCTACGAGCGGTTGACCAAGGTCAAGGCGCTGGCCATCTTCTCCTCCGACGCCATCTCCTCCAGCGCCTATGCCACGGAAGCGATCCTGCTCATCCTGGTACTGGCCGGCTCGGGCGCCCTGGGAGGTGTGCTCCCCATCGCGGGCGCCATCACGCTCCTCCTCATGATCGTGGCCTTCTCCTACCGGCAGACCGTCCGCGCCTATCCCAGCGGCGGCGGTGCCTACATCGTGGCCAGGGCTAACCTTGGCACGATGCCCGGCCTCACCGCGGCGGGCGCGCTCATGATCGACTACGTCCTTACGGTCAGTGTGAGCATCGCCGCCGGGGTGGCCGCCATCACCTCGGCGGCACCGGCCCTCCACGACGAGCGCGTCTTCCTGGCAGTCTTCTTTGTGGGTCTGATCATGCTTGGCAACCTGCGGGGGGTGCGGGAAGCCGGGACGATCTTCGCGGCCCCTACCTACCTGTTCATCTTCAGTTTTGGTCTCATGATCGTGGTGGGGATGGTGCGGGCGTTCTTCGGCGGTGTGGAGGCTGCCTCGGCGCCCGAAGCGCAGCGTGTCGTCGCCACCCAGTCCCTGGGCCTGTTCCTAGTCCTTCGCGCCTTCGCCTCGGGGTCGGCGGCTTTGACAGGCGTGGAGGCCATTTCCAACGGCGTACCGGCCTTCAAGCCGCCGGAATCCCGAAATGCCGCCACTACACTGGCCTGGATGGCCGGCATCCTGGGCTTCCTCTTCCTGGGCGTGTCCCTCCTAGCCCACCAGATGCACGTCATGCCCCTGGAGACCCAGACCGTGCCCTCCCAGATCGCCAAGGCCACCTTCGGGGAAACGCCGCTGTACTACCTGGTGCAGGCGTCCACCGCCATGATCTTGGTTCTGGCTGCCAACACCAGCTTCGCTGACTTCCCCCGTCTGGCCTCGATCCTGGCGCGCGATGGGTTCCTGCCGCGGCAATTTGCCTTTCGCGGCGACCGCTTGAACTTTTCGCATGGCATCGGTGCCCTGGCCGTTCTCGCGAGCGTCCTGCTGGTGGTCTTCGCTGCTGATACAAACCGCCTTATCCCGCTCTACGCCCTGGGCGTCTTCCTGTCGTTCACCCTCTCCCAGAGCGGCATGGTCGTTCACTGGTGGAAGCTTCGTGAGGCTGGCTGGCGGAGAAGCATCGTCATCAACGGTGTAGGCGCCGTCGCGACAGGCGTGGTGGCGGTGATCATCGCCTCCACCAAGTTCACGCATGGGGCCTGGATCAGCCTCTTGGGCATTGGATTCCTCATATACCTCTTCACCGTCATTCGCCGCCACTACCGCCGGGTGGCGGAGCAACTGGAGGTGGCGGTGCCGTCGCCAGCCGCTACACCCCAAGCCCGGCCCCGCAACCAGCCGGTGCTGGTGCCGGTGGAGAAGGTCAACGAGGCCGTGCGGCTGGCCGTGGACTACGCGCGGAAAACATCTGAGAACGTCACGGCCCTGCACGTCAGCGATGACGTTAGCGAGGCGGACGAGCTGCGTCAGCGTTGGGAGGAGGTGATCCCCGACGTGCCGCTCGTCGTTATCGAGTCGCCGTACCGCTCCTTCATCATCCCCATCCTGACCTACATCGACGCTTTGGACCACTCGCACCCCGGTGAGACCATAACCGTGCTCCTGCCCGAGTCAGTGCCCGCTCGCCTGTGGCACCGGTTCCTGCACAATCAGTCGGCGGCGCATCTCAAGAAGGCGCTCCGAGCGCGTCCCAACACCCTGGTCGTAGGTGTTCCCTATCTGCTGAGAGAATAGGTGGGACACGGCGCCCCCTGTTCGACGCGGCTGCAGACTCTAGATGTTCACGCGCAGGAAGCGACCGGGACGCAGAGAATGGGGTCGGCTCACACCAACGCGGGGGCTCGGCCTTTCGGCCGAGCCCTATGGATTCACGACTTGGAGCGGGGGACGGGACTCGAACCCGCGACAACCTGCTTGGAAGGCAGCCCGCTCTTTACGGTGTGCTAGAGGATACCACAAACGGGCGGGCAGCGAGCGAGAAAACGCGCAGTTATCGTCTGAAAAGGGCCCCCTGGCGTCTGCCCGCGACCGACCCGCCAGCCACCGGCGGCCCAGCGGTGCCGTATGAACGACCAGCGCCCTGATCCTGAAGTCCTGCTCGCCAAGCTGCAACGCGAGAAGCAGAAGGCCGGACACGGCACCCTGCGGATCTACCTTGGCGCGTTTCCCGGCGTCGGCAAGACCTATGCCATGCTCAGCGAGGCTCACCGCCGCAACAGCTACGGTGACGACGTGGTCGTTGGATTCGTCGAAACCCATGGCTGGAAGCCGATCGCCGACCTTCTCGAAGGCCTGGAGGTGCTTCCCCGCAAGCGCATCGAATACCGGGGCACCATCGTTGAGGAGATGGACGTCGAGGCGGTACTGAAGCGGCGGCCGGTGGTCTGTCTCGTTGATGAACTCGCGCACACCAACGTTCCCGGTTCGGAGCGGGAGAAACGGTACGAGGATGTCGAGGAGATCCTCGACGCCAGGATCAACGTTGTCTCTACGTTGAACATCCAGCACCTTGAGAGCCTGAATGACGTAGTTGAAGCGATCACCCGCATCCGTGTCCGCGAGACTATCCCCGACTCGGTCGTTGACAAGGCTGATGAACTGATCCTCATCGACCTTTCGCCGGAGGCGGCCCGCGCCCGCATGCAGCACGGCCACATTTATCCCCCGGCCCAGGCCCACGCTGCGCTTGAGAAGTTCTTCCGGGTCGATAACCTGGCGGCGCTGCGTGAGCTGGCTTTGCGCCGGACGGCACAGTAGGTGGAGGTACAGCTCGACGAGTACATGCGCGAGGCGGCGCGGCACGCTGCTGTGGGGGAGCGCGTCCTGCTATTGGTCGATGAGACTCCCTTCGCGAGGACTTTGATCCGCCGCGGCTGGCGCATCGCGCAAGGACTGAGAGCGGATCTGGTGGTGGCCTACCTCAAGCGGGACCCCGATCAGGGGGTCCCGGCCGAGTTGTCGCGCACGCTCGAGCTAGCAGAGGACCTCAATGCGCGTATGTGCCCGCTGGAAGGGGCGGACGCGATGGCAGTACTCACAGCCTTCATCGAAGCGGAGGGCATCAATCACCTGATCCTCCCCTACCGCCGGCGCACGACGCTGGAGCGTCTGCTGAGGCGCTCGCTCGCCGACCAGCTAATGATCGCCGTGCCCCATCTCGATATCCATCTCGTGAGGGGTCAGTAGGCCTGTTGGCAGTCTCCACCCCGCGAGGGCGAAAAGACCCCGGGTAGCGACACCCATCCGTATCTGGGGAGGGCCACTGAAGACGAGGCCGAGGGCCGCCCCTTAGTGTGAGGCTGACCGCTGAAGGCGCTACTTGCAGAGCCCGGGGATGAGGGCGAACTTAGCCTCCTGGATGCAGTCTCCCACGAAGTCCACGATGCCATCCCCGTTGATGTCGAGGTCCATGGTCTTCCCAAAAGAGGCCGGGGGCCGCACGGCTGACTTGCACACGAAGATGGCGTCCCCGCCGAAGTCGACAAGCCCGTTGCCGTCCACGTCAGCCACCTCCTTGCAGTCGCCAAGACCGTCACCGTCGCTGTCGACGACGTCGGGGTTCGTGCCCCACTTACACTTCTCCCAAGCGTTCTGGAGGCCGTCGCCGTCCGTGTCGCCGGTGCCGCCGCACTGGGCGGTGGTGGGCGTGTCTGTCCGGCTCCTGGGGTTGCGGCTTAGGGTGCACTCGACGCCGTCCAGGGCGCCGTCGTTGTCCGTGTCCCAGGAGGGGCCGTTATCGGCGATGTCGGTCCCCATGACAGGAGCCGGGCTGCCGTCGTGGTTGTCGTCGTTGGTCACGTCGCCGCCGGCGGGGTTGAGGTGCCCGTCGTTGGCCGTCAGGATGCCGCACAGTCCGGCCCCCGTGAGGGGGTTGGTGTCCTGGGCGTCGGGCAGGCCGTCGTTGTCGGCATCGCCGTCGGTCTCGCAGGCGTCGCCCTCGCTGTCGGCGACGGCGTTGGGGATGGTGCCGTCGTTGCCGGGGATGCCGGGCCCGTTGTCTATGGCGGCGTCGCTGTTCTCCTGGCCGGGGTTGGGGACCAGTGGGCAGTTGTCCTTAGTGTCCGGTACGCCGTCGCCGTCGGTGTCGGGCCCCGAGATCGCGACTAGGTCCAACGCCGTGAAGGAACCAGAGTGCCAGGTAGAGGTACCCGCCGGGTAGCCAGCCACCGTGAAGTTCACCGTCGCTCCTTCCGTCCCGCAGCCCGCCGTCTGGCCGCTGGACACGACGTCCAGGACATACGTCGAGTCCGCCTTCACGGTCGTCTGGCCGCAGACGTTGCCACCAATGGCGCCTGTGACGTTGGTGCCCGCCGGGGCCGGCGACCCGTCCAGAGTCACGTGGCCCAGGAAGCGGTTGGGAGCCGCGGCGCCGCTGCAAGCATCCAGCGCTGCTCTCGCCTGAATGAGACCGTACCCGTACGTGGTGTCATACCCAGGCGCGCCCCGGTCGAGCGCGGTGCTCCTCAGGCAGTCGCCCACCTGTTGAACCGTCAGGCCGGGGTTGGCGTCCAAGAGGAGCGCCGCCGCGGCGGCGACGTGCGGCGTGGCCATGGATGTGCCCTGGAAGAAGCAGTACACGAAGCTGCCGAAGTTGGGGGTCCCACCGCTACACGCGAACTCAAACGTCTGCTGGTACACGCCGTCAGGGTACCCATCGCCGTTGGCGTCGGCCCCGGTGTCGCCGCCGGGGGCAACCACATCCAGGCAGTGACCATCAACCCCACACCCGTAGTTGGAGTAGAGGGCGCGGTTCATGTTGTAGTCAGTGGCGCCCACGGCGATGACCCCGGGGTAGCAGGCGGGGCAGTCCAGGCTGGAAGTGTATCCGTTGCCCGCCGCGGCCACCACCACCACGCCGTGGGTGAGGGCGTATTCGACGGCATTCCGCTTTGTCGTGGAGTCACCTCCTCCAGCGCTGTAGTTGATGACGTCGGCGCCGTGGTCCGTCGCCCAGACGAAGCCGTCGGCCATCTGCGCGTGCGAGCCACCACTTGGGCTGAGGGTCTTGACCGGCATGATGGTGGCCCCAAAGGCCAGGCCGGCAACGCCCAGGGAGTTGTTGGTCGTCTGGGCGATCGTTCCGGTAACATGGGTGCCGTGGCCGACGTCGTCGTTGGGGTGGGTATCGCTGTTGATGAAGTCGTAGCCGGTAGTGAACGACGTACCCGCCAGGTCAGGCGCCCGGCTGTAGACACTGTAGTTCTCGTAGGCCACGCCGGAGTCGACGACAGCCACTACCACGCCCGAGCCGTTCGCTACATCCCATGCCTGCTCGGCCTGCACCTGCGGCATGTGCCACTGGCGCGGGTAGAGCGGGTCATTGGGCGTGAAGGTGGCGCGGTCGATGCCGTTCCGCTCAGCCATTCGCACCAAAGGGTTGGCCTGGAGGCGCTGCAAGAACTGCTCCTCCCGGCCCACCGGCACGCGCACCAGCACAAATCCCGGCAGGAGCAAGTGTCGCTTGACGACGGCCCCCTCGGCTGTGAGAGCAGCCTCTCGAGCACGGAGAGGAAGCTGCGCGTCAAACTGCACCATAAGCTCCCCTGGAACGGCTTGGTCAACGGCCTGGGAAGGCTCGCCCTGTCCAACGGCTATCCGCTCTGCACCAGAGGGGACGGGGCCGGAGGGTTGAGCAGCCGCCTCGCGCCCCGGGCCGGAGCCCAGGCTAAGACCGAAGATGCCCACCCCCACAGCCAGGACGACAGCGATCGATGCAACCATAACGGCAAAGCGTGCCCGCATGGTACCCACTCCACAGAACACTCGCAGGCCAACCCAGGCCTAGTCTGCGGGGCAACACGAAAACCGACCACTCGGTCGGTTTCGCTACTGGCTGCCCGGGACCCTCGGCATGCGCCGATGCGCAGGCCTCAGCGACCAGACTCGGCCATCCCACGTCGCCCCAGCCACCCCATCCCGGTTCGACGCCTCCGAGCGGCCCTCCCTCCGCCTATTCAGTTATGACAACCGTCGCCACCGAGTGATTATACACCCTCTGTCAAGCCCTTCACTTTCAGACCAAGACAGTGGCGTCGTAGCTAAGGCCCTACGCGAAGAGGATGAGGCTCACAAAGAAGAGGGCCGCGCTGACCCCGGTTTGCGGCACAGTAGTTAGCAGGTTGGGGTGCGCGACCTCTACACTAATAACGACTGGACTTGCGGGTCTGTTGCAGGATGCCCGCCCGCACCTTCTGTGGCCGGAGCCCCACCAGGCCTCAGGCTATCGCACGCGCCTTCAATTCCTCGCACGCTTACGACGACGGCAGGCGCGAAACTGAACTTGATTTGGCATCCCGCCGGTTGATGGCGGCGTCGGTGGAGGGAGGTCGGGCGCTAGAGGTCCTCAAAGTAGAGGGCCAGCCGATGGGTGCCGTCTGGCAGCACCTTGCGCACCGCCACCCGCTCCCCGCTCAGCACCAACGCCTTCCGTCCGGACTCCTGGTGGCCGGAGGGCCAGCCGATGACGCGCACGGACGGGATGCCCACACGGGAGAACACCACCTCACTGCCAGCCGCCCCCACACCCACCTCCACCACGTCCCCCTGCAGGCCGGCTGCGGATGTGGGGTCGACCTCGACGGCCGTGAGGAGCATGTCGTTCGGGGCGCTGGCCACCGCCTGCGTCCAGCCGCTCCCCGTTGGCACTGTCACCCAACCCGGCACCGGCGGGGAGCGTCGCTGGTTAGCGGCGCGCCCGCCGCCGATGTACGTGTTCGGCCAGGGGTCAACCCAGGAGACGGCCGGGGTGACGAGGGCCAGGTAGCCCTGGAAGCGGAGGTCACCGGCCGAGGCCCAGCCCCGCATAGCCACACGGGAGCCAGCCGGCACGAGGTAGGGCGCCAAGCGAAAGGTGCTGGTGTGTATCGGGAACGCGCCTGACCCCGAGATGAAGGCGTGGAAGGCGAACGCCCCCCTGACCGTGAACGACGTCCCGCCCGCCGGATCCACGCCTATCTGCGCCCAGAGGGAGCCGGAGGCGGTCGTTATCTTGCTCATGTGGGCTGCCAGGAGAACGAGGTCCTGGGGCGTGGCGGCCTCTACGGTGGTCCACGCGCCCCACTGGCCCACCCCGGCCGTGGGCCGGGCCTCAAACGCCCCCGACGGCAGGATGATCTCGGGGTCGGCGCGCTGCGGGTTCCAGTAGTTGGGCAGCTTGTCGCCCCCGCCGGACGGCGGGTAGATCTCGCCGGCCATGAGTAGGGGAGCGGGCTCAAGCATCGGTCACCTCCGACAAGAGTGGGGCCGGGTGCCCGAGGACCTCCCTGATGGTGTTCTCGAGGATGAAGGGGTCGGGATTCGTTCTAGCCATGTCCTGAGCCTGTCGAAGGGCCATGTCCTCAGGGTAGACATGCGCTCCGCGAGCTCCAATCGTCCCTCGTCACCACCGACGCAGGGGCGACCGTAATTGCCCTCACCGCCGTGTCCGCCCGGGACGCCAGGGGGCCGCGCTGACACAATCCCAGGCAGGTCCTCGCGCGTTCGAGTCCCGTCCCTCGCGCCAACGCCAGCATGCATGGGGTAGGCTGGGCGAAATGTCCAGCCTTTCGCATTGCGTCACGCCAACCGTCCGCTTTCCAGGCAGAGGGTCGGGGCCTTCCTGCCCCCGGCCGTTTCTGGCTGGGTCGCGTCGCTAGTGGAGCAGGCAAGTATCCCCGTTGACAGTGCTACTCGCTCCGCTTAGGCTAACGACTGCGAAGACCATCGCGTCATTCCGCCGGTGACACGCTTGTGCGCGTACATCCCGAACAGCGCGCAGCGAGCATCGTAAGGAATAGGCATACTATGCCAAACATATCACGTCGCGCCTTCTTGGCTGGCGCGGCTGCCGCTGCGGGGCTCGCTGCCCTCCATTGCCGTAACGAGCAGGAGGAGACCAGCCCCACCGGGGCTACCCCCACCACGGGCGCTGTCAAGAGGGGCGGGGTGTTCCGCCTGGGCACCACCACCCCAGCCATGAGCATCGATCCCCATACCGAAGTCACGATGGGCCTCGCCTTCATCTGCTTCATCTATGGCTACCTGCTCCACGAAATCCAGCAGCCCGAAGGGCCACCGACCCTCGTCTTCGACCACGCCGAGTCGTTAGAGCAGCCAGACGACCTCACCTACGTGTTCAAGCTGCGCCGCGGCATCCATTTCCAGAACCTGCCGCCAGCCAACGGCCGCGAGGTCGTCGCCGAGGACGCAGTCTACAGCTTCGACCGGATCGCTTCCGTGGGGTCGACTCCGTTCTGGAGTCAGGCCATTGAGAGCAAGTCCGCTCCTGACCCCTACACCTTCCAAGTGGCCCTCACTGGGCCCTACGCCTACACCATGGCAGAGTTCGGGGGCATCCGTACCACCATCGTGCCCAAAGAGGCTGTAGAGGAGTTTGGCGACCTCAAATCCCGCGGCCTCGGCTCTGGTCCCTTCCAGGTGGCGAGTGTCTCTCGGGGCGAGACCATGGACATGGTCCGCAACCCCAACTACTACGTTGAGGGCATCCCCTACGTCGACGGCATGAGCTGGCGGATAATCCCCGACGACTCCAGCCTGAAGGCGGCTTTCAAGGCGCAACAGTTGGATGTCTACGGCCCACCTACCAAGATCCAGGCTGACGAGGTCGCCGACATGAGCAGCGATGTCGTTCTCACTAAAGCCGCCAACCTCGCTATCTTCATGATCAACCTCAACGAGATAGCCGTGCCTGCCCTCCAGGACATACGCGTCCGCGAGGCCATGGACATCTCCCTCGATCGCGACGCCATGATCGAGAAGCTATGCTTCGGCGAGGGGAACTACACCGGCCCCGTCTCCTGGGGCCTGGAGTTCTGGTCGCTTCCCCAGGAGGAACTGCGCCAGCGCTACAAGCGGGATGTCGCCAAAGCCCGCCAGTTGCTGGAGGCCGCCGGCGTCACCGACCTGACCCTGGAACTGAAGTTCCCCTCGGGCGGTACCGCCGACCTGGCCGCCATGGTCAAGGAGCAGATGGCCGAGGCCGGCATCACGGTAAACCTTGTGCCCCAGGAGCTCGGGGCCTGGGTTGCGGACCTGTCTTCCCAGAACTTCCAACTGATGGTGGGCGGTGGCCTGCCCTACGGCGATGAGCAACTGCCCCTCCAGTTCAACCACACCAAGAACTGGACCAGGATAGCCAACCCCGTCCACTTGCCCGAGCCCGAGATCGATGCTCTCCTCGAGCAGATCCTGGTGACACCGGATGTCCAGGAGCGGCAAGAGCTGGTCCTGGAGGTGACGCGTAAGATCATCGACCGCCACGGGCCCTTCCTCTACCTCTATGCGCCCTACAGCTACACGGCGCGCTGGAGATACGTGCGGGGGTACGAGGATATGGTCCCGGGCATGCTCGCCTACACCTACAACATGTGGCTGGACAAGTAGGACCCAGTGGCCGCACTGCTACCCGCCCTCTGCGTGTCGGGCAGAGGGTCGCACGGCTGGACTCGCGCTTCTGTACCCGGGAGCACGCTGCTCCGCCACAGCAGTGGGGGCCCTGACCTTCACCGCGTTGGGAGCCGCCAGCCAGGCCGCCGGGCCGCGCTGGTCCGATCGAAGCTGCGGCATCATCCCTTCACTCATTGGCGACGGCCTTCATCAAGAGTACGAATCGGTAGCTGCTTGACGTACGCAGATACGGATATAATGTTGACACCCCACAACTACCACGCGAAGAGGGCAATGCACCCTTGTCTACTAGCAGCCCCGCGGTGACGGTCCCGGAGGACAAGAGAAGGGTAGCGGCAGCCATCATGGCCGCCGTGAGCGCCTACCTGGAAGAGGAAGAGAGGGCTCGCCTGGCGGCGGCGGCGCAGGCTGGACCTGTCGCTCCAATCAGCCGGTGGCGGGCTTTTGGCCTTTGGGAAGCGATGAGACCACGGACCGCGTGGCGTCGGCGAATGGTCTGAACAGGGGCAAAGAGGAAGGTGGAAACATGATCCCGGCAAGCGAATTGACCGCCGAAAAGATAAGAACAAGACCGAAGGCCAAGAACCCGGTCAGAATCTGTGACATTACGCTTCGCGACGGCCATCAGTCCCTCTTCGCTACGCGGATGCGCACCGAGGATATGGAATTCCTCGCGGATGAGATAAACAAGTGCGGCTTCTACGCCATGGAGGTCTGGGGCGGGGCCACCTTTGACGTCCCTCATCGCTTTCTGGGTGAAGACCCCTGGGAGAGGCCGCGAATCCTCAAGAAGCTAATACCCAACACCAAGTTCATGATGCTGCTCCGGGGCCAGAACCTGGTCGGCTATCGTAACTACGCCGACGACGTGGTCCGAGCCTTCGTGCACGAGGCAGCCGAGGCGGGGATCGACATCTTCAGGGTATTCGACGCGGTGAACGATGAGCGCAATCACGAGATGGCCTACAAGGCCATCAAAGAGACCGGGATGCACATTCAGGGAGCGATATGCTATTCCCTTACGCAGCCCCGCTTGGGCGGCCCCGTCTACAACATCGACTACTTTGTCAGCAAGGCGCTCATCCTTCAGGAGATGGGGGCCGACTCCATCTGCATCAAGGATCAGGCAGGGCTCATATCCCCCTACGATGCCTATGACCTGGTCAAGGCGCTCAAGGAGCGCCTGCGGGTGCCCGTGCAGCTCCACACTCACTACACCAGCGGGCAGGCCAGCATGGCTCACCTCAAAGCCGTGGAGGCCGGCGTCGATGTCGTCGACACCTCTCTAGCTCCGTTTGGTCACCGCACTTCCCACCCGGCGATCGAGCCGCTCGTCGTAACGCTCTATGGGACAGAAAGAGATACAGGGCTCGATCTCGACCAGCTTGTCAAGTGCGATCGAATGCTCGAGGAGATCGCTCCGAAGTACAGGGACTTCGTCGACACCTCGAAGATGGCCGTTATCGATCCTGAGGTGCTGTCGCACCAGATCCCCGGCGGCATGACGTCCAACTTCGTCTCCCAGTTGAAGGCCGCCAACGCCCTTCATCGATTGCACGAATGCCAAGAGGAGACGATGAGGGTCCGGGAGGAGCTCGGCAGCCCGCCGCTGGTCACGCCCACCAGCCAGATCGTGGGCGTGCAGGCGGTGCAGAACGTCCTCGCCGGGCGCTACAAGATGATCACCAAGGAAACAAAGGACTACTGCTGGGGCCTCTACGGCAAGCCACCGCTGCCAATCGACCCGGAGGTGCAGAAGACGGCCCTCAAAGGATATGAGCGGGGCGAGGAACCGATCACGGTTCGCGCCGGCGACATGCTCGAGCCGGAACTGGACAAGGCTAAGGAAGACACGAAGGACGTTGCCAAGAGCCTCGCCGATGTCCTCATATACGCCCTCTACCCCACCACGGGGATGAGGTTCCTGAGGCACAAGTACGGTCTCGACAAAGACATCCCCGATGACTGGAGGCCGCCCAAGGCGCCAAAGACCCTCGCGGAAGTCCAAGAAGAAGACAGACTCATCGAGCTGGCCAAAGCGGGCAAGCTGGTGGAGAAGCGCGAAGTCGCAGCGCCGCCGAAAGGCCCCGGCACCCGAACCTTCAATGTGTTTGTGGGTGATGAGTACTATCAGGTGGACGTGGAAGCGGTTGGAGGCTCGCCGCCAAGCTTTGTGGCTTCGCCGTTTGCCGGAACCGCCAGGCCCGCCACGCCAGCGCCAGCTCCCACACCCTCAGCCACGCCGGCGGTGAAGGCGGAGAGCAAGGGGGCGGCAGCAGCAGGCGCGCCGGTGCAGGTCGCTGCTGGAGAGGCAGCCATTACGGCTCCGCTGCCGGGGATGATTATCCGCTATGAAGTGAACGTGGGGGACAAGGTCAAGACCGGCGATGTGGTGGTTGTCTTCGAAGCGATGAAGATGGAGAACCATATCACCAGCCCGATCGACGGGACGGTGAAGGCGCTTGGCTTTGTCGCGGGGGCTTCCGTGCCCCAAGACGCGGTCATGGCGATAATCAGCGGTGGAGCGTCATAGTCCCATCCGGATGTGGAGAGCGTAACCCGGCCCTCTGCCTGATAGGCAGGGGGTCGCGGCTTGGACCCCCGCTTCCCGCTCCAAGTGTTCAACCTAGTGAGCTCGGTCGAAAGGCCGGGCTTCTGCCTCCATGTCGAACTAACAGCGGCTCTCCTGCCACGTTGTGACGCAGGCGTAACC
>CAZSSQ010000055.1:0-16471 GCA_964609465.1 uncultured Dehalococcoidia bacterium
CCGCGGGCGAAGCGGTTCACCACGTCGCGCCCGGGGAGGAGGGCGCGGCGCAGGCGCAGGGCGTTGCGCTTAAGGAGCAGGACATCCTGGAGCACGCGCTGCTGGGGGTTCGCCAGCACCGCCTCCTCCAGGCCGTCGACCATCTGGTCCATCTCCTCGACCACCGGCTGGAACTGGTCGACCAGGGCGTCCAGGAGGGCGTGGACCAGGAAGTCGGCGCCGCGGGTGGCCAGCGGGCCGTCCGCGCCGACCAGCCGCCGCACGTCGTCGACGGCGGCCAGGTGATGGCCGTGGAAGCTGACCACGTAGTTGGGGCCGAGAAAGAGATCAAGCTCTGTGGTCTCCAGTCGCTCCGAGCGGGCGTGGAAACGGATGCCCTGGCTGATAATGAAGAGGTACTGGCCGTAGTCGTCGATCTTGGGGGTATCGATGTGCCGGTTCAGGCAGTCGTCCACCGCCAGGGAGTGGAAGTGGAAGACGCCCTCCAGGATGGAGCGCGCCTCAGCGGCGTCGGCGCCTTCCAGGTCGACCCAGAGGAGGCCGCCCGACCGCTCGATAGCCTTCGCCATCTCCTCGGTCGAGAGGTCCCGGGCGACATTGCCGTCGGGGCTGCGATAGAAGCTGGTGATCATATGCCGTCCTCCTCGCGAATTGTACACCCTCCTCTGGACGGCTGTGGAACACGTGAGCAGAGGTCGCTTTGCCAGGGCAGGTGTGCTATATATTAAGTGTCTACCAGACAGACGCCGAGGCGCGGGCGGGGGCCGGGACGGGACCTCGAGTCTCGGTCCGGCCCTTGCAACGTCGGGCTGCCGGAAGGCCCTCAGTTTGGGGCAGGGATGCCCTCAGGAGGCGGAAGGTGTACCAGGATCTCAGTGTGTTCACGGGCAACGCCCACCCGGACCTGGCGCTCTCCATCACGCGCTATCTGGACATACCTCTGGGGCAGTGTGAGGTCTTCCAGTTCAGCAATGAGAACATCTTCGTCCGCATCTGCGAGAACGTCAGGCAGCGGGACGTCTTCCTGGTGCAGCCCATAGTCTCGCCGGTAAACACGCGGCTCATGGAGCTGCTGATTATGATCGACGCCTTCAAGAGGGCCTCCGCCGGCCGCATCACTGCCGTCGTTCCTTACTACGCCTACGGCCGCAGCGACAAGAAAGACCAGCCCCGCGTTCCCATCACGGCGCGACTGGTAGCCAACCTCATCGAGACGGCCGGCGCCGACCGCCTGGTTACCGTTGACCTCCATGCCGGGCAGATCCAGGGCTTCTTCAACATCCCGGTGGACGAGCTCACCGCCCTCTACAACATCGCCGGCTACTTCAAGCGGAAGAATCTGGAGAATCTGGTGGTGGTGGCCACCGACATCGGCGCCTCCAAGCGAGCCCGCAACGTGGCGCAGAGCCTCAACGCCCCCCTGGCCATCATCGAGAAGCGCCGCCTGGGCAACGAGGACCGCGGCCAGGTGCTGAACGTCATCGGCGAGGTGGAGGGTAAGCGGGCTCTCATCGTCGATGATGAGATCGACACCGGCAACACCACCGTCAGCTCGGCGCGGGCCCTGGAGGAGCGCGGGGTCATCGAGGTCTACGCGGCCTGCACCCACGCTATCCTTTCGGATCCGGCCATCAGCCGCCTTCAGGAGAGCGGCATCCGCGAGCTGGTGGTCACCGACACCGTTCCTCTGCCGGCTGAGAAGCAGATACGCATGATTACTGTCCTTTCCCTGGCTCCCCTCATCGGCGAGGCTATCCGGCGCATTCACACCGGCCAGTCGGTGGGTGAGCTGTTCCATGAGGTGGAAAACGAGGTAGGCAACTTTGTTCAAGTGGGTCGGCAAAGTCCTGGGCAGTGACACCAACGCACGAGAGCTGAAGAAGCTCTGGCCCATCGTCGAGAGCATCAACGCCCTCGAGCCTGAGGTCCAGGCCCTCAGCGACGACGAACTGCGGGTCAAGACCGACGAGTTCCGCCGCCGCCTGGCCGACGGCGAGACGCTGGAGCACCTTTTGGTCGAGGCCTTCGCCGTCGCCCGGGAGGCCATCCGCCGCGCCGTCGGCGAGCGCGCCTTCGACGTGCAGGTCCTGGGCGGCGTCGTTCTCCACCAGGGCAAGATCGCCGAGATGAGGACGGGCGAGGGCAAGACCCTGGTGGCTACCCTACCTCTCTACCTCAACGCTCTGGAGGGCAAGGGCGCCCACCTGGTCACCGTCAACGACTATCTGGCCAAGCGTGACGCCCAGTGGTACGGGCGCGCCCTCTACAACCTCGGGCTCAATATCGGAGTGCTCCAGCACGACTCCGCCTACGTCTACACGCCGGAAAAGGTGAGCGAAGTGGCCAACATGGAGCACCTGATGCCGGGCCCGCGTCGCCAGGCTTACCAGGCCGACGTCACCTACGGCACCAACAACGAGTTCGGCTTCGACTACCTGCGCGACAATATGGCGGTGGACCTCTCCTACTGCGTGCAGCGCGAACTCCACTACGCCATCGTCGACGAGGTGGACAACATCCTTATTGACGAGGCGCGGACGCCCCTCATCATCAGCGGGCCTGCCGCCGAGAGCACTCAGATCTATTACACCTTTGCCCGCTTGGTGCCCCGCCTGGCCCGCGACATCGACTACACGGTGGACGAAAGAATGCGGGCTGTCAGCCTTACCGAACAGGGCATGGTCAAGATCGAGCAGGGGCTGGGCGTCAAGAACATCTACGCGCCGGAGCACTACCGCCTCACCCGCTACATGGAGGCAGCCCTTAAGGCGCAAATTCTTTATCAGCGGGACCACGACTACGTGGTCCGCGACAACGAGGTGGTCATCGTCGACGACTTTACCGGTCGCCTCATGTTGGGCCGCCGCTGGTCAGACGGCCTCCACCAGGCGGTGGAAGCCAAGGAAGGGGTGAAGATCCAGCAGGAGACCGTCACTTACGCCACCATCACTATCCAGAACTACTTCCGCCTCTACGACAAGCTGGCCGGCATGACCGGCACCGCTTGGACCGAGCGCGAGGAGATCTACACCATCTACGGCCTGGACGTGGCTGTCATCCCCACCGATCAGCCCATGATCCGCGAGGACCACACGGACCTCGTTTACCGAACAGAGCAGGGCAAGTTCCAGGCCGTCCTGGAGGAGATCGAGGAGCTGCACCGCAAGGGACGGCCGGTGCTGGTGGGTACCGTCTCCATCGAGCGGTCCGAGTACCTCTCGGAGATGTTGCGCCGCAAGGGCATTCCCCACGAGGTGCTCAACGCCAAACACCACGAGAAGGAGGCGGCCATCATCGCCCAAGCCGGCCGCAAGGGCGCGGTCACCATCGCCACCAACATGGCTGGCCGCGGCACCGACATCATCCTGGGCGGCAAGCCGGACGGCCGCCCCCGCGAAGAGTGGGAGCAGGAGCACAACGAGGTGGTGGCGGTCGGCGGCCTCCAGGTCACGGGCACCGAGCGCCACGAGGCCCGCCGCATCGATAACCAGCTCCGCGGCCGCTCCGGCCGCCAGGGCGACCCCGGCAGCTCCCGCTTCTACGTCTCCTTTGAGGACGAGCTCATGCGCCGCTTCGCCCCCGAGTGGCTCCCGGGCATGATGGAGCGTCTGGGCATGGAGGAGAACATCCCCATAGAACACTCCTGGGTCTCCAGGGCCATCGAGACCGCCCAGACCAAGGTGGAGGGGTACAACTTCGACATCCGCAAGCACGTCGTCGAGTACGACGACGTCATGAACACACAGCGCGACGTCATCTATACCGAGCGTCGCAAGATCCTGGAGGGCGCCGACCTCAAGGCCAACATCACGGACATGCTCCGGGAGGAGATCACCGCCCTCTGGGAAGGTCATCTCCCCGAGCGCCAGGAGGAGCAGTGGGACCACGATGGCCTCTTCAACGAGGTGAGCGGCATTGTCCGCCTGCCCTCAAACCTGGCGCCCCAGTTCCTGGCCCGCCTCTCCCGTGACCATGTGCTCCAGGCTCTCCTCTCCTATGCGGAGGAGGCCTACGAGCGCAAGGAAAGTGAGATGGGCTCTCAGACCATGCGAACGCTGGAGCGGCTGGTCATGCTCCGAACCATCGATTCCCTCTGGGTAGAGCACCTGACGGCCATGGAGGAGATGCGCCAGGGCATCGGCCTGCACGCCTACGGTCAGGCCGACCCGCGGGTCGTCTACAAGAAGGAAGCCCGCGACATGTGGGACCAGTTCCTGGCCAACATCCGCCACCAGATAACCCACAGCATTTGCCACGTGGAGCTGGCGCCATCGACGCCGGCACCGGCGCGCCAGCCGGCCGCCGTCGCTGCCGGGCGCGGCGGCGAAGCCGCGGCGGACAGGGCTGGCACGGCGTCGTCGAGCGCCCGCGACAGGCGGCCCGTAACCCGTAAGGTCGGCCGCAACGACCCCTGCCCCTGCGGCAGCGGCAAGAAGTACAAGAAGTGCCACGGCAAGGCGGCCTGAGACATACCTATGGCGCGTCCTCTCTACCTCTCCGCTGGCATCATCCTCGTCAACCGCCGGGGCCAGATCCTCCTCGAGCTGCGTGCCAACGACCCCGCCATCCCCTATCCCGGCTACTGGGGCCTCACCGGCGGCGGTGGCCTCCCCGGCGAGACCCCGGAGACCACGGCTCTCCGAGAGGTGGAGGAGGAGACCGGCTGCCGGGTGCCCTCCATGACCTTCTTCCGCGTCTATCACTTCCCGGGCACGCCGCCCGGGCCTCGCTACGAGGTGCACATCTTCCACGCTCCCGCTCCTAACGGGGATTTGCGCCCCGGCGAAGGCGCTGCCCTTCGTTTCTTCTCCCCGCACGAGCTGGCCAGCCTCGACCTCGCCTACAACCACGCCCAGGTGCTGGCCGACTTCGTCGCCTCACCGGACTATCGGGCCTACCTGGCGGAGGGGCGAGATGCCTAGCGAGACCCGGCTCCCCAGGGCGACCCCCGCCGCAGACCGCGAGGCCGTCGAGCACCTTCAGCGGGCCCTGAGCGAGGGCCGCCACTGGTACCTCGCCCTGCTGGAGGCCATCGCGCTCTGGCGACCGGCGGACGAGCAGGTGGGCGAGCGCCACTACCGCTATCTCATTGACGGGGAGGCCTTCGACTGGCTGCTCCTGGCGGAGCGCCTCCTGGAGTGCATCGACGGCCGCGTACCGGAGGAGGAGCGCGACGCCCTTATCTTCTGCGGGCAGGCCCCTCTGGACCTGGACGAGGCCTGCTTCAGAGAGATCATCGGTGAGGCGAAGCACACGGCCAACCTCAACTACCTGTATGGGGTCACGGTGGAGGAGGCCCTGCAACTGGCCGTGGAAGAGGAGGTCCTCAAGGAGCGCCGCTCCCGCGTCTGGGGTGGCCGTGAGCCGCTGGACGAGGTCGTCTTTCAGCGCATCTACGGCCGGGGTCGCCATGACCTCCTGGCCGAGTTCCGGAGCCAGCGCTGCCTGCCCGACGGCGACTCCATCTCCCATCAGGAGCTCAAGGAGTTCACCTACTGGCTCTTCAAGTATCGAATGCACCAGTGCGACCGCGCTCGCGTGGCCTCCGACACCCGCAAGGCGCTGGCCCAGCTCTCGCGCCTGGAGCTGGCCGGGCGGCCCGAGCGGCGGGCGCGCCGCCGCCTTGCCACGCTGCCCGCTGAGGACGACCCGCGGGTCATCGATGCGGGCTAAGGTCGCGAGCCGAGCCGTAGGGGCGTAGCTTTCCCGCCGAAGGCGGGTCCGCCTCTGGCGGAAGCCGCGCCCGGCAACTCATGCCAGCGAATGCAACAATAGACCGGAGAGTGCAGGGAACCGCCATGACAACCATCCCCCTTGAGCCCATCGACTCGGTTACTGTCACCACCCTCGTCGATAACGTGATCGACGCGCTTCTTCAAGACCAGGGGCCGGCGAAGCGTCTCGGCCGCGGCGGCCGTCAGGCGCCCCGCGTGCCGGCCGCGTTCTTGGAGGGTGGTCAGACGTTTGATGCGCCTCGCGCGGAGCACGGATTCTCTCTGCTGGTCACTGTCAGAAAGGGCGTCGGGGAGCGCCGTGTCCTCTACGACGCGGGTGGCACGCCGGACGGACTCGTAGAGAACATGCGGCGGCTGGGCGTCTCGCCGAAAGGCCTGGAGGCCATCGTCCTCAGTCACGGCCACTTCGACCATACCACCGGCCTGGACGGCCTGGTCCGCGTCCTCGGCCGCCCGAACCTGCCGGTGATCATCCACCCCGAGTTCTGGAGCCGTCGCCGCATCGCCATCCCGGGCCGTGAGCCCTTCGAGCTGCCCTCGACCAGCAAGTCCGCGCTTCGAGGCGCCGGGTTCGACGTCGTGGAGGAGAAGCAGCCCTCCTTCCTGCTCGACGGTTCACTGCTCGTCACGGGGGAAGTGGACCGGACAACGGAGTTCGAGCGGGGCTTCCCAGTCCACCAGGCGTTCCGCGACGGCGGCTGGCAGCCGGATCCCCTCATCCTGGACGATCAGGCTGCTGTGATGAACGTCCGCCACAAGGGATTGGTGGTACTGACGGGCTGTGGCCACGCCGGCATCGTCAACATCGTGCGCTACGCCAGGAAGCTTACCGGCGTGGACCGGGTGTACGCGACTATCGGCGGCTTTCACCTGAACGGCCCGCTCTTCGAGCCCATCATCCCGAACACCTGTGAGGCGCTGGCCGAACTGGCGCCCGAGGTCATCGTGCCTTCCCACTGCACCGGCTGGCGCGCCACACACGCCCTGGCGGCGAGATTCCCAGACGCCTTCATCCAGAACAGTGTCGGTACACGCTTCGAGCTATAGCGGCGCACTCCCAACGGCCATGTGAGCTGACCGGTACGCCCTGTCTTCGTTCCGGCTCACGCATGCCCCAAGAATGCCAATAGGGCTTGGGGAGCGGCAGCCCTTGGGGCCAGAGCCAGCGAGGCTCCGAAATTGACCTAAAGCGACCCCAATGCTAGGATTCTCCTAGACACATCCGTAGCAGTCTCTGGAGAAGGCCGGGCCGGGCATTGCAGGAGCTTCTCGACAACTACGCTGCTGTTTTCCTCGCTGCTATCCTGGGCGCTCTGCTGGTTCTCACGGCTATCGTAGCTTCGCGCTTCCTGGCGCCCTTCTCGCGCTCTCCCGGCAAGGGCACACCCTACGAGTGCGGCATGCTCCCCATCGGCCGCGTCCGCACTCAGATGCAGGTGCGCTACTACCTGTTCGCCATCCTGTTTCTCATCTTTGACGTGGAGGCCGTGTTCATCTTCCCCTGGGCCGTGACCTTCGTCGGCGTGGGCCAGGCCGCTCTCTACGAGATGGCGCTCTTCATTGGCATCCTCTTCGCTGGGCTGGTCTACGCTTGGAAGAAGGGGGTTCTCCAGTGGAGATGAAGAAAGCGGCGGCCGCGGCGAACTCTGAGGCTGAGGCGGAGGCCCCGGCGGAGTCCAAGGCCGCTCCCCAGCTCCCGCCCAGGCGGGGCCTGGAGATCGAGGCCGAGCGGCTGCGGCCCGTGCAGGTGGAGCCCGGGAAGGCCCTCTACCGCCAGGTGCTGCCCGGCGTCCTTCAGGTGCCGGCCGACCTGATCATCGCGGCCTCACGAAAGTCGTCTCTCTGGCCCATGACCTTCGGGCTGGCCTGCTGCGCCATCGAGATGATGTCCGCCTACATGTCCCACCACGACCTGGACCGCTTCGGCATCGTGCCCTGGGCCTCGCCTCGGCAGGCCGACGTCATGATCGTGGCGGGCACCGTGACCAAGAAGATGGCGCCCGCCGTCAAGCTCCTGTACGAGCAGATGCCCAACCCCAAGTGGGTCATCGCTATGGGAGCCTGCGCCACCAACGGCGGCCCCTACACCCGCTACGACAGAGTTCTGCAGGGCGTGGACAAGATCATCCCCGTGGATGTCTATGTGCCGGGCTGCCCGCCGAGGCCCGAGGCCTTGATGGACGGCCTCATCGCCCTTCAGAACAAGATCATGGAGGAGCGCAGGAAGATCGGATGAGCCCAGAGGAGCTACAGGAAGCGCCCGTCGTCCCGCCTCCTCCCGGCAGTGTCGCCGATCTCTTCGCGGCGGTCCTCCCCGACGTGGAGTTCCAGGCCACCCAGGGCGTCCTTGATGTCATCCTGACGGTTGACCGGGGGGATGTGGTGCGTGTCCTGCGCACCGCCAGTGACGACCCGCGGCTCGACTTCAAGTACCTGCGCTGCCTCTCCGGCGTCGACCACATGGAGGCTGGGCTGGAGGTGGTCTACCATCTCTACTCCTATACCCACAAGCACAACGTCACGATCAAGGCGCGCCTCCCCCAGGATGACCCCCGTGTTCCCTCCGTCACCTCCATCTGGAAAGGGGCCAACTGGCACGAGCGGGAGGCCGCGGAGATGTTCGGTATCTTTTTCGAAGGACACCCTAACCTGGTGCCACTTCTCCTACCGGAGGACATGACCGATCACCACCCTCTGCGCAAGGACAGCCCCCTGGCGGAGATTGAGGAGTGGCAGGCCGAACGCGCCGGCCTCGCTGCCGGCGAGACGGGCGAGGCGGAGGAGTAGCCCTTCATGACGGTTGAGCAGGAACACGAGCTGGACACCCTCGAGATCAATGTCAACGTGGGCCCCCAGCACCCGGCTACCCACGGCGTGTTCCGCATGGTCCTCGCCGTTGACGGCGAGAAGGTGATCGACCTGGTGCCTCACATCGGCTACCTGCACCGCGGCGCCGAGAAGCTCTCCGAGAACCTGGACTACCGCCAGGCTCTTGGCCTCCAGGACCGCACCGAGTACCTGGCCGCCTTCAACGCCGAGCTCTGCTACGTCATGGCTATCGAGAAGCTGGCCGGCATCGAAGTGCCGGAGCGCGCGGAGTACATCCGCGTCATCCTGGCGGAGCTGAACCGCATCACCAGCCACTACATGTTCATGGGCGCCTTCTCCACCGACATCGGCGTCTTCGGCACGGCTTTCACATACGGCTTCCGCGAGCGCGAGTACATCCAGGACCTCTTCGAGGAGGTCTCCGGCGACCGCATGATGTACGCTTACTTCCGCCCCGGCGGCGTAGCCTGGGACGTGCCCGACAACTTCAAGGAGCGCGTGCGCTGGGTCTGCCGCCAGACCCGCGTCGGCATCAGGGACATCGATGGTCTGCTCACCAACAACGAGGTCTTCGTCGCCCGCACCCGGGGCATAGGCGCCATCTCCCTGGAGAACGCCATCGACTACGGCCTGTCGGGCCCCGTCCTGCGTGCCTGCGGCCTGAAGGTGGACCTGCGGCGTGAGGAGCCGTACTCCATATACGACCGCTTTGACTTCGACATCCCCACCGGCGAGCGCGGCGACAGTTTCGACCGCTACCTGGTGCGCCTGGAGGAGATGCGGCAGTCCGTACGCATCGTGGAGCAGGCTATCGAGCAGATGCCGGACTCGGGGCCGATTTTGCCGGAGAAGGTGCCGCGGCGCCTGCGCTGCCCGCCGGGCGAGGTCTACGTGCGGGCCGAGAACCCCCGAGGCGAGTACGGCATCTACCTGGTCTCCAAGGGCGGCGACAAGCCCTACCGGCTGAAGATCCGCTCGCCCTCGTACTGCAACCTCATGGCTCTCAAGGAGATGACGGTGGGTCACTACGTGGCCGACGCCGTGGTCGTCCTGGGCTCTATCGACATCATTCTCGGTGAGGTGGACCGGTGATCGGCGACAACGTGTGGCTGGATGCCTTCGTCCGTCTTCTGGCGGTCCTCGGCCTCGCCATTCTCGTGGTGCTGATCCTCACCTATGTAGAGCGAAAGTTCATCGGGCGCATCCAGATGCGCCTCGGTCCCATGCGCACCGGGCCCTACGGCATCCTCCAGAGCATCGCCGACACCGTCAAGCTCGTGGTGAAGGAAGACCTGCGCCCCGCCAGCGCCGACCGCTGGCTCTTCGAGCTGGCCCCCATCGCCACCTTTGTGCCTGCCTTCGCCGTTCTTGTGGCCCTCCCCTTCACCGATAGCTGGGGGGTGAGGGTGCTGAACCTGGGCCTCTTCTATGTGGTGGCCGTTTCCGGACTGTCCGTCCTGGGCTACATCATGGCTGGTTGGGCCTCCGACAACAAATACGCTCTTCTGGGGGCCATGCGCTCGGCGGCCCAGCTTATCAGCTACGAAATACCCATGGTGCTGGCGCTCCTGGCCCTGGCCATGGTGGCTGGCTCCCTCAATCTTGTGCAGATTGTGGAGGCGCAGGGGCGCGTTCCCCTCATCGTCTGGCAGCCCCTGGGCTTCTTCATCTTCCTGGCCGGCATGCTGGCCGAGACGTCGCGCCGCCCCTTCGACATCCCCTCCGCTGAGTCGGAGCTCGTGGGGGGCCCCTCAATCGAGTACAGCGGCATCCGCTGGAGCATCCTCTTCGCCTTCACGGAGTACAGCAGCATGTTCGGCCTCTCCGTGTTTGGGGCGCTCATCTTCCTGGGCGGCTGGAACTGGCCCCTGGGCCTGGACCTGGGCTGGTGGTGGCAGTTGATCCTGATCTTCGTCAAGGCTACCTTCTTGATCATGGCGACGCTGTGGATGAGCGCCACCTTCCCCCGCCTGCGCATCGACCAGCTCATGGGCTTCTGCTGGAAGCTCTTGCTGCCCATGGCCCTTCTTCAGATCTTCCTCAACGGATTGGTCCTTGTGTACAAGTGGCCCGACTGGACCCTGCTTCTCACTTCGGGTGCTGCCCTGGTTCTTACGGCCTTCCTAATCTATGATGCCACCCGTGTGAGGGTTCCGGTGCGGTCCGCGGCTGCGGAGGTGACCTCGTGATCGGCGTCATGAAGGCTATGGTGACCACCATGCGGACCATGCTCCGCAAACCGGTGACCATCCAGTACCCCACGGTGCACCGGCAGATCCCGGAGCGCAACAAGGGCCTCCCTCTCCTCCTCTGGGACTTCGAGGCCGACGAGCCCTACTGCACGGGCTGCCACGCCTGCGAGCGCGCCTGCCCCGTGGAGTGCATGACCGTCATCATGAAGGACAATCCCAGGTTCGCAGAGGGGAAGAGCAAGCGGCGCAAGACCGCCGATGAGTTCTGGATCGACTACGGCCGCTGCATGCGCTGCGGCATCTGCGTCGAGGTCTGCAACTTCGAGGCCATCGCTATGAACAACTCCTGGACCGCGCAGGAGCAGTCGCGCTTTGACCGGAGTGATCTGGTGCAGGACCTGGACCAACTGCTTGGTCAGTCGAAGGCCGGGAAGATTGACCCCTGGGTAGCTCCGTGACGGGGACGGAGCTGATCTTCTACCTGATGGCGGCGGCCGCTGTCGGAGGCGGCCTGGGCGTTGTCCTCGCCCGGAACGTCGTCTACGCCGCCCTCTTCCTGATCCTCAGCCTCCTGGCGGTGGCTGCCTTCTACATTCTCCTGGCCACAGAGTTCCTGGCCCTGGTGCAGATCCTCATCTACGCCGGCGCAGTCACCATACTGTTGCTCTTCGTGCTCATGCTGACGCGAGCGCGCGACGTGCCCATGGCCCTGGACGGGCCCCAGAAGCCCTTCGCTGCCGTGGCCGGTCTGGCGCTGCTGGGACTGCTGGTGACCGCGGTGGCCGAAACCACCTGGCCCCGCGACGTGGGCATGATCACGCGCGTCCCCTTCGAGAGCATAGGTGACGCCCTCTTCCGCAAGTGGGCTGTCCCCTTCGAGGTGGCCTCATTGGTGCTGCTGGTCGCCCTGGTGGGCGCCATAGTCCTCGCTCGCCCGGAGGAGGGTGAGTAGACCTTGGAGAGCGTGACGGAGAGCGTGACGCAACAGATCCCGCTGGAGCACTTCCTCATCGTCAGCGGGATCCTCTTTTCCCTGGGCGTCTACGGCGTGCTGGCACGCCGCAACGCTGTCCTCATTCTCATGTCCGTGGAGTTGATGTTGAACGCTGTCAGCATCAACATGGTGGCCTTCGCCGTCTACACCGCCCCGGAGCTTTTCGTGGGCATCATCTTCGCCGTCTTCGTCATCACCGTCGCCGCCGCAGAGGTGGGGCTGGCGCTGGGCATCATCCTGCGCATCTATCGAAACCGGGCTACGGCCAACGTGGACGAGGTGGACCAGCTCAAGTGGTGAGAGCAGCTCTCGCCACCCGCTGGATATGCACGCGCCAACTCGAGAACCAGGGGAAGAGCCGCCTTTGGCGGAGAACTATTCGACACTGGGGCAGGGCTGAAGCCCTGCAGCTACGACTACGACTCCGGGGTGCTGTCCGTTCTGTAGCTGCAAACCTTCAGGTCTGCCTGCGAAGGGCAAGCAACACTGTCGCGTTATTTGGCCCATAACCATCATCGCGCGGTGCGCCTCAAAGGGAGGTAGCGGCCCCGAAGATGATCGGAATGTCGGAAGCGTGGCTGATTCCCGTGCTGCCGGGCGCGGCCTTTGTCGTCCTGGTGCTCTTCGGCAACTATCTCCCTCGCAAGGGCGACTGGCTCGCCATCCTCGCTATCTTCGCTTCCTTCGTCCTCTTCTTTCCCATAGCGGCTGACCTCACGGGCGCTCTCGCCAGGACCGGCGAGGAGTTCGCCGGCGTCTCCAACAGCATCACCTGGTTCCAGGTGGGCGATGTCCTCCAGGTGCGGCTGGGCGTCTTCGTCGACCAGATCGCCGTCGTCATGCTGGCGGTGGTCACCTCCGTATGCCTCATGGTGCAGGTGTATTCCCTGGGCTACATGAAGGGGGACGCCCGCTACGGCTGGTACTACGCTGTCATGTCCCTCTTCGCCGCCGCCATGCTCACCCTGGTCCTGGCCGACAACTTCCTTCTCCTCTACTTCGTCTGGGAGATCGTGGGCATCTGCTCCTACCTGCTCATCGGCCACTACCACGAGCGGCGCTCGGCGGCGGAGGCGGCCAAGAAGGCCTTCATTACCACCCGTATCGGCGACCTGGGCTTCCTCATCGGGGTCATCCTCCTCTGGCGCTCCGTGGGCACCTTTGACATCTCGGAGACCTTCCGGGCCGCCGGCGCGGGCGAGATCCCCACCGACTACCTGACGGTGTCGGTGCTTCTCCTCTTCCTGGGGGCGATGGGCAAGTCGGCCCAGTTCCCACTTCACGTCTGGCTGCCCGACGCCATGGAGGGCCCGTCGCCGGTCAGCGCCCTCATCCATGCCGCCACGATGGTGGTGGCCGGAGTGTACATGGTGGCCCGCACCTTGCCCCTCTTTCAGGCTGCCGGGGGGATCACGCTGCCCCTGGTGACGGGCATCGGCCTCATCACCGTCCTCATGTCGGCCACCATGGGGTTGGTGATGTCCGACATCAAGCGCGTCATCGCCTATTCCACTCTCAACAGCCTGGGCCTGATGATGGTGGCCCTGGGGGCCGGCCTCACCACGGCCGCCATGTTCTATCTTCTCGTGCACGCCTTCTTCAAGGCCCTGCTGTTCCTGGCCGCCGGCTCCGTCCACCACGCCACCGACGAGCTGGAGGTAGAGCAGATGGGCGGCCTGGCGCGGAAGATGCCCCTGACGGCCATAACCTTCTCCATCGGCGCCCTCTCCATGGCCGGCATCGTGCCCCTGGCCGGCTTCTGGGCCAAGGACGACATCCTGCGCGCCAGCTTCGACAACCAGAACATCGCCGTCTTCCTGCTGCTGGCGCTCAGCGTGGTGCTGACGGCGCTCTACATGACCCGACTGGTGGTGCTTGTCTTCACGGGGGAGCCGCGCAACCGGCGTGTCCATGAGCACGCACACGATGCCCCGCTGGCCATGTCGCTGCCCCTGGTGGCCCTGGCTGTGCTCACCGTAGTGGGCGGTTTCGTGGCCTTCGACGCCGTGGGCAAGGTCCTGGGCTTCCCCGGCGGCATCGGCGAGTTCGTCTTCGTCGGCGGCGAGCCGGAGACCTTCATCGTCAACGGCGGCGTGATGGCGCTTTCCATCATCCTGGCGGTGGCGGGCGTCATCGGCGGACTCTATGTCTGGGGAGGGTCCGCCCAAGGCCGACCCGCCCGGCGCCTCGCCGAGGCCTTCCCCTGGGCCTACCGCACCCTGCGTAACAAGTACTACATGGACGACATCTACCAGGCCCTGATCAACCGCGTCGTGCTGGCCTTCTCCGCCGTGGTGGCCTGGTTCGACCGCAGGGTGGTCAACGATACGGGGGTCAACGGCACCGGCGGCGTGCCGCGCATCACGGGCTACGTGCTCAAGTTCCACGAAACGGGAAAGCTGCCCAACTACGCGTTGGGCATTGCCGTCGGCGTCATCGTGCTGGCCGTGGTGGCCTTCTCGCTGGCCGCATAGGGTAAGGAAAGATGGCCCAAGGCTACATCCTCTTCACGCTTATCGCCCTGCCCCTGGGGACGGCCTTTGTCCTGGCCGCCGTCCCCTCGAGATACAAGAACGTGGTGCGTGGCATCGCCACGTTCACGGGCCTGGCCATCTTCACCCTTGCCCTCTACTCCTTCCTTAACTACAGCTTCCAGGACGGCGAGGCCTTCCGCTTCCAGCTCCGCTGGGTCTGGTTGGAGAACGTGGCCTTCCTGGGCAAGAACGGTATCTCCCTCCACCTGGGCCTGGACGGCATATCGGCGCCCATGGTGCTGCTGAACGGCATCGTCGGCTTCGCCGGCGTCATCGTCTCCTGGAAGATCGACTTCCGGAACAAGGACTTCTTCATCCTCTTCTTCACCCTGCTGACGGGCGTCTTCGGGACCTTCACGTCTCTGGACCTGTTCTTCCTCTTCTTCTTCTACGAGCTGGCGGTGCTCCCCATGTACCTGCTCATCGGCGTGTGGGGCGCCAGCAGCGTCTTCCCCACCTTCGTGCGCACGAAGGAGTACGGGGCGATGAAGCTGATGCTGTATCTGGTGGCGGCCAGCATCCTCATCTTCGTGGGCATCCTGGCCGTTTTCGTCGAGGCGGGCCTGGGCACCTTCGACCTGCCCACCCTCTACGCACACAGCTTCGATGAGAACTTCCAGAAGACGCTCTTCCCGGTGTTCCTGGTGGGCTGCGGCGTCCTGGCGGGCCTCTGGCCCTTCCACACCTGGTCGCCCGACGGCCATGTGGCCGCGCCGACGGCTGTCAGCATGGTCCACGCCGGTGTGCTGATGAAGCTGGGGGCCTTCGGTATCATCCGGCTGGGCATCCAGCTTTTGCCGGAAGGCGCCCAGTTCTGGATGCCCGCCCTCATGGTCCTGGGCACCACCAACGTCCTCTACGGGGCCATCTCAGCCACGGCACAGACCGACTTCAAGTACATGGTGGGCTACTCCAGCGTCAGCCACATGGGCTACGTGCTCATGGGTCTGGCCACCCTCAACCCCATCGGCGTGGACGGGGCGGTGCTTCAGATGTTCTCCCACGGCGTCATGACGGCGCTCATGTTCGCCATGGTGGGAGCCGTCTACGACCAGGCGCACGTGCGGGAGATGGGCATCTTCGGAGGCCTGGCAAACAAGATGCCGCGCTTCACGGCCTTCTGGGCGATAGCCGGCCTGGCCTCTCTGGGGTTACCGGGGCTCTCTGGCTTCGTGGCCGAGTTCAACGTCTTCGTGGGCACCTTCAGGACTTATCCCGCCTTCGGGGCGCTGGGCATCCTTGGTGCCACCATCACCGCCGTCTACATCCTGCGCATGCTGGCCGTGGCCTTCTTCGGGCCCTTTAACGAACGCTGGGCCAGTCTGCGCGAGATGCAGCGCACCGAGCAGTTTGCGGGCGCCCTCCTTATTGCCTTCCTGCTTCTGATGGGCGTCTTCCCGTCGCTCTTCATCGACCGCATCTCGGAGACGGTGCTGCGCCTGCCGGGGGTGTCATGAACCTCGACTACTCGCTGCTGACGCCGGAATTCATGCTGGCCGGCCTGGCCGTCCTGGTGGCGGCGGTGGACCTCTTCCTGGGCGAGCGGCTGCGGCGCGACTACATCCCCTACCTGTCGGCGGCCGGCCTGGCTGTCATCCTGGGCGTCTCCCTGGCCTGGATGAACAAGGAGAGTAACTTCGCCGGCCTCATCCAAATCGATAACTTCACCACCTTCTTCCGTGTCTTCTTCATCGGCGTCACCTTCTTCGTCACCCTGGCCTCGGCGCACTTCGTGCGGGGGCGCCTGCGCCACGCCGGCGAGTACTACGCCCTCCTCATCCTCTCCACCATCGGCGCGATCTACATGGCGGCGGCCCGGGAGCTTCTGACGGCCTACATATCGCTGGAGCTACTGAGCTTCAGCCTCTACATCCTGGTCTCCTTCGCCAAGTTCGACCCAAAGTCCAACGAGGGCGGGCTGAAGTACATGCTCTTGGGGGCTTTCGCCTCGGCCATGCTGCTGTACGGCATCAGCTTCATTTACGGCGTTGCCGGCTCCACCACCTACAGCGAGATCGCCGCCGCCGTCAGCGGGAGCACGAGCGACTTCGACTTCGCGCTGCTGATGGGCCTGGTGCTGGTCCTCGCGGGGCTCGGCTTCAAGGTGGCGGCGGTGCCCTTCCACATGTGGACGCCGGACGCCTACGAGGGGGCGCCGCTGCCCATCACCGCCTACCTCTCGGCCAC
>CAZSSQ010000056.1:0-15622 GCA_964609465.1 uncultured Dehalococcoidia bacterium
TTGCCCGGTATTTGCCCTAAAATGGCCTCGCAGGCCAGTTGCCATCGTATCCTTGTCCAATTGGGAAACAGGTCCCTGACGCGCGCCCAGCGGCCCCTAGCAAAGGAAAATGGACCAGTACATCATCGCCCATGATGTCGGCACCAGCGGCAACAAGGCCGTCCTGGTGGGCACGGACGGCCGGATCCACGGCAAGTGCTCCGCCCCCTTCCAGGTCCACTACCCCGGGGCCTGCCGGGCGGAACAGGAGCCTGCCGACTGGTGGAAGGCCATCGCCGAGACCACCCGGGGGCTGCTCCAGCAGACTGGCGTATCGCCAAACCAGATACTCTGCGTCACCCATTGCGCCCAGATGCTGGGCATCGTGCCCATGAGCGCCAAGACGGGCTCGCTGGGGCGGGCCATCATCTGGCTGGACAGCCGGGCGTCAGTGCAGGCGCAGCGCATGATGCGGAAGTTCATCGATGCCCGCGTGTTTGCCCTGATCGCCGGAGCGCCGATGTGCGGTAGAGACTGTATACCCAAGCTGCTCTGGCTGAAGGACGAAGAGCCGAATCTCTACCGGAAAACGGATTTCTTCGTCGATACGAACGGCTACCTCTTGTACCGCACCACCGGCAACATGGTCATGGAATGGACCGGGGCGTCCGTTGTCGGCATGGACCTGAAGACGAAGCAGTGGATGAAGGGCGTCATGCGGTATGTCGGGCTGGATCCGGCCAAGCTGCCTCCCCTGGTGCGGTCCACCGACAAGGTCGGGGGATTGACCCCAGAGGCCGCCGGCGAGTTGGGTCTGCTCCAGGGGACCCCGGTCATCGCCGGCGCCGGCGACGCGCCCTGCGCCGCGGTCGGTTCGGGGGCAGTGCGCGAGGGCGCGGCGCACATCTGCATCGGGACATCGGCCTTGCTGGGCGTGGTCACCAGCCGCCGGCCCAAGGGGAAGTGCGGCGTGGCCACCATCCATTCCGCCGACCCGAACAAGGCCTTTCTCATCGGTGAATCGCAGACCGCGGGGGCCTGCCTGGAGTGGGCTGCCAAGCACCTGTATAGCGGCGATGCGAACGCCCCCGACGTATTTGCTGCCATGGACCGGATAGTCGACAAGGTTCCGGCCGGGTCGCACGGCCTGATCTTCACGCCCTGGATGTACGGGGAAAGGGCTCCCATTACCGACTGCAACGCCCGCTCCAGTTTCCTGAACCTGAGCGGGCAGCACAGGCGCGAGGACATGATACGCGCGGTGTACGAAGGCGTGGCGTACAATATCAGGTGGTTGGTGGAAATCGTGAGCGGAGAGTTCGGGTTCCCGCTGCCGAAGCTCCGGGCCATCGGCGGCGGAGCCAAGAGCGCCGCCTGGATGCAGATGCTGGCCGATGTCACCCACCGCCGCATCGAGACGGTGCCCGACCCCAAGGAGGCCGGGGCCGTCGGGGCTGCCCTGGTGGCGGCGGTGGGACTGGGCATCTATCCGAGCTTCGAGGCGCTGGAGAGCGTCACCAGGGTAGAGAGGACCATTGAGCCAAGCGAGGAGAATTTCGAGATATATGATGCGCTGTTTCAATGCTTCAGAGATTCGTATGGCCGGCTGCGGCCTTTGTACAGGAGATTGAACGAGAATGCGTCCGGTAGCGTCGGCTTCGACGAGGAGGTGTCGCCATGAACACGGAAGAGATCCTGGGGCTGCCCTCGGCCCTACCCGATGGCGTGAACTACGATGAGTACCTGATTGCCACGTACCTGGCCAACCTCTCGGCGGCCATGCCGGCTTCGCTGCTGTCCATGGCCCTGGCCGTAGAGCAGAGCACGGGCACCTGGGTTCCCGTGCCAGGCGAGACCCCTGAGGTACGGCGCGGGCACATCGCCAAGGTCATTGGCGTGTACGCCGTCCCCGACTACGAGTTCGAAGTGCCGAAAGGGGTGGAGACCCGCGACTATATCATCCAGGTGGCCTACCCCGAGGTCAACATCGGCGAACAGATACCCATGCTGATGACGACGGTCGTCGGCAACGTGTCGATGGCCGGGAACGTCAAGCTCCTGGATGTCCGGTTCCCGAAGAAGTATGTGGCCGGCTTCAAGGGCCCCAAGTTCGGCATCGATGGCATCCGGAAGCTCCTCAACATCCCCGAGCGCCCCCTGTTGAACAATATGATCAAGCCCTGCACCGGCTACCCCCTGGAGCTGGGGGCGGAGCTCTTCCGGCAGGCGGCGCTCGGCGGCTGCGACATCATCAAGGATGACGAACTCATCGCCGATGCCTCGTTCAACTCCGCGCTGGGCCGCGTCAAGCGCTACATGGAGATCGAAAAGCAGGTCTTCGAGGAGAAGGGCGAGCACACCCTTTACACGGTCAACATCACGGACAAGGTGCCCAAGGTCCTGGAGAACGCCCGGCGCGCCGTGGAGCTGGGTGTCAACGCGCTGATGATCAACTACCTGGCGGTCGGGATCGACGTCATGCGGGCTATCACTGAAGACCCGGCCATCAACGTTCCGGTGCTAGCCCACATGGATGTAGCCGGAGCCATGTACATGTCGCCGCTGCATGGCCTGAGCTCTCACCTGGTGCTGGGCAAGCTGCCGCGCCTGGCCGGGGCCGACATCGTGGTCATACCGGCTCCGTACGGCAAGGCGCCGGTCCTAGTGGACAAGTTCCAGAGCGTGGCCAAGAACCTGACCTACCCGCTGTACCATCTGAAGCCCACGTGGCCCATGCCATCGGGCGGCATCACACAGCCCATGGTGCCGAAGGTGATGCAGGAACTGGGCAACGATATCGTCTTCGGCTCTGGCGGAGGCATACACGCCCATCCCCAGGGACCGGTGGCGGGTGGGAAGGCCTTCCGCCAGGCCATCGACGCCACCATGAAGGGAATTCCGCTGAAGGAATACGCCAAGGACCATCCGGAACTGGACGTGGTCATGAAGATGTGGATGGACCCATTTGAGAAAGGGAATTAGGCGTTTGTGTGTGTGTCCCGGAACAGACGTAGGGGCACGGCATGCCGTGCCCTGCTACAGAGACGCGCCGTGACCAGAGGGTCGAACGCACGTACCCCGTGTCCAGGTTCATCGGGGGCGCATCGCAACGCTCCCCTGCGTACTCGACCACGGGGCGTGCAGAGGGGCGCAGCCCCCCTGCACTTCTCCCCAGCCCCCAAGACTGGGGGACTAAGGGGGTTGACCTGACCCATTTGCATGCGCCGGAAAGGAGAGCGAAATGTCTAGAATCACGGTTCTAGGAGGATGCGGGGTTGTCGGCAGCATCGCCGTCGAGACGCTGGTCACCAGCGGGGTTTTCTCTGAAATAGCGATCGCCGATGCCAAGATCGACCAGGCCCGGAAGATGGCCGCCAAGTGGGGCCTGCCCAAGTCGGCGGCAGTGGAGCTCGACGCCGAGGACGCCGGAAGTCTGAAGAGGGCCGTGTCCGGCTCATCCGTGGTGCTCAACTGCGTGGGGCCGTTCTACAGGCATGCCGCCTTCATCATGAAGGCGGTCATCAAGGCCGGAATCGACTACGTGGACGTGTGCGACGACATGGACGCCACCGAGGCCCTGCTGGCCCTGGACGGAGAAGCCCGGAAGGCTGGCATCCGCGCCCTCATCGGCATGGGCAGCTCCCCCGGGGTGGCCAATCTCTTGATCCGGTTCTGCGCTGAATCCCTGCTCGACCGCGTCGAATCCGTCGATATCTATCATGCTCACGGCGGGGAGAAGGCGGAAGGCCCGGCCGTGGTCAAGCACCGGATCCACTCGATGGAAATGGACATACCCATGTTCCTGAACGGGAAGATGACGACCGTCAGGCTCTTTGAGAAGAGCGGGGAAGCCCTGGAGGAAGAGGTGGACTTCCGCGACGTGGGCCGCTACCGCTGCTATGGCTATCCCCACCCGGAGACCATCACCTTGCCCAGGTACCTGAAGGGCGTGAGGCGGGTGACCAACCTGGGGCTGGTGCTGCCGCCGTCATACGCCGAGCTGATCAAGGACATGGTCCGGCTGGGGGCCACATCGGAAACGCCGCTCCAGCTGCAGGGCCGGAAGACCATCCCGCTCGAGTTTGCCGTGGCCTTCATTCTTTCGCGCAGAAAAGCTCTGATGGACGAAGCGGGGCTCGATCAGCCGCAGGGCTGCCTCAAGATCGTGGTGAAGGGCCGGAAGAACGGAGAAACCAACTCCTATGTCTTCTCCATGTCCTCGCGGGGCCAGGGGATGGGCGAAGGCACCGGGATTCCCGCAGCACTGGGGGCGATCCTGATGGAGAGAGGGAAGATCAAGGAGCGCGGGATCAATCCGCCGGAGGGCTGCCTCAACCCGATGGACTTCGTGGAACTGGCCAAGTCCAGCGTGAAGCTGGGGAAGAAGAGGGGCCTGCCCATCGTGGTGGAGCACGTGGACAAGTCCGGCCAGTCGAAGACCATGGCGCTGCCAATCTAGTGGAGAGCGAGAGAGGCATAGGGAGCACCTAGTCTATGGGCTCTACGGGGCTCATGTCCACTAAGCCACCCGTAGGAGCAGGGCTCGCCCCTGCCCCATGAGGGCACCCGCGAGGCGTGCCCCTAGGGCCTATTCCCTCTCCACGCGGTCCGTGACCTGAAAGGCCGTCTTCCCCAGGCCCAGCTCTACTCCAGGCGACCGTGAATCAGGCGGAAGATCTTCTTCTCAACCTCGACCACGGGCTCGGGCAGAGGCGTGACCTGCCCCAACCCCAGGGCCAGCACGTAGATTTGGGCCAGCCGCTCGACCAGCTCGCACACGGAGGCGGCCTCCTCCAGGTCAGCGCCCACGCCGAGCACACCGTGGTTGCGCAGGAGGACGGCGTAGCCCTCGCCGAGGGCGGCGCAGGCCTTTTCGGCCAGTTCCTGGCTCCCGCTCATGGCGTACTCGGCGACGGGGACGGTGCCGCCCAGGATCACCACCTGCTCGTCGATAAGAGGCGGTATCTCAAGGCCCGCCACGGCCAGGGCGCTGGCATAGATGGAGTGGGTGTGGATGACCGCCCCCACGTCGGCACGGGCGCCATAGACGGCCAGGTGGGCCACGGTCTCGCTGGAGGGGGCGCCTTCCCCCTCCACACGGTTCCTCGCGAAGTCGATGATCAGGATGTCGCCGGCAGTCAGACGGAGGTAGGGCACCTGGCTAGGTGTGATGGCCACGAGCGGGACCCCGTCGGCGCCCTCAACCCTTCGGCTGACGTTGCCGCTGGCGCCCGCCACCAACCCCGCGGCGACGATGCGGCGGCAGGCTGCGAGCACTTGCTGTTTCTCTTCCTGCCAACTCATGTCACTTCCTTTGCAGCACCCATCTCTTGGCAGAAAGGCGTCATCAGCAAGTTTCAGCGCCCGCGAGGGGATTCTGAATCTAGAATTGGTGGGCCCTCTGGGGCTCGAACCCAGGACACCCGGATTGAGAGGCCACCACCGCTTGGCGACTTGCTCCCAGATTCGAGATCTGCAGCGACTTGCCACAAGTTCGTGAGTGTAGCCACTCGCTTGGGCCTCAGGAGGATAGCACCATCGCCGCCATTGTCAAGGGTCTGCCCGCAAGTTCTTGCTGGCCGTGGCTCGGGCAGACGACGCATCTGGGCGCCCAACACCATCAACACGGAGGTCCACGACGCGCCACGGCGGCGCTGGCGTCACGTCGCACGCGCGCGCGAATAAATAGTATATAAGTCGCGTCCCCAGGGTCGTCTCCGCTGCGGGAGTTGGACATGGACGGGCTGGATGGGGAACGAACGGCCGGGGTGTCCGTTTGGCCCCCGGCATCCCATCTTGCGTCACCCACTGGCACCGTGTGTGTCACGCGAAGTCCTGCGGGGCCTCCTCCCCCGTGGCCGGTCCTTGGGTCGCGTCGAGCGCCCCGTTGGCGAGCCGGTCGGCGTCCGAGTCGCCCTCGCGCCTGACGTAGACGCAGCGCCGGTCATCGAACCCCCTCAGGAGTTCCTGCGTCCTCTCGTGTAGGGGCCGGAGGCCCTCGTTCTTGACTCGGTACTCGCCGTTCAGCTGCCGCACCACGAGCTCCGAGTCCATGCGCAGCTCAACGCGGCGCGCACCGGCACCACGGGCAGTGTTCAGGGCGGCAAGCGCTGCCAGCCACTCGGCCTGGTTATTTGTGCCCCAGGACCGTGCGGCCGAGGCTGTCCCCGCCACCTTGCCATCGGGATCATAGATGACGGCACCGATGCCCATGGGCCCGGGGTTGCCGCGGCAAGCGCCGTCGGCGTAGAGAACAAGTAGCCCGTCTCTTTCCGCCACAGTGTCTCCTCCCCTGTTCCGATGACCGATGCGCAAATGGGCTCTAGATGCGCCTTGGCAGCAAGAGATGGCCGGGGCGGCGTGCATCCGTGCGACGACCGCCCCGACCTATCTAGCTGCTCGCCTTGCAGGGGCAGCGCGCATCCATGCGACTGCCGCCCCCGCCCGCCTATACGTGACTCGGGTTGCTGACGATGGAGTCAACGAACCGGAGCTTCTGCACCAGCGGGTCCGAGCCCTGTTGGGCCAAGAGCTGTTCGATGTACTCCGAGCGGAGTACAACGAACATATCCAGGGCCTCCTCTACGGAGTCCTCGCACCCAACGAGCTTCTCCAGCTCATCAGCGCGAGGGTCATCCACCCCATAGAAGGGGCCGCGGTCACAGACTTCGCTTGCCCAGGCGTCAAGCCGGCCCTTGAGCCACAGAAACGCCCGGAGTTCCCTGGCAGTCAACATCGTTTTCACCTCCTCCCTCGGCCGATCTGTCGTCCCCCACCTGGGTTCAGGGTGGGGGGCGGCCGCCCGGATGCTGTCAACAGCGACGGCAAAGGCGGCGGGCCTAGCCCTTCCACCTATCACGATAGAGGTGACAATTCGTGTAACAGGAGGGAGTTGTTTCTAGAGGATGGAGAGGGCTATCTCACACGAGGGTCGTCGCCCTGCATCGATTCCAGCGGCTCATGTTGCATTGTCTTGATTAAGCTTGGTGGTGTCCCTGTAGAGCAGGCGCGGAAGGCGGACGTGCTCCTGACGCGCATTGACGAGCTTGAACAGGAGGAGCAGCGGGTGCTGGAGCTCGCCCGGCAGGGCGTCTACCGCGACACGGCGCAGCTCATCAAAGAGCTGGAAAACGTGCGCGCTGAGCGGCAGGAGAGAAAGGCTGAGTTGGAGGGACTAAACCCGTATCCCGAAAGAGACATTCTACGGGAGGCGGATGACTACCTCTACTGGCTGGCCGACCTTGGGGAGCGCGGGTCTTTGAATCTAGACGACGAGGGTCTTCGAGACACGATCCGACGCGTGGTGCGGCGCGTGTGGGTAGAGGACGACGGCCGGCTCACGATCGAGGGAGTGCTCAGCGGGAAAGCTGATACTGTTTACCCTCGGTCTTGATCGAGGGGGCAACGACGAGCTCCACCTTCTGGAACTCGCGGATGGTGCGGGCGCCGCAGACGCCCATGGCCGTGCGCAGGGCACCCACCAGGTTCTCGGTGCCGTCGGTGCGGGATGTAGGCCCGAAGAGGACCCGCTGGAGGGTGGTGGTGACGCCCACCGTCACCCGCGTCCCTCGTGGCAGCTCTGCATGTGGGGTAGCCATGCCCCAGTGGTGGCCGTGGCCAGGGGCCTCCACGGTGCCGGCCAGTATGGAGCCCAGCATCACGGCATCGGCACCGGAGGCGAAGGCCTTGCACATGTCGCCCGCCGTCACGATGCCCCCGTCGGTGATAATGGGGACGTAGCGGCCGCTCTCCTGATAGTACTGGTCGCGGGCGGCTGCGCAGTCGATCGTGGCGGTGACCTGGGGCACGCCGATGCCGAGCACCTCACGCGTCGTGCAGGCGGCGCCCGGCCCCACGCCTACCAGGACGGCGGCCACGCCCTTCTCCATGAGCTCCTTGCAGGCCCGGTAGCTGACGGTGTTGCCCACCACCACCGGCACCGGCATCACTCGCACCAGGTCCTCGAAGTTAAGGCCGGTGGGACTGCGGGAGATGTGGCGGGCCGAGGTCACCGTGGACTGGACGACAAAAACGTCGACCCCCGCCTCAGCAGCCAGCGGCGCGAACCGCTTGGTGTTGGCGGGGGTGCAGGACACGGCGCACAGGCCCCCCCGAGCCTTAATATCCCGTACTCGCGTCCCGATAAGCTCGGGGCGTATGGGCTCGGAGTAGGCCTTCTGGAGGAGGGAGGTGACCTGGCTCTTGGGCGCTGCCGCGATCTCCTCTAGAATGGCCCCAGGGTCGTCATAGCGCGTCTGGAGGCCCTCCAGGTTGAGGACCGCGAGACCTCCCATCTTGTGGAAGTCAACGGCGAAGCGAGGGTCGACCACGGCGTCCATGGCGGCAGCCAGGATGGGGAGCGGGAGTTGCAGGTCGCCCAGGGTGAACGAGACGTCGGTCAGTTCCGGGTTAACGGTGACGGCCCCGGGAACGATGGCCACCTCATCGAAGCCGTAAGCGCGGCGCATGACCTTGGCGCCGGGGGGCGCCTCGACCGGCACGAGGCGCCGGAAGAGGCCCGGGACCTCTTCCCCTGTGTGTAGACCTGCAATGGCGGAGGGTTCCTGTCGCTCGGTCTCGCTCATTACGGCGGGGCCTCCTTCGCTAGACCCTTCACGACGGCCGCCTGGTAGTTTGAAAAAGTATATCGAAGTGCGCAAGCCCGCGTCAACGGTCTTAAGGCTTGACCCACTGGGAGGAGAGCCAAAAAAGTTGATGAGATCGGGCAGTTTGACAATAACGCCCGGCTGAGGCATGCGATGGGCGCCCTCTATCTAGTATCGACACCTATTGGAAACCTGGAGGACATTACCCTGCGTGCCCTGCGCGTCCTTCAGGCCGTCTCGCTCATCGCTGCCGAGGATACGCGCACCACCCGCAAGCTCCTTTCCCACTACGACATCCACACTCCCCTGACCAGCTACAACGAGCACAACAGGCGCGCCAAGACGCCCCGTCTGCTGGAGGCCCTGGCTGAAGGCGACGTGGCCCTGGTCTCCGAGGCCGGTACGCCGGCCATCAGCGACCCCGGCCAGCACCTGGTGGACGCCGCCTGGGAGGCCGGGTTCCGGGTGGTGCCGGTGCCCGGACCGTCAGTGCTGACGGCGGCCCTGTCCGCCTCGGGCCTGTCGACGCGACGTTTCCTCTACCTGGGCTTTCTGCCCCGGCAGCCGGGCCCTCTCCGCAGGCTACTGCGCTCCGTTCGTGACGCCGCCGAGACGCTGGTGGCCTTCGAAGCGCCCCATCGCGTGAGGACCACACTGGCCATTCTGCGGGAGGAACTGGGAGACCGCCGGGCCGCAGTCTGTCGCGAGCTGACCAAGATGCACGAGGAGGTCTTCCGAGGCTGTCTCTCGGAGGCGGCGGGGCACTTCCTGGAGCCGCGCGGCGAGTTCACGCTGGTTGTCGAGGGGCGTTCAGAGGAAATAGCGGCTGCGGAGGCCCCCGGCGACCTGCGCGCCGAGATACAGCGTCTGCGTGCCGCTGGCGTCCCTGCCCGCGAGGCCCTGCCGGCCCTGTCGGGACGCTTCGGTTTGCCCCGACGGCAACTGTACCGCCTCTGGCTGGCTGCGAAGTGAATCGTTCATAGGTGGGGCCTGTGGTAGAATGGGGTCACTTTGGCCCGGAAAGATAACTGGTGGCGGAGAAGATCCTCGTCGCTGTAGCCTGGCCCTACGCCAATGGCTCCCTCCACACGGGCCAGATCGTCAGTAGCCAGCTGCCGGCCGACATCCTGGCCCGCTATCATCGCGCCCGCGGCGACCGGGTGCTCATGGTCTCCGGCAGCGATCAGCACGGCACGCCCATCACTGTGCGCGCCGAGCAGGAGGGGCGGGCCCCCCAGGAGGTCGCGTCCCGCTACCACGAGGATTTCCTGGAGACCTGGCGCCTCCTGGGCATTACTTGGGACCTCTACACCACCACCGGCACCGAGAACCACGCCCGCGTCACCCACGACATCTTCCTGCGCCTGCTCGAGAGGGACTACATCTACAAAAGCAGCATGTCCCTCCCTTACTGCCTGCGCGACGCTCGCTTCCTGCCCGACCGCTACGTCGAGGGCACCTGTCCTCACTGCGGCTTCGACGGTGCCCGGGGCGACCAGTGCGACAGTTGCGGCAAGACGCTGGACCCGCAGGAGCTCATCGAGCCGCGCTGCAAGCTCTGCGGTGACTGCCCCGAGATCCGGGAGACGGAGCACTTCTTCCTCCGGCTGAGCGCCTTCGCGGAGCGCCTCCGGGAGTGGGTCACGCCCAAGGAGCACTGGCGCAAGCACGTCCTCAACTTCACCCTGGGCCTGCTCAATGAGGGTCTGCACGACCGTGCCATCACCCGCGACATCGACTGGGGCGTGAGCGTGCCCGTGCCCGGCTTCGAGAACAAGCGCATCTACGTCTGGTTCGAGGCGGTCATCGGCTACCTGTCGGCCTCCAAGGAGTGGGCTCAGCTCCAGGGCCAGCCGGAGGCCTGGCGCGACTTCTGGGAGGATCCGGACTGCCGCGCCTACTACTTCCTGGGCAAGGACAACATCCCCTTCCATACGATCATCTGGCCCGCCATGCTCATGGGCTACGACGGCCTGAACCTCCCCTACGACGTCCCGGCGACCCAGTACCTGATGGTCCGGGGGGCCAAGGCCTCCACCAGCCGCGGCCTCGCTATTTGGGTCAACGACTTCCTGTCGCGGTACGACGCTGATGCTCTGCGCTACTACCTGGCCGCCAGCATGCCCGAGAACGCCGACACTGACTTCACATGGCCGGAGTTCCTGCGCCGCAACAACGATGAGCTGGTAGCTACCTGGGGCAACCTGGTTCACCGCGTCCTCACCTTCACCCATCGTCACTTCGACGAACAGGTGCCCGATCCGGGTGAGCTGGACGACGCCGCCAGCAGCCTCTTGAAGCGCGCCGAGGCCGCCCTGGCGGAAACCGGCGAGCAGATCTCGGCCTGCCGCTTCCGGGCCGGGGTGGGGTCGGCGCTGGCCCTGGCTCAGGAGGCGAACCGCTACCTGGACGAGCAGGCTCCCTGGCGCACCATAAGCCAGGACCGCCAGGCGGCGGGCCGCTCCCTCTACGTTGTCATCGGCGTGATCAACACCCTGAAGACGGCCCTCTATCCCTATCTGCCCTTCTCTAGCGAGCGCCTGCACGGCTTTCTGGGCTGCGAAGGCACCATCCAGGACGCCGGCTGGCGCTTCGAGGTGCCGCGCCCGGGCCAAAGGCTCCTGCAGCCAGCGGCCCTCTTCAAGAAGCTGGACCCGAGCATCGTCGATGAGGAGGAAGCCCGGCTCCTGGCAGGGCAGCCCGGCGCTCCCGCCATCGAGAGCGCCACCAGCCCGTGAGAGGACTGATCGATACCCACACCCATGTCCAGTTCGGGGAGTTCGACAGGGACCGGGAGGCGACCCTGGAACGGGCCTGGCAGGCCGGCCTCGAGGCCATAGTCGTGCTGGGCGTCGATGCCGCCAGCAGCGAAGCTGCCATCGCCCTAGCCGAAGGGGACCTGCGGCTGTATGCTACTGTCGGCTGGCACGCCAACGTCGCCGCCAGCCTCGACCACGAGGGCCGGCGCCGCCTGCGGGAGCTCACGCAGCACCCCAGGGTGGTGGCCGTGGGCGAGATTGGGCTCGACTTCTATCGTAACCTGTCGCCGCGGGAGGATCAGGTTCGGGTGCTGGAGGAGCAGTTGGCCCTGGCCGCTGAGCGCCGGCTTCCCGTCGCCGTTCACTGCCGGGACGCCCACGACCAGATGTACCCCATCCTGAAGCGCTGGGCAAAGAAGGCGCGCCCCCTCTTCGGGGAAGGACGGCTCCTGGGGGTCATGCACTATTTCAGCGGCGACCTGGAGTTGGCGCGGCGCTACGTGGACATGGGCTTCCTCATCTCCATTCACACCTGTGTGACCTATCCCACGTCAGACAGGCTAAGAGAGGTGGTGGCCGGCCTCGCCATGGACCATCTGGTCCTGGAGACGGATAGTCCTTACGGCGCACCCCAGTCTCAACGCGGGCGTCGAAATGAGCCCGCCTATGTTGCTGAGGCGGCGATGCGCGTCGCCGAGGTGCGCGGGCTGACGCCCGAGGCGGTGGCGCTGCGCAGCGGGGAGAACGCTGTCAGGCTGTTCGGACTGAGGCCGACCCAGGCAAGCGCCAGTAGCGCAGGGGGAAGGGCATGGTAGGGGTGGCGTCTATCTACGCCCCGGTCCAGGAGGAGCTGGCCCAGGTCGAGGAGGCCCTCCAGGCCATCAAGCGGGTTGACTTCGCCGAGCTCTCGGAGATGCTCGACCACGTGCTGGCACCCGGGGGCAAGATGCTCCGCCCCAGCATCGCTCTCCTGGCGGGCAAGTTCAGCAACAACCATCAAGAGATGCTGGTGCCGCTGGCTGCCTCCATCGAACTCCTGCACACGGCCACCCTTGTCCACGACGACGTCATCGACCGCGCCAGCACCCGCCGCGGCCGCCCGACGGCCAATAGCCTCTTCGACAACTCGGCCTCCGTCATGCTGGGGGACTACATGTTCGCTCACGCCGCCGGCCTGGCAGCCCGCACCGGCAACCTGGAAGCGATGCGGATGTTCTCGCGCACTCTCCTCGCCATGGCGAGCGGCGAACTGGAGCAGGACATGACGGCCTACGATTACAGCCAGACCACCCGCCACTACTTCCAGCGCATCGCCAGCAAGACGGCTTCCCTCTTCGCCGCTGCCGCCGAGGGCGGCGCCATCGTGTCCGTCGCGCCGGAAGCCTGGCGTGCGGCCCTGCGGGACTACGGCGAGAACGTGGGTATGGCCTTCCAGATAGTGGATGACATCCTGGACTTCAGCGGCGACGAGGCCGAGATGGGGAAGCCCGCCGGCAGCGATCTCATGCAGGGTACCCTCACGCTCCCGTCCCTGCTCGTCATGGAGGGGCACCCGCGCGACAACCCGGTGAAGCGCTTCTTCCGCCACCGGCACAGCCCGCGTCATCTGGCTGAGGCCGTGGACATGGTTCTCAGCTCCGGGGTCCTCGACGAGTGCTACCGGGTGGCCGGCGGCTTCCGCGACCGCGCTCACGCCGCCCTGGAAGGCTTGCCTGCCGGCGCTGCGCGCGAGTCCCTGGCCGAAATCGCCGACTACGTGTTGAAGCGCAGAGCCTGAAGGCCACGACACTGAGATGGAAGACTTAAGCCCCGGCTCCTGAGGCCGGGGCTCGCATGTCCGCTTGGAAGGGCGCGCCTACCGCTCGCCCCTGCGCCGCACGATGGGCACCCCCGAGTCCCGCATCCTCTTCTCTTCCTTCTTCCGGAGGGTCTTCTTCTCCTTTTCGTCCGCCAGCTCCCCTTTGGTCTTCCTGGGAGGCGGGACCGGCTTGTTTATCTCCGGATGCTCGTTCATGCGGACGGGCCCCCGGGCCGGCGCCCGTACCTCCTTGCCCAGGTGCCAGTAGGTACCCTTGTCGGGGATGCGCCGCGGGTAGCCGTCGCGGAAGGTGAAGGCCATGAAGGAGGTGGGCATGATGCGCTGCCCGTCGCGGTCGCAGACGGGGCAGGGCTGCGGGTAGGAGGCCTCCCGCATGGCGCGCAGCACCTCGAAGATGCCGTCGCAGTGCTGGCAGTAATACTCATAGACGGGCATGGTGGTTCACCTCCTGCCGTCCGATCGGCTGGCGACGCGCGGCGCGCGCAGCAGGCCGGACTTGGCCGTCAGTCGACATGCGCTCCTGCTAACCGCTGCTCGTGATCGTCATAGTTGGGAAGAAACCGCTGGTATCCTTCAGACATCAGTGGCGATGAGACGATGAAATCAGCAGAAGCTCGGTTGCAGGCGACTGGAATGTTCCACACCACGGCAATTCGTAGCAGAGCTTTTACATCTGGATCGTGCGGGGCCGGTTCGAGAGGATCCCAGAAAAAGATCAAAAGATCGATGTCTCCGTCGGCAATCTTCGCTCCGATTTGCTGGTCACCACCCAACGGTCCGCTCTTGAGTCTGACGACTTCGAAATCGAGCTCTTGCTCCAGCAGTTTGCCGGTCGTTCCTGTGGCGTAGAGCTCGTGCTCGACCAGAAGGTCCCTATTGTATTTCGACCATTCCAATAGATCACGCTTCTTGTTGTCATGCGCTACGAGGGCGATCTTCTTCCTCTGTTTCGGTGCTCACTTATCATGTCTCATTAGAGCTTCTTTCCCCTTGCCGTAAGGGGAGGGCATCTAGCTCCTGCCGTGCATTCTCAGTATACACGCTGTCCAGGTGCCGCCAGGCGGCCCGGTGGCCGCGCAAGGGACGCGGAGTGGTCCGGGCCGGGACCTTCAGGTGCGGACCGCCTTCCGCCGCCGCAGCGTGTCGAGGAAGGCGACCGAGCGCAGGTCACGCTCCAGTACGTAGCGGATGTACTCCCGCAGGTGCCGCTCCAGCTCCTGGGCCAGCCCGGCCGCTATCCTCACCCGCGCGGCGTCGCTGAAGCTGCTCCGTTGAAGCAGCCGCAGCACCTTCAGGGCAGCTAACGAGAGCTCCCGCGCTAGGGGGTCGTCGGCCGCGCAGGCCGGGCAGAGGACGCCGCCGCTGGCGGCGCTCCAGAAGTTGGTCGTGGGTTCCAGCGCGCCCTCGCAGGACACACAGCGGTCCAGTTGGGGCCGGTAGCCCAGCTCGTGCAAGAGCTGCACCTCGAAGTAGCGCAGCACCAGGTCCAGGTCATCGCGGGCGGCCAGGCGGCGCAGCGTCTCCAGGAGGAGCCTGAACAGCGGGTAGGACTCCTGGCGGTCGGGGGTAAGGCGGTCAACGAGCTCAGCGGCGTAGAGGCCCCGCCCGAGGCGCTCCAGGTCTTCGCGGAGGGGTGTCAGTGGCTCCAGGGTCTCGGCCTGGGTCACGATGTCCAGCTCACGGCCCTGGGCGAGCAAGAAGGTGCTGTAGGTGAGGGGCTCGACGTGGCCGGCCAGCTTGCTGGTAGGCCGCCGCACCCCCTTGGCCACGGCGTCGAGCTTGCCGTGGTTAGCGGTGAACAAAGTGAGGATCTTGTCGGCCTCACCGAGCTTGCGGTGGCGGAGGACGATGGCGGTGGTCTTGTAGACGTGAGGGGGAGGCAAGGGAAGAGACCTACACCTCCTGCCGGCCCTCCAGGGCCCGAGCCAGGGTTACGTTGTCGGCGTATTCCAGGTCGGCGCCCACGGGAAGGCCGCGGGCCAGCCGGGTCACCTTCAGCCCCAGGGGCGAGATGAGCCGCGCGATGTACATGGCAGTGGCCTCGCCCTCCAGGTTAGGGTTGGTCGCCATGATCACCTCGCGCACGTCGCCTGACCGCAGGCGGCTTAGGAGTTCCTGCACCTTCAGGTCCTCGGGGCCGACGCCGTCCATGGGCGAGATGACGCCGTGGAGCACGTGGTAGAGCCCCCTGTAGGCGCCCGCTCGCTCCAGGGCCAGGATGTCCAGGGGCTCCTCCACCACGCAGATGGCGCCGTGGTCGCGCTCCGAGTTCGAGCAGATGGCGCAGGGGTCGCTATCCGCGATGTTCTGGCAGACGGAGCAGAGGACGGTCTTCTCCTTGACCTCGAGGATGGCCTGGGCCAGGGCACGCGCCTCGTCGGCGGGGGCGCGCAGGAGATAGTAGGTGAGCCGCTGGGCGCTCTTGGGGCCGATGCCCGGCAGCTTGTGGAACTCCTCGA
>CAZSSQ010000057.1:0-15607 GCA_964609465.1 uncultured Dehalococcoidia bacterium
CCGTCGGCGTCTCCGTCGGCGTGCTGACAGGTGTGTCCGTGGGCGTCGGCGTGCTGATGGGTGTAGGTGTCTCTGTAGGCCAGCAGGCCGGGGCGTCCGAGGGGGCCAGGGACTGCTTGTCCACGGCTGCACAAGCCCGCCGAGGCGAGTCTAGATCGAGCGCGGCGCTGGCAATGAGGAAACTAGCCACTCCCAAGAGGACCAGGAAACCCAGCAATGAGATGGCCCGCTTCACGCTGGCGTCGCTCCTAACGCCGCCGCACAGGCTCGGTTGCCGCCCTCTCCGGAGTAGTTGAGCCAGTCGGCGAGCTGCATCGTCTACACAAACAAAAAGCCGCCGCCTTCAGCGCCTAACGACTGGTGAGAAGGCCGCGGCTGAAGACTCTCCGAGAATGCTCTCTTCGGCAGCCCGGCTGTCCTGGCCCCCACCTCCGTCCGCCTTTGGCAGACGGGCCCCGCCGTGGGCGGGCAGACCGTAGACCCGTAGCTTTGCGTCCGCCTGCCTTTGGCGGGCGGACCCCGATCCCTTGGGGTAACGCGGTTTCCCGCGTCTCGCCTTTTCGGAGATCCTATTCAGTTGTCTGGTGCGGTTGTTCTAGGGGTCCCAGGGTCCCGTTCCAGGGCCCCGCCTTCCCCGTGCCGGGCCCCGAGACCCCTAGAATCATCAGCCCGCCGCCCTCAGCAAGAAAGCGATGGGCTGAAGACTCCCCGATGGGCTCTCTTCGGCAGCCCGGCGGTCGTAGCGCATCGGCCGTAGACCCGTGGCTTTGCGTCCCCCAACCAACGACGGTCGGAGGAGCGAGTACGTCCTCTCAGAATCCATGTCCTGGCGGGGCGACTCGCCGGTGCGGTTTCCCACACCTTGCCTTTTCGGAGACGTATTCCAGATGTCCAGGTTCTGGGCTTGAGGCTTAGCCGCGTTTCCCTTCGGCCGCTGCCTCTGCCTCCATCACCCGGCCTTCGCCTCCTTGCGGGTTACAGACCGGCAAAAAGACTGTCGATACTTAGGGATGAGGCGTGCTTGGCACAATCCGGCTGGCCATTTTTGCGTTTGCAGTCTGCCACAGGCGATGGACTATGTCAAGCAAGTGGACCCTCCCCTATCTACTTTTTCTAACGTCCCCTTCAAGCTTTTGTTACACGACGCGAACCTGGAGGAGACCCCAGCCAGAATCGGGCAGGGGAACCCCAGCAGGAACGCGGCTCTTTGTGCGGTGGCCTGAGACGGGCTCTCCCGAGTTGGTGCAGCGCAGCGGCTAAACCGCCGTCGGCGGGAACCGAAACTAGAGTCAGAGGGAATCTCACTATGATGGCAAGGCACTGGCTTGCCCGACTTTCTGTAGCCCTTTTCGCTACCGTCTGTATGCTGCGCGCGATAGCCACCGCCGCGAGCGGCGAGCTGGCGGTAGATATCGCCAGCATCGACGCCAGCAAGCCCGGCGACGTGGTAGCCGTGGTCAGCGTGGCAGACGCCTCGGGCCGGCCCGTGGTCGGGCTCACGAAGGAGGACTTTGTCGCCCGCATTGTCGACCTGCCTCCCTCCACGGGAGGCGGAGGACAGGCCGGCTCGCCAGCGTCTATCAGCCAGGTGACGGCCGCCGTCAACTCCGACATCGGTGTGGCGGTGGTGCTGGCCGTGGACGTCAGCGGAAGCATGGAGGGAGACCCGATGGCCCAGGCCCGGGAAGCGAGTCGCACCTTCGTGGAAGGGCTGGCGCCCATCGACAGTGTGGCCCTGGTCACCTTCGGCGACGCCGTGACCCCTGTCCTCAACTTCACGACTGATAGGGGCGCTGTCTTCGCAGCTCTGGACTCGCTGCAGGCCGTGGGCAACACCGCCCTCTACCAGGCGACAAGCGTCAGCGCCTTCGTGGCAGCCTCGGCCCAGACCCAGCGTAAGGCCATCATTCTCCTCAGCGACGGCGTCGACTTCGGAAACCGGAGCGCCGTCAGCCGCGATGCTTCCCTGTCACAGGCGGTGGCAATAGGGGCGCCCTTCTTCACCATTGGGCTGGGCAGCGACATCGACCGCGCCTACCTGGAGGCCCTGGCCCAGGGCACAGGGGGTCGATTTCTGGAGACACCGACCGCTGAGGGCCTGAGCGAGCTTTACCGTGCCATCGGCGACTTCTTGCGCAGCCAGTACGTCGTCACACTGAGCCCCGGCTCCCTGAACCGGGCACAGCCCTTGACGCTGGAGATCGAGGTGACGGCGGGTGGGGCCTCGGGCCTAGCCCGCGAGACGCTGCCCGCCCTGGAGACGTCGCCCACGGCGGAGCCCCCCGTGGTGACGGTCCAGGGGCTGGCGTCTGGCACCAAGATCAGCGCCCCGGTGAACCTGTCGGTCCAGGTGACAGGCGAGTTGCCGCTGAAGACGCTGCGCATAGAGGTGGACGGCTCGCTTCTCGCCGAGCTAACGTCGCCACCCTATGAGGTGAGCCTGGACCCCGCGGCCTACGCCGCCGGCAGCCATGCGCTGCGGGTGGAGGCCATCGACACCGCCGGCGCCGCAGGAGCCACAGAGCTGGGCTTCGTGACAGCGACGTCCTCCGGCGGAGGACCGTCGTTTGGGCTCCTGGCGGTGGGTGTGGTCCTCGTGCTGCTGGCCGCGGCAGGGACGCTGGGCCTGTTGGCTATCGGCCGCCGCCGGCCCAGAGCACCGGCACTAGCTGCCCGCGTCCACCCCTGGTCCCCCCGTCGCGGCGGAGAGTCCAAGCCCTGGGAGTCACCCCCCAGCGAGTTGCCCACTTTGAGCGAACAACCGCTGGGCCGCCTGGTCGTGGCTGCGGGTCCGCGGCAGGAAGAGGCGCTGGAGGTTGGCGCCCGTCCCCGGCGCCTCGGCTCCTCGCCCCACTGTGACCTGGTGCTGGCGAGCGAAGACGGGAGCATCGGACCGGAGGAGGCCCGCGTGTGGGTCAGCGAGGGGCGGCTCATGTACCACAAGCTTACTCGCCTTCCGACCTTCGCCTCCGATGGTCCTGTTGGCGGCTGGTTCGTGGTTCAGAATGGCGATGAGATCCGGGTCGGCCCCTACCGCCTCGTCTTCGAACTGCTGGCGCCGGAAGACGGCGTTGCAGAGGCGCTCGCCGCACTGGAGCAAGCAAACGAGCAGCAGCCACGGCGCCGCAGGCGTAGGCAGGCTGTCCCGCGACCAGTAGCCGAGGTGAAAAACGAGGACGAGCAGCGACCCGAGCAGATGATCGAGCCAACGCCGGCTGAGGACGCGGATCCTGGCGCCGAGAGCGTGTAACGGCCGCTCTGTCAGCATTGGGGCCTGCCCTACCGGGCAGGCCCTCTCATTTTGATCAGCTTTTTTCGCTCTGCTAGCCACCGTACCCCTTTAAGACTGCGCACTGTTGCCGATCCTACATAGGGGAATACCCCAATATCGGAGCGGGGGAACCCTAACAGCAACGCCGGAAGACCCTGTGTAATGCTCCAACCCCAGGGTCGTTGTTAGTACGCGAGAGCTGGATGCTGAAGCTCGACCTACGGCGCGTGGACGACGAGCGCTTGCTCGTTGAAAGGGCGATTGGGCGGGATGCCGAGGCCTTCGGCGAGCTGTACGACATGCACGTCGTCCGCGTCTACCGTCACATCTACTACCTCGTCAATAGCGTTAGCGAAGCCGAAGACCTGACCGCCCAGACCTTCTTGCAGGCCTGGGAGGCCATGGACCGGTACGAGGACCGTGGGGCACATTTTGCGTCCTGGCTGCTGCGTATCGCCCACAACCTGGCCATCAGCTACCTCCGCTCGCGGCGCGAAGGCAACCAGTTGTACGAAGGGCTGATGGACCAGGACAGCTTCCGCAATCCCGAGAAGGTAACCGAGCGGCAGGCCGACGAGGAGCGTGTCAGGCAGGCCATCCTCCAGTTGGGCCATGAGCAGCGTCAGGTGATCATCCTTCGCTTCGTAGAGGACCTGGAGTACCGCGAGGTGGCAGAGATTGTCGGCAAGAGCGTGGCAGCCGTGCGCGTCATTCAGCACCGCGCTCTCTGCACCCTTCGCAAGCTGATGAAGGCAGAAAGCGTCTCGGCCAAAGGTTGATTCGCCCATGGTGAAGGTTAGCATCGTGCAGGCACTGACTGATTGCCTGGAGACCCTGCGCCAGGGCTCGGACCTGAACGCGGCCGTGGAAAGGTACCCGGAATACCGTACCCAACTGAAGGCCCTCCTGGAAGTGGTCTCCCTCATCCGCCCTCTGTCAGGGGACGTGGCGCCCTCTCCCACAATGCGGGAGAGCATCTGGGCCCGTCTGATCGAGCTTCAAGACGAGCCTGCCCCTTCTCTCTTCGACGCCGGAGGCGAGGCGTCGGAAGCCTACTGAGAGGCGGGCGAGGCAACTGCGGGTCCACAGTCATCACGAGGAAAGCTTTGCATCCGAGCGCCATAGCCAAGGCCCCATTCCCCCGAAGGCCAGCCTGGAGGCCGGCTTTGGAGGGCCAACAGGTACGGGGTCTATCCCGCGGAATACAACTTCAGGATTCGCAAGCACCGCCGATACTGTAGGGGTCGGATCAGTGAAAACCCTAATAAGCAGGAGGTGAGACCCGGAGAAGAGAGAGGCCACACACAAACCGCTGCCGCGGGTCCCGCCGTCTGTAGAAGGGGGCGGAGGCAGGGCGGCAAACGTCGTGAAGCCGGCTGCGGTGGCCGGTGAGGAAACAGGGGGGCCGGCGGGTGCCCGCCCCCAGAACCCAGAAGGAGGAGGTTATGCGGCTAATCAATGAGGCACTGCTGCGAGTGATGACCTGGACGCGCCGGGACGAGGGCCAGACCCTGGTAGAGTACGCCCTCATCATCGCCCTGGTCAGTGTGGCGCTCGTCGTTGCGCTCGGGTTGCTCAAGGACGATATCGCCGGCGTCTTCCAGGACATCGGCGGCAGCTTCTAGGCAAGCGGAGGAGGTTCTTCTCCTCCAACGTCAGTGGTGAAAGAGGAATGCTGGCTAGCGACGACGACCCGTCGTTGCTAGCCAGCGGAGCCTACAAGGCAGGGAGAATAGCGTGGACCGACTCAAGCGGCTGCTGCTCGGGTACGCCGGAGTCCTGCGGAGCGAAAGCGGACAGACTCTGGTGGAGTACGCCCTGGTCATTCTGCTCGTTGCCGTTGCGCTGGTGGCTGTTCTCGGCGCCTTCAGCGGCCAACTCGACCAAGCCTACCAGACGGCGTCGGCGGCCTTCCCTTAGGCCGGGCGGCGGCGGTTCAGGTGCATTTGGCAGGTGACCATGAATGATCGAAGGCGGGGGCCACGAGAGATGCCGGCATGGCAGCCAGGTGAGGGACAGCGGCAGCGAGGCGAAGGCGGCCAGGCGCTCGTGGGGTTTGCCCTGGTGGTGCCAATCCTCCTGATCCTGGTCCTGGCCATCGTCGACTTCGGCTGGGCCTTGCGCTCCTGGATGACCGTCACCAACTCCGCCCGCGAAGGGGCACGCGCAGGCGCCGTCGGCGCCAGTTGCGAAGACATCGAGCAGAGGGTCGTAGGCACTTCAGCCGGGCTCCTAACCGCCTCCGATGTGTCGGTCGAGAACTGCCAGGGCCAGCCCGGCACCTCGGTAGTCGTAACCGTGACACATGACTACTCATTCGTCACACCCTTGGGCAGTCTCCTAACCGTCTTCAGTGGCGGTACTCTCCCTTCCGCCATAACCATGACCTCAAGCAGTGACACAAGGATCGAGTGATGAAGGCCTGGACCTGGCTTCGTCATGCCTTGCGCATGTGGCGCCGACAAGAGAGGGGGCAGGTAACTGTCCTGACAGCCGGCGCCATGGCGGTCGTACCGGCCTTCGTTGAGGAACCGATGGGAGCGCGAGGCTTTCACTAGTCCCGGAGGCAGAAAGAGAGGGACATCATGGCTAGACCATTGGCAGGCACGGCGGCAGGCAGTACCAACCGCAGGCTCCTGCTACTAGGGCTGGTCGCAGGTGTTGTGGCCGCTATTCTGGTCTATGCCGCCCTCAGCCGCAGCTCAGAGAGCACCGGCGGCGCTGCTGGCGCCGCATCGATGGTGTCGGCGGTGGTGGCAAAACAGGATATCCCGGCCCGCACCAAGATCACGTCAGGCATGGTGGAGGTGCGGCAGGTGCCGACCGACAGCCACAGCGAGCTGGCCTACACCGACCTGAGCCAGGTCGTGGGCCAAGTCACACGCTATCCCATCGCCACCAACGAGGAGGTGCTCTCCACCAAGGTGGTGTCACTAACCAGCGCCGCCGCGACCGGTGACAGCCTATCCTACGTCATCCCGGAGGGGAGCCGCGCGATCTCCATCGAGGTGACCCAGGTCATCAGCAGCGGCGGCTTGGTGCTTCCAGGTGACTACGTGGACATCATCGGCGTCTTCGACGTCACCTTCGGCTCGGGAGACCAGGAGATAACCGAGGAGAGGTACTTCTCCCGCATCATCCTCCAGAACGTCGAGGTGCTGGCCGTGGCCCAGACCGTAGTCGACACCGTGCCAGAAGCGGGGACAACGACCGGCACCGACGGTGAGACTACCACCACCGATGACAGCGGGCAGAGAGTCCGTAACACTGAGGCCGAGCCCGAACCCAAGGCCTCCACCGTCACCCTCTCGGTGACACCTCAGGAGGCGCAACTGCTCTTCCTGGCTGAGGAGAACGGGGTTCTGCGGCTGGCTGTGCGCCCCTACGGCGACGCCACGGTGCAGGATATCCCATTCGTGGCGGAGACAGACCTGATTCCCTCGAACCTGCCGAGGCCGGTCGTCCGGTAGGTAAAAACCCTAATGGGAGGCCCCGGCCACGTCGATAATTGAGGAGGAGGCCTCAATACTCGCCAGGAGCTAGGCTATGGCTCGAACCCCAGAAGTAGTCACGGTTGACCCCGACCTCAGCAGTCGCGCTGACATGAAGCGGGCCCTCCAGACGGCCCACTTCACGGTGACCGGCGAGGCCGGCTACGGCATTGAGGCCGTCACGGTGGCCCAGGAGAAGCTGCCCGATGTCTTCTTGGTCTCCGTCGAAGAGCCCGTAGCCCGGGCCCTCCAGACCATCGAGTCGCTGGCCGACGCCCTCCCCGGCGCTCCCTCCATCGTCTACTCCGCCATGGCCGATGCCGCCTCCGTGCGGCGGGCCATGGTAGCCGGCGCCCGCGACTACCTCATCAAGCCCGTCAAGCCAGAGGAGCTGGTTCGCTCCATTCACAGCGTCCTGGAGCAGGAGGAGCGCAAGCGCATGCGCCTGGCGGGCCAGACGACGGAGACGGCGGCCCACGGCACCATTGTCACCGTCTTCGGTGCCAAGGGAGGCATCGGCAAGACCACCATCGCCACCAACCTGGCCACCGCTCTGGTGCGAACCACCGGCTCCACGGTGGTGCTGGTGGACATGGACACTCGCTTCGGTGACGTGGCCATCATGATGGACGTGCCCGTGGAGCAGAGCATCGCCGATGTGGCCCGCCATCTGGACGAGATGGACCGAAACAAGGTGCGGGACTACCTGGTCCAGCATCATAGCGGCGCTTTTGTCTTGCCAGCGCCCCTGCACCCCAGCGAGTGGCGCAATCTGACTCCTCAACATATCGAGAGGATCCTTGAGCTGCTGGCCCAAAGCCACGACTACGTCATCATCGATACGCCGGGCACCTTCAACGAAATCATCGCTACCACCCTGGAGCAGGCGAGTCTCATCCTGCTCGTCACCAGCATGGACATCGCCAGCATTAAGGACACGGCGCTGGCCCTGGAGATGCTGCGAGCGGCTTCCGTCTCTGAGGACAAGGTGAAGCTGACCATCAACCACTGCACCTCCGCCAACAGCCTGCGCGAGGACGACATTCAGCGGGTCCTGGAGTATGACGTGTTCTGGCGCATACCCCATGACCTAGCCGTGACGAGCAGCACCCAGCTTGGACAGCCCATCGTGCTTACCCGGCCCTACGCCCGCGTGTCGCGCAGCATCATTGACCTGGCCTATGTCTTGAGCGGTAACCGGCCGGAGCCCCGGGGCTTCCTGGACCGCATCCTGAATCGCTAGGTAGCGGTGCAATGGCCGGGGACGGCATCAGTTCAGCTTAGGAAGGCAACCACGTCATGAGTCAATTCCAGTGGCAGGGCAAGAAAGCGGGCATGGGAGGCGACGGATTCGGCCGTCGCTCTTCAGGAGGAAGCACCATTCGCTCCAGCGAGGCCCTCAACGAGCTGACCTACAAGCTCCACCAGCGCCTCATTGAGGAGTTGGATCCCGCCAAGCTGGAGGGCCTGGAGCCTGACAAGGCCCGCGCAGCAGTCGAAACGGCAGCGCGCACGCTCATCGCTCAGGACATGCCAGGCATCGTGGGCGCTACCCGCGACGACCTGGTGACCGCCGTCGCCGATGAGGTGCTGGGCCTGGGGCCCATCGAGGGCTTGGTGAAGGACAGCTCCGTCTCCGAAATCATGGTCAACGCGCCCGACACCGTCTTCTGCGAGAAGGAGGGGCGCCTTTACCTGAGCCCCGTCCGCTTCCGGGACGCCAACCATATCATGCGGGTCGTGGAACGCATTGTCGCCCCTCTGGGTCGGCGGGTGGACGAATCTTCACCCATGGTGGACGCTCGCCTCCCCGATGGCTCGCGTGTCAACGTGATCATCCCACCGGTGGCCCCCAAGAGCCCCACCATCACCATCCGCAAGTTCCGCCAGGACAGGCTGACGGTGGAGGACCTTATCGCTACCGGCACCTTGACCCGCGAGATAGCGGAGTTCTGCCGCGCCTGCGTGCAGGTAAAGCTGAACTCACTCATCTCCGGTGGTACGGGCACCGGCAAGACGACGCTCCTCAACGCGCTCTCCGCCTTCATTCCGGACACGGAGCGTATCGTCACCATCGAGGATCCGACCGAGCTCAAGCTCCAGCAGGGACACGTGGTGAGCCTGGAGGCGCGCCCCACCAGCCTGGAGGGCAAGGGAGAAGTAACGCAGCGTGATCTGGTGCGGAACGCTTTGCGCATGCGCCCGGACCGCATCATAGTAGGTGAGGTGCGTGGGTCGGAGGCCTTCGACATGATGCAGGCCATGAACACGGGCCACGAGGGCTCCCTGAGTACCGTCCACGCCAACTCGCCCCGCGACTGCCTCGCCCGTGTCGAGAACATGATCCTGATGGCGGGCTTGGATCTGCCGGTGCGGGCCATCCGGGAGCAGATGGTGTCCGCCATCCACATGGTGGTCCAGATCTCCCGCCTCTCGGATGGCAGCCGGCGGATAACCCACGTTTCCGAGATCTCGGGCCTGGAGGGGCAGATAGTGACCATGCAGGACCTCTTCCGGTATGAGCAGGAAGGAATCGACGCCGAAGGCCTGGTAGTGGGCCACTTCCGCTCCACTGGCATCCGCCCTCAATTTGCCGAGCGCTTCGAGGTGGCGGGCATCAACCTTCCGTCGGACATCTATAGCGGTGCGAGGATCTGAGCTATGGACCCACTGGCCTTGGGCGCCGCCGTTGCCGTGCTAGTGGTCATCATGCTGGGCGCAGTGGTCTTGGGCTCGGCGGCCACCAGCACTGCCAGCAAGGGGGCTCGCCAGCGGCTCCAGAGCCTGTTTGGGGAATCGGTGCTGGATCTGCCTGCGGCGGGCTCCGCCCTGCGCGAGAAGAAGTCGAGTGAGTTCCTGGGACTGGGGCACCTTCTCCTCGGGCGAGAATGGGCGGCCAGGACCGCCCTGGACCTGGACCGGGCCGACTTGCACCTGAGGGTAGGGGAATACGTGGCCTTGCGTGTCGGCATGGCCCTTCTCTTCTTTGCCTTTGCCTTCGTACTCATCCCGTCGCGCCCAGTGGCGATGGTGATCGGGATAGCGCTGGGCGTCGTAGGCTCCCTTGCGCCTGCCTTCTTTGTACGTTTTCGCAGCCGGAAACGGCTCAACAAGCTGGAGAGCCAGCTAGAAGAGGCCCTCACGCTGTCCGCTAACTCCCTGAAGGCCGGGTTTGGCCTGCTGCAAAGCCTGGAGCTGGCTGCCCAGCAGTTGGAGCACCCCATCGCCACCGAGCTGCGGCGCACCCTCCACGACATCAATGTCGGCTCCTCCACCGAGGACGCCCTGCTTGCCTTTAGCGAGCGGGCAAGCAGCTACGACCTAGACATCGTCATCACCGCTATTCTCATCCAGCGGAGCGTGGGTGGGAACCTGGCCGAGATCTTGGACACGGTAGCTCACACCATGCGCGAGCGAGCGCGCATCCGGGGGCATGTCAAGGCTGTGACATCCCAGCAGCGGCTAACAGGCTATATTCTCGGCATTATGCCCATCGCCGTCATGGGCCTCCTCTTTATGGTGGCTAGTGAGTACATGACTCCACTCTTCACCACCCTCGCCGGGCAAGTGATTCTGGTGGGGGCGGGCATCATGGAGTTCATCGGCATACTGCTCATCCGGCGCATTCTGGCCATAGAGGTGTAGAGTAGCGATGGAGCAGAATCTGCTTGCCCTGGCAGCGGCAGCCTTCGTCCTCGTCACGATGTTCCTGGTGATCATGGGGTCCTTGTGGCGCGGCGAGAACCCCGTGCGGGCGCGGGTGGACTCGCTGGTATCAGGGACCAACCGGGAAGACCTGCCTGACCTTGCGCGTCCCCTCACAGAGCGCGTGCTGGGCCCGGCCCTCGATGCCGCAGCGGATCGTATCGTGGCCATGCTGCCTCAGAGCGTGCTGGACGGTTTGAAGAGGAAGCTGATCCTGGCCGGGGAGCCCATGAACCTGGGCGGCTTCCTGACTGTCGTGGCCCTCTCTACCGGGCTCTTCGTGGTCCTTGGGTTCGCCCTGGTGGTGGCTTCCGGAGGAGGTTTTCAGGCCAAGGAGTTGCTGTTGCTGGTAGCCGTGGGCAGCGTGGGGCTGGTACTCCCTTACCTCTGGCTGATCAACCGTATCCGCCGCCGCCAGTCCGTCATCACCAAGAGTCTGCCGGACTCCTTTGACCTGGTGACCACCTGCGTGGAGGCAGGGCTGGGCCTCGATGCCGCCCTGGCCCGGGTGGCGGAGAAGGTGGAGGGCCCCTTCGCCGAGGAGCTCTCGCGCACACTGCGGGAAGTGGGTATGGGCCGCATGCGCCGCGATGCCCTGCAAGAGCTAGGCGAGCGCACAGGGGTGCTGGACCTCGTCACCTTCGTAAATGCCGTTGTTCAGGCCGAGCAGATGGGCACCGGCATCGGGCAGGTGCTCCGCGTCCAGTCCGAGCAACTGCGCCTGCGACGTCGGCAACGGGCGGAGGAGACGGCCAACCAGGCCCCGGTAAAGATGGTCTTCCCTCTGGTGCTCTGCATCTTTCCCACCCTGTTCATGGTCATTCTGGGGCCTGCTGCAATCACCCTCTACGAGAACTTCTCGAAGTGAGCCGAGAGCCGCTGCGGGTGAGGAACCTTACGCGCGGCAGCGGCGTTGCTGTCCGCGTGCGACGCGCCGACCGGGCGTGGTCCCGTTTGGTGGGACTCCTGGGCCGCCGTAGCCTGGCCGGGGACGAGGGACTCCTTCTGACGCCGTGCACCTCCATCCACACCTTCTTCATGCTTTTCCCCATAGACATCCTCTACCTGGACCGGGAGCACGTGGTTGTGAAGGCGGTGCGGGCTCTCCGGCCCTTCCGCCTCTCGGCTTGCCTGAGGGGCGGCCGCTCGACCCTCGAGCTACCTGCCGGTGCCATCGAGGCCAGCGGCACCCAGGTTGGAGACCGCTTGGTCCTGGCCCCCTCTGACACATAGCAGCGTCGCCTTCTTTCTCTCGTAGCTGTCAGCGCGGGCAGAGGCCCAAAGTCGTTCGCCTCGCCTGCAAACAGCGCTGGGGCCTGCCTGGAAGGGGCTCACGCCTATCATGGTCACCCGTGGCCCCAGCATCGCCACCAGCGCCGGCCGCATCCAGGGACGACAGAGGGTGAGGAGCCCGGGGGTTGACCAGACCCCGCTCAACCTGCGGACTGCTAGCGGCTCAAGCGGTCGTTGTACTCCTTGATGGCGGCGTTGCTCGCCTTGACCGCAGCCGCCAGCGCCTCGTCCGGGCTGGCGCTCCCCGAGAGCATGCTCTCGATGGCGGCCCTGATGCTGTCCTCTACCTGCTGGAAGGGGCCCAGGAGTGCACCCAGGGCGGCAGTGGTGGTGGCGGTCTTGGCGAAGAGATCGGCCGGAATCTCGAACTGAGGGTACTTGGCGATAATGTCCCTTGCGGCTGGCAAGTCATAGGCGGAGTTGCGCACGGGGAGGTAGCCGCTGCCAGCGAACCATTCCGCCTGCTGTTCGGGTTCTGCGAACCACTTGATGAACTTCCAGGCGGCGTCCTGCTCTTCCTTTGGGCGGGCATTCATGATCCAGAGAGAGCGGCCGTAGACGCCGGGCGAGCCTTCGGGGACTTTGCCGGGGATGCCGGGGACGGGCGCCACGCCCAGCTCGACGCCCTCTATCCCTGTCTCGAGGACATCCATGACGGAGCGCAGGGCGGCCGAGGTGCCGAGGACCATCACAGCCTTCCTGGCGCCGACGGCGAGCAGAGCGTTGGCGCCGGTCGGGTCCCACCCCACGTTCAGGGCCAGGCCGTCGTGCACCATGTCGTACCACCACTGGAAGAACTCCCGGCCGGCCTCATTGTCGAAGGCGACCTCGGTAGCGAAGCCAGCGCGGCCGTTGTCGTTGTTGACGTAGGGCTCACCGGCGCCCGCCACCATGAACCTGAGAAACCAGGGCTGGATCTCCAGGGCGAGGCCATAGCGGGTGACGTTGCCGGCGGAGTCGCGCTGTGCGAGCTTCTCTGAGGCGGCGTGGACCTCGTCCAGGTCCGTGGGTGGCTGCTCCGGGTCCAGCCCGGCCTCTCGGAAGGGGATCTTGTTGTAGTACATGAGGGGCACGGCCAGGCCGCAGGGCATGGAGTAGAGGGTGCTGTCAATTGTGTAGTAGGCAATCGAGGCAGGGGCGAAGTCCGACAGGTCGTAGTCTTCCTGATCCAGGTACTCCTGGATGGGAGTGATCTCGCCGCTGTCGAGCATGGACTGGGCGAAGACCTCCGACATGTAGGCGACGGCGGGGACGTCGCCGCTGGGCATGCTGGCGATGAGCTTCAGCGTCAACTCGGTGCTGTTGCCCTGGAAGATGGGCTCCACCTTCACCTCGTTCTGGGAGGCGTTGAAGCGGTCTACCAGCTTCACGAGGTTCTCCTCAGCCGAGGCCGGCTCCGAGTGCCAGAAGGTGATCTTGACCGGGCCGGAGGGGGTCTCCCTCTTAGCGGGCTCACCGCCGCCACCGCCGCAGGCCGTGAGGACCAGCGAGAGAACAGCTAGGAAAAGAGCGAAGCGTCTCATGCTATCTTACCTCCTCGAAGAGAATCCGCCGGTCGCTGAAGACATACAAGCCAGGGACCGGAGTGCCTCGGGCTGGGTAGGGGCTGTGTTGCGTTTGGCCTTAGCGGCAGCCGAAGTCCATGAACGCCTCGTAGATAGCGTGGTGCTTCCCCGGCGGTAGGCCGATGTGCCACGGCTGGCCATACTGCAGGACAATGAAGCCGCCGTTGAAACGGCCGAACTGCTCCACCATCTGCTTCGCCTCTGCCCTCACCTCCTCGACGCTGACCTCCCTGCGGGCTGCTAGCGACCCATACGGTCGTTGTACTCCTTGATGGCGGCGTTGCCCGCCTTGACCGCAGCCGCCAGCGCCTCGTCCGGGCTGGCGCTCCCCGAGAGCATGCTCTCGATGGCGGCCCTGATGCTGTCCTCTACCTGCTGGAAGGGGCCTAGCAGTGCGCCCAGGGCAGCGGTGGTGGTTGCCGTCTTGGCGAAGAGGTCAGCCGGTATCTGGAACTGAGGGTACTTGGCGATGATGTCCTTTGCGGTCGGCAAGTCATAGGCGGAGTTGCGGACGGGGAGGTACCCGCTACCGGCGAACCACTCCGCCTGCTGTTCTGGTTCAGCGAGCCACTTGATGAACTTCCAGGCGGCGTCGCGTTCCTTCTCAGGCCGTGCGCTCATGATCCAGAGGGAGCGGCTGTAGACGCCGGGTGAGCCTTCGGGGACTTTGCCTGGGATGCCGGGGACGGGCGCCACGCCCAGGTCGACGCCCTCTATTCCCTTCGCGAGGATGTCCATGACGGAGCGCAGGGCGGCCGAGGAGCTGAAGACCATGACGGCCTTGCGGGCGCCGACGGCCAGGAGGCCGTTGGCGCCGGTCGGGTCCCACCCGATGTTCAGGGCCAGGCCGTCCTGCACCATGTCGTGCCACCACTGCAAGAACTTCCGGCCGGCGTCGTTGTCGAAGGCGACCTCCGTGGCGAAGCCAGCGCGGCCGTTCTCGTTGTTGACATAAAGCTCACCACCGCCCGCCAGCATGAATCTCACAAACCAGGGCGAGATGTCCAGGGCAAGGCCGAAGCGGGTGACGTTGCCGGCCGAGTCGCGCTGTACGAGCTTCTCTGAGGCGGCGCGGACCTCGTCCAGGTCTCTGGGTGGCTGCTCCGGGTCCAGGCCCACCTCTTGGAAGGGGAGCTTGTTGTAGTACATGAGGGGGACGAGCACGCCGCATGGCATGGCGTAAAGGGTGTTGTCAACGGTGTAGTAGGCAATGGCCGCCGGTACGAAGTCCGACAGGTCGTAGTCTTGCTGGTCAATGTACTCCTGGATGGGAGTGATCTCACCGCTGTCGATCAAGGCCTGGGCATAGCCCTCCGACATGTAGGCGATGGCGGGCACGTTGCCGCTGGGCATGCTGGCGATGAGCTTTAGCGTCAAGTCGACATCGCTGCCCTGGAAGAGGGGCTCGACCTTCACCTCGTTCTGGGAGGCGTTGAAGCTGTTCACCAGCTTGACCAGGTTGTCGTTGCCAGAGGCCGTCTCCGAGTGCCAGAAGGTGATCTTGACCGGGCCGGAGGGGGTCTCCTTCTCGGCGGGCTCGCCGCCGCCACCTCCGCCGCAGGCTGTCAGTACCAGCGAGAGGACGGCGAGGAAGAGAGCGAATCGTCTCATGCTGTTTGAACCTCCTGACAAGAGCTGCGCCCTTGCCGTAGAGCCTGCGCTCGCGGGTGGCGTGGCGTGACTCAACTCCCCATGGCTTCGTTCAGCACGGCCACGGCTTCCCGCTTCACGATCGCCTCCGCTTCGGGTGCGAAGAGGGTGATGCCAGCCTCATAGCCGCCCTCCTCGTACACCGCTGGCGGGCAGACGTACCACACGTAGTGATTGGCGTAGCCGGCGACGAGCAGGTGGCGGATCCCACTCGCCTGCTGGATGGCCTCCGCCGTCTCCCTGAAGAACTCTCCCGGCAGCCCCAGGATGGCGAGATCGGGGCCGAGGGCGAGCGCCATGACTTCGGACTGAAGGGCGCGGCCTTCGGGCTGCTCCGCGCTGCGCTGGACCACCGTCCGCTCGGTATGCAGTCGCGTGACCTCCTGCAACAGCGCGTGGCGCTGGTCGGCCGGGGTGCCCGGGGGCAGAGCTTGCAGCCGCTCCATCAGTTCCGAAAGGCGGGCCTCGCACTCCTCCAGAGGCATGAGGGGTCGCAGGGGCAATTCCATGTGGCGGCTGGCGACTCGCAGGCGCACCTCGGGCAGCAGCTCGCCGGCGGTGACCGGCTTCTCGGTGAGCTCGAACCAGCGGATATTCCAGGCTCGCTGGCCTCGACCCAGAGGGTGCAGCTC
>CAZSSQ010000058.1:0-11721 GCA_964609465.1 uncultured Dehalococcoidia bacterium
GAGCGCAGCCCTGCGGAGGCTGAGGCCGTGGGTTCGAATCCCGCCGAGCGCGCCACCCACGTCGCTAGCCGGGCCCGGCATCGTGCCGGGCCCGACCCGTATGCCGCACAACTCAAGTCGCTAGCTGCGACTCCATCTCCCGCAGGCGACGGCTGAGGATGGGCAGCATCTGCACGGCGATGTAGGGGCTGGTGCGTAGCTCGGCCATGAAGTCCCAGCGCGACAGCAGCAGGCACTCGGTGTCCTCAAGCGCCCGCACGCTGGCCGAACGCAGGTAGCCGTCGAGCAGCGCCATCTCCCCGAAGAAGTCGCCGGGGCCCAGGGTGTTTAGCACCCGTGGCTTGGGCTCCCCTGCCCCTTTCACTATCTCGGCGCGGCCGGAGAGGATGAGGTAGAAGGCCAACGCCTGGTCGCCCTCCTTGACGATGACGTGACCCTTACTGAATTCGCGGCTCACCGTCCCCTTGGCCAGACGCTTGAGGTCCCTGCGGCTGAGCTGTGAGAAGAGAGGCACCTGGGCCAGCGTGTCCTCAATACTCATTGGCCTACCTCCTGCTGATGCCGGGAGATATCCTACCGGCAGCGTTTCCCTCCGCGATGCTGAGCGGATGGACCGAGTCGATGGAGAGGCTGAACCCCTCGCTGGCGGACCGGCTGGACGACGCGGCAAGACGGTAGAGCACTAGGCTTCCCATCTTACCTCGTACAGGCGCACCGGGTCCTCGAAGCCGCGAATCACCACCTCGCCCCGGTCTGAGAACAGAAATCCTTTGCCCGCAGCCAGCTCCCTGACCACGTTCGCCACCAGGATCTCCCCGCCCTCGGCCTGGGCGGCGATGCGGGCCGCCATATTCACCGCCGTCCCGAACAGGTCCTCATCCTCGGCTATCGGCTCCCCGGCGTTGAGCCCGATGCGCACCCGTATCGGCTCCTCGGCCGACTCGGCGTGTGCGGCGAAGGCCCGCTGCATGTCAACCGCGCACTCCAGTGCCTGCGTCGCCGACGTGAAGGAGGCCATGAAGCCATCGCCTGTGGCCTTCACCTCGGAGCCGCCGTGGGCCCACAAGGCCTCCCGCACGATGCGCTCATAGGTCCGGAGCACCTCGCGGCCCTTCACGTCTCCCAGCCGCTCCGTCAAGGACGTTGACCCTTCCACGTCGCTGAACAGGATGGTGTGAACGGCGCCCGCTCCGGGCGGCTCCCTGGCCGCTACAGACTCCTGAGCTTCACCCAGGAACTCGGCGACGGCTCGATACATGGCCTCCGCGTCGCCCAGGTACGGCGCCATCGAGGCTCCCTCCAGGACAACCAGAGAGGCGTCGGGTATGCTGGCGGCAAGACGCCTCGCGACACTCGCGTCAGGGAAGCGCAGCTCGCGGCGGTGGAGGACAAGCGTCGGCGTCCTCAGTTGCGGCAGGAGCTCTGTGACATCAAACCGCGTCGTTGCCTCCAGGGCCGCCTGCGCCGCTTCCGGCGTCACGGATTCCCGCAGCAGTGCGGCGAACCGGTGCGCCGACTCAGGCTCGGACCAGCCCAGCAAGCTGCCAGCCGCCGTCTCTGTGTATGCTTCCCAGTTCTGCCTTATGAATCCGCGCATCGTCTGAATCAGTGGCGACCCTGCTACGTCGGAGCCCCGCGCCCAGGCGCACCACAGGACGAGGTGCGATACCCGCTCCGGGTGGCGCGCTGCGTAAGCGATGGCCACGGGGCCCGAGTGATAGATCGCAAGCAGGTCAAACTGCTCCAGGCCGAGCCGGGCCGCCACCGCCTCCAGGTCCAGCACATAGGCATCGAGGGAGTAATCAGTCACGTCGCGGTCCGACAGCCCGGACCCCCTGTTGTCATACCGGATGAGCTTTCTCCGCTGAGCAAGACGCTCAAACCAGCGGCGGATGTCGGGCATCTGCCACTCCAGTTGGATGTGGCTGAACGGCAGCGTCATTAGCCACACGAGAGGTCGGCCTTCGCCGATCACCCAGAAGGCGATGCTGACGCCATCGGCGGTCTGAGCGTACTGAACGCGCGGCTCCATGGCAGCACTATCCTACACTACCGCTATCCCCTCGCCAACGGCCTTCACTGCTCCAGGCTGAATACCGGCCGCACGTGTGCCAGCGTCTCGGTTCCGCCTCACGTCTCTCCGTGAGCCGGAGAACGTGACGGTGCGCCGACGGACTCTGAAGGGGATCTCGGGCCGCTGCCGTGTGAGGCTGCCTCCGGCATTCGGCCGGCGTGCTGGCGCTATCGCTGGCCCGGGCGCTCCCCCTACCGCTGGCCGGCCTCGGCCTTCAGGTCACCCTCCACCATCATCTGCACCAGCTCCTCGAAGGAGACGATGGGCTGCCAGCCCAGCTTCTGGTGGGCCTTGGTGGCGTCGGCCGTCAGGTGGTCTACCTCGGCCGGGCGCGAGAACCGGCTGTCGCTGCGGACATAGTCCTGCCAGTTGAGGCCGGCGTGGCGGAAGGCGAGATCAGCGAACTCGCGCACCTGGTGCGATTCGCCGGTGCCGACCACGTAGTCGTCGGGCAGCGGCTGCTGGAGCATGAGGTGCATGGCCCTCACGTAGTCGCCGGCGAAGCCCCAGTCGCGGCGGGCGTCCAGGTTGCCCAGCACCACATCCTTCTGCTTGCCCAGCTTGATGCTGGCGGCGGCGCGGCTGATCTTGCGGGTGACGAACTCCGGCCCCCGTCGGGGCGACTCGTGGTTGAAGAGGATGCCGCTACAGGCGAAGATGCCGTAGCTCTCCCGGTAGTTGACCGTGATGTAGTGGCCGTACACCTTGGCGACGCCGTAGGGGCTGCGAGGGTAGAAGGGGGTCTGCTCGTTCTGGGGCGTCACCGCTACCTTGCCGAACATCTCGCTGCTGGAGGCCTGGTAGAAGCGGATGCGGCTCGCCGTCGGCGGGGCCGGCCGCGAGGTGCTGGCGCCCTCCACCACGCGTATGGCCTCCAGCATCCGCAGCACCCCCAGGCCGGTCACCTCGCCGGTAAGTTCCGGCTGGTTCCAGGAGACGGGGACGAAGCTGACGGCGGCCAGGTTGTAGATCTCGTCGGGCTCTACCCGCTGGATGGCGTTGATGAGGGAGGTCTGGTCCAGCAGGTCCCCCTCCACGATGCGAACGTCGGGCAGGAGGGTCTCGATGAGCTGGCGCTTGGGGTTGGCCTGGCCGCGAATGAGCCCGTAGACGCGGTAGTCGAGGGAGAGTAGATGCTCTGCCAGGTAGGTGCCGTCCTGGCCGGTGATGCCGGTGATGAGGGCCGTCGGCATGTGGCGCCTCCCTTCGGTTGGACAAGAAGTTGTACGAGAAAAGGGCCCCGGGGAGCCGGCGCATCGGCCGGCAGCCGGCTCCATCGCCAGAGCCCCAGCGCTGCTTCATTCTAGCCGGGTGCTGGTGCCCTGTCGATAAGGCCCTGCGTGGGGGCCGTTTGACACCCACGTTCCCACCTGCTATAACACCCACGCTGTCAGCGGCTTGTCCGCCGGCAGCGGCGCGAATCTTCTCCTAGGGGGCCACCGTGGATCAGAGAAGCATGGCCCAGCGGTCGCAGACGTACGGGCTCATCATCTGCGGCGGCAGCGCCTTCGCGGCGCTGGTCTTCCTCATCGGTGTCCTGCGCAAGAGCTACTGGGCCCTGGCGGCGCCCGTGATGGCCGGTTTCCTGGGCGCCCTCTACGTGGCCTTCTGGATCGGGCGTGCCCTGGTCACGACGCCGGTGGAGCCGCCGGCCGAGGACTGAGTCTCCGGCCTGCCTGCGGCGGGCAGGCCCAGGACATCCTCGTAGAGGGCCGCCGTCTTCAGGGCTGTCTGCCGCCAGGTGAAGTGCTCCTCGATGCGGGCCCGGCCCGCTTCCCCCATGCGCCGCCGGAGGGCGGCGTCTTTCATTAGCCGGGCGATGGCCTCCGCCAGGGCTGCTGAGTCGGCCGGGGGGACCAGCAGGCCCGTGACGCCGTCCTCGATCACCTCCGGAAAGGCGCCGGCCGTTGTCGCCACCACGGGCGCCCCGCAGGCCATGGCCTCGGCTGCCGGCAGGCCGAACCCCTCGTACAGCGACGGCGAGACCACCAACTGCGAGCGGTTGTAGAGCCGCACCAGCTCCTCCCGCGAGACGCGCCCCGAGAAGGTCACCCGGTCCTCCAGCCCGAACTCTTCGGCCAGCCGCGGCGCCAGCTCCAGGGCCTGCCGGGGCCGGTCGACCAGGGTGAGGTGGAAGTCCGTCCTCCCTTTCAAGAGATGCAGGGCCTCCAGCAGGTAGCGGGCCCCCTTGTTGCGGTCCTCAGAGTTGCCCACGTAGAGGAGACTGCCCGGCTCTTTCTCCACGCCTTCCAGGGGGCGATGGGTCTCGGCGTCCACGCCGTCGTGGATGGCGGCTATCCTCTCCGGCGGCAGGCGGAAGGCCTTGCCCACCGAGGCCGCCGAGTTCAGGGAGCCGGTGATGATGCGGTCCAGCCGCCGGGCCACCAGCTCCTGCATCCAGAACGGATAGAAGGCGATGCGGCGCACCTTCTCCCGCACCGTGCGCGCCTGGAGGACCGCGTTGCGCCGGTCGATTGCCAGGGGGTGGTGGATGTTGGCCACCATCGGCAGGCTTGGCCCGTCTGGGTTCAGCGCGCGGATAAGCAGCGTGCCGTAGCCTAGCACCTGCACGTCGTGCACGAGGTCGAAGCGGAGGCGGGCCGCAAGCTGGCGCAAGGTCTGGTAGGCCCGGAAGCTGAAGGCGAACATGACCGAGAACATGCCCATGCGGCTGGTGGCCAGCTCGTAGAAGTTGAGGGGCTGGAAGAACTCCAGCGGGTCGCGGCCGTAGAACCAGGGGCGGCCCGTCTCCAGGAGGCGGTAGACGCTGAAGGTCTTCACCCGGTGGACGATGACGTCGGGCGCCGTATCCGGCCACGGGGGCCCGACGATGACGTGTACCTCGTGGCCGAGGGCGGCCAGCTCGCGGGTGACGTTGGACAGGTAGACGCCCTGGCCGCCCGAGTACATGTTGCCCTGGTGAAGAAGGAAGCAGACTCGCATTAGGACCTACCGCGAGGACCCTTCGGCCTTCGGTGATTCACCTGGCCCGCTCCTCACTTCTCGCCCGCACCTCCTCGTAGAGGGCCACTGTCTGGCGGGCTGTCTCCTGCCAGGTGAAGCGCCTCGCCACGCGACGGCGGCCAGCCTCTCCCATGCGCCGAGAGAGCTCGGGGTCCTTCACTAGGGTGCGGATGGCCTGGGCAAGGGCGTCGGGGTCGGCGGGCGGCACGAGGACCCCCGTTAGGCTGTCGGCCACCACCTCCGGGAAGGCGCCGGCGCTGGTCGCCACCACCGCTGTCCCGCAGGCCATGGCCTCGGCCGCCGGCAGCCCAAAGCCCTCGTACAGCGAGGGCGACACCAGCACCAGCGAGCGGCTGTACAGGCGCATCAGCTCCTCGGTGGAGACGCGCCCGGTGTAGGTCACGTCATTGCCCAGGCCGTAGCGACGCACCAGAGGCGGCACCACCTTCAGGTCCTCAGGCTTGCGGTCCACCAGCGTCAGGTGGAAGGGCACCTGCCCCCTCAGGCGGCCCAGGGCGGCGATGAGGTGGGGCGCTCCCTTGTTCAGGTCCTCGGAGTTTCCCACGAAGAGGAGGCTACCCGGCTCCTTCTCCACACCCTCCACGGGCCGGAAGGTCTCTACGTCCACGCCGTCCAGGATGGGCCGCACGTGTTCGCTGGGCAAGCCCAGGAGCTCCACGATGGAGCGGGCCGAGTTCTGGGAGCCGGTGATGATGCGGTCGACGCGGGCCGCCACCAGGCGCTGCATGTACCACGGGTACCAGAGCCAGGCGCCGACACGGTGGCGCAGGGCCGGCGCCCGGGCCAGGGCGTTGCGCCGGTCGATGGCCAGAGGGTGGTGGATGTTGGCCACCACCGGCAGGCCGCGTCCGTCTCGGCCCAGCTCCCTCATGAGCAGGATGCCGTAGGCCAGCGTCTGATTGTCGTGCACCAGGTCGAAGGGCGCCTGGCGGGATAGCTCGCGCAGCTTGACATAAGCCCGCAGGCTGAACATGAGGAAGAGAGAGGCGAGCGTGAACCGCGTCGTCACGAACTCGTAGAAGTTGACGGGATGGAAGAAGGCCAGGGGGCTGGTGCGGAAGCGGAACTCGTCGATGCCGTCCAGGAAGCTCCAGAAGCTGAAGGTCTTCAGCCGGTGCAGGTGGACGCCCTCGACCACCTCCGGGTAGGGCCGGCCGGCGATGACGTGCACGTCGTGCCCCAGGCGCACCAGCTCTCGCGTCAGGTGGTGCAGGTAGACGCCCTGCCCGCCCGAGTACATATTCCCCTGGTACATGATGAAGCAGACGCGCATTTGGGCTCTCTACACCGGCTTCCGACCGTAGAAGACTATGCTCTTGGGCAACAGATAGTTGGTTGCCTCCTCCAGGCGGTAGAAGAACTTGGAATTGCGTGTGCGTTTCGAGTCCAGGAACTTGCGGAAGGACTCTACCCAGGGACGGGGCTGCCAGCAGTGGTCGTCAGGGCCGATGCGTGTCAACCAGTACAACGTCTCGAAGGCATGCCGGAATCGGACGGCGTAGAGACGCAGGCCGGCGTCCTTCAGCTTGCCGGCGATCTCCCGGCGGCCATAGATGCGCACGTGGCCCCCCGGTGTGTTCCGGTACTGCCATGAGAGACGCCAGAAGATGGACTCCGAGAGCTGGTCGGGCACGCTGACGGCGACCGTGCCGCCCGGCCTCAGGACGCGCATGATCTCCCGGATGGTAGCAGAGTCATCGGGGATGTGCTCGAGCACCTCCGTGCAGAGGATACGGTCGAAGGAGCAGTCGGCGAAGGGGAGCCGGTCGCCCCAGCCCAGCATGAGGGTAGCACTGGCCTTGACCACGCCCCAGGAATGGATAAGGTTCACGTACCTGCCGGCCAGGGCCAGGCTCTCCAGGTCCGAGTCCAAGCCAATCACCCGGCAGGGGCGGAGACAGGCGGCCAGCACGTGTCGACCGGTGCCGCTCCCCATGTCTAGGACCAGGTCGCCGTCCCGCAGGCGCAGGAGGTCTAGGTCCACAGCCTCCATACGGTCGATCATGTCGCCTCTCGGCTCCGGCGACGGGTCGCCGGCCTTGCTGTCGGCCGCATCCGGCGGTGGCCATCGTTCGAAAAGGGCTTTGTGCCGTAGAGGATCGTGTCCTTGCCCATGACCAGGTCCAGCGCTGCCTCGACATATTCCAGGGGGCGCAGCCGCCGCCGGTTGTGGTACCAGTTGATGAAGCGAGTCAGGAAGCGCGTCAGCGGGAAGTAGTCGTTGTCCTTGCCGAAGGCGCAGCGCACGAACCAGTAGAACGTCTGGAAGGAGTGACGCTGTCGCTGGAGGCGCAGCCGGAGGCCGTGCTCCTCCAGGGTGCGCCACATCTCCCCCGGCCGGTAGATGCGTATGTGGCCGCCGGGCGTGTGCCAGTACTCCCAGGAGATGGTCCAGAAGAGCACCTCCGGCCAGTAGCTGGGCACGCTGACGGCAATGTCGCCGCCCGGCCGCAGCACCCGCACCAGTTCCCGCACGCCGGCGCGGTCGTCGCCGATGTGCTCCAGCACCTCCGTGCACATTACCTTCTCGAAGGCGCCCTCGCGGAAGGGCAGGTGCTCGGCGTCGGCGATGACGAAGTCGGCGTGGCCGGGCGCGATCTTGCGACGCTGGAGGTCGGCCAGCATGTAGCGGGCGACCCGCAGGTCCTGGCGGCTCAGGTCTACCCCCACGACACGGCACGGCCAGCGGCAGGCCTCCGCCGTGTGGCGCCCGCTGCCGCAGCCCAGGTCCAGCACCCGCTCTCCCGGCTGGATAAGGAAGTGCCGGCGGAAATCTATGTTGACGATGTTGTCCGGCGTGGTTCCCTCACTCCCGTCCAAGCTCCGGCCGGCTGTCTCCACCGGAGGAGGCGGTCGCCGGTGGGGGCGTCGCTGGCTGCCGCCCGCGGCGGACCTCGTCGTACACCGCCAGGGTCTGCTGGGCGGCGCGCCGCCAGTCGAAGCGCTCCCGGATGGCCCGACAGCCGTTCTCGCCCAGCTTGCGCCGCAGGCCGGGGCTCCCGTGCAGCATGCGGATGGCTTTGGCCAGGGCGGCGGCGTCGGCCGGGGGCACCAGCCAGCCCGTCTCGGAGTGGTCGATCACCTCCGGGAAGGCCGGCGCCGTGGTGGCGATGACGGCCCTCCCGCAGGACATCGCCTCGGCCGCCGGCAGCCCGAAGCCCTCATACAGCGAGGGCGAGACCACCATCTCCGCCCGGTTGTAGAGGTGGACCAGCTCCTCCGTCGGAACGCGCCCGGCGAAGCTCACCCGCGCCTGCAAGCCGTACTCCCGCACCAGCCGCGGCACGAGCTTCAGGTTGCTCTTCTTCTGGTCCACCAGGGTGAGGTGAAAGTCCATCTCGTCCCGCAGCAGGCGCAGCGCCTCCATCAGGTAGCGCCCGCCCTTGTTGCGGTCCTCCGAGTTGCCGACGTAGAGGATGGACCCCGGCTCTTCCTCCACGTCGGGAAGGGGACGGAAGGTCTCGTGGTCGATGCCGTTGTGGACGACGCGCAGCTTCTCGCGGGGCACGCGGAAGGCGCGCTCCACGGCCGCCGCCGAGGCGTAGGAGACGGTGATCACACGGTCCAGGCGGCGGGCGGCCACCTCCTGCATCATCCAGGGGTACCAGAGCAGGCGCCGCGCCTTCTCGTAGAGGCTGGCGGACTGCGCCAGGCTGTTGCGCAGGTCCACAGAGAGCGGGTGGTGGACGGTGCCCACCACCGGGTACCCCGAGGCCTGCATGAGGAGGGTGCCGTAGCTCAGGGTCTGGTTGTCGTGGATGATGTCGAAGCGGTGGTGGCGGGCCAGCTCGTTCAGCTTCACGTAGGCCCGCACGCTGAAGCTCAGCAGCAGGGACGACAGCGCGATGCGGGTGGAGATCAGCTCGTAGAGGTTCACCGGGTGGAAGTGAGTGAGCGGGTGGCGCTCGAAGAGGAAGTTGCGCTTGTAGTGGTGGTAGCTCCAGAAGCTGTGCGTCTCCAGGTTGTGGCCGATGACCCCCTCATCCAGCGTGGGATAAGGTGGCCCGGCCATGACGTGCACCTCGTGCCCCAGGCGTGCCAGCTCACGGGTCAGGTAGTAGAGGTATATCCCCTGACCCCCGGAGAACATGTTCCCCTGGTACATGAGGAAGCAGATCTTCATGGTGAGAGGCGCCCGCCGAGCGTATGGGCCGTCGGCGGCGGGCGAGAGCCATCTTACAGGAGGGAGCGGAAGGCGTCCAGCAAAGGCCTCACATCCCGTAGGCCAGGCACCTGATGTTGAGCCCGATGGTGGCCCCGAAGACGCGCAGCCGGTAGCCGCTATCCCCGTCCAGCCACACCCGCACCTGCCGGCCGCGGTACTCGCCTCCCTCTGTGAGCAGGCGGTCCACCAGACCGTCGACCCCCTGGCTGCCGCCGTTGTAGAGGTCGACGCCGCCCCGGCCGGCGTCCCCGTAGTCGGCGGGCGAGAGCTCCCTTACTTCCACGTAGAGCAGCAGCGAGCGGGCCTCGACCGGTACCTCATAGTCGGCCCGGGCGTTGGCGTGATACTCCCCCGGGGCGAAAGGGGCGTCGACGGCCCAGCCGACACGGCTGCGGCGTTCCCAGCAGATCATCTCGTCCTCCTCGTTCGTCGGTGCCAGCCCTGCCTGGCCGGCAGGCAGGGGCACGGCGGCGACGGCCTCCCACAGTGCCGGCCGCTCGTTCTCGATGTGCTCGAAGCTCCACCAGGAGAGCATGCGCGCTCCCCGGCGCATGGCCTCCGCCGCCCAGCGCCGCAGCTCGTCCGGCGTGACGCTGCCATAGGCTCCGCCCGCCGGTGCGATGGGAAGCGAGAGGAGCCCTTCGCGGGCGAAGGCGTCGTAGGAGAGGGCCAGGGCGCTCTCAGGTGAGACGCCCATGGCGTTGTGATAGGCCTGGGGCAGGACGGCCTGGCAGTGGCGCTGGAGGACGGCGTAGGGCAGGCCACGGTGGTAGTCGGGCTGGGGCAGCGGCGCGTAGGCGAGGGGGAAGTCATGCCCAACGGCCGACCGCACCGCCTGGAGGTAGCGTTCAGCGGTGGCGAAGGGGTCGGACGACTGGCGCTCGTACTCCGCCTCCACGTCCACCACGTACACGTCCGGCCCGCGGTACGACGGCGACGGCCTCTCGCCGATGAAGCGGGCCGCCATGGCCGCCTCCTCGGCCCAGGTGTACTTCAGGTCGTCGTAGATCACGGTAGGCCGGTCGCAGCCGTAGACGTAGCCCCAGCAGCCCGCTCGCAGCCCCTCCTGCTGGAGGGCGTGGACGATCTCCCACATGGGCTGCCCCTGGTCGAAGGGGTGGCCGCCGTCGTCGCTCTTGACGAGGGCGCCGGCGCAGCCCGCCTGGTGGAGCCGCTGCGCCACCCGCGCCGGGTCGCCGCCCAGACAGCGGCGCCAGTTCCACACCCACACCCACTTGCCGGAGAAGACCGCCACCACGAATGAAGGCTACTCGATGGGAAACCCAGCCCGAAGCGGCGGGTGACACCGAGCGCGCCGACGGAGTCCGTCCTGGTTGCGTCGATGGCCGCCCGGCGTACAATTGGGCTGATCGCGGTTCGGCACATGTAGAAACGTTGAGGGTATGCAGATGCAGGTGAAGCGCTTGGGCCGCTCCGGCCTCAGGGTGACAGAGATCTGTGTGGGCACCATGACCTTTGGGAACCAGGCGCCAGAGCAGGTCGCCCACGCCATCCTCGACCGCGCCCTGGACGCCGGCGTGAACTTCGTCGATACGGCCGACATCTACCCTGTGCCCGGCACCCTCGAGACGGCAGGACGGACAGAGGAAATAGTCGGGCGCTGGCTCAGAGGCAGGCGACAGCAGGTCGTGGTGGGGACCAAGTGCGGCGTCCGCGTCGGGCCCGGGCCCAACGACGCCGGCCTGTCCAGGCAGCACATCCTCGAGGCCGCCGACGCCAGCCTGCGCCGCCTCCAGACCGACTACATCGACGTCTACCAGGTCCACTGGCCGGACCCGGAGGTGCCTCTCGAGGAGACCCTGCGCGCCCTGGATGACCTGGTGCGTTGGGGTAAGGTGCGCTACTTCGGCTGCTCCAACTTCGAGGCCTGGCGTCTGTGCAAGGCCCTTTGGGTCAGCGACCGCCTGAACCTGAGCCGGTTCGAAAGCGTTCAGCCGCCCTACAGCTTGCTCGCCCGCGAGATCGAGCGGGAGCTGCTACCCATGTGCAGCCTGGAGAGTGTCGGGGTCATAACCTACAGCCCGCTGGCCGGCGGCCTGCTCTCGGGGAAGTACCGTGCGGACCAGCCGGCGCCGGAGGACACTCGTTTTGGCCTCAGCGCCCCCACGGGGCCGCTCTTCCGCCAGCGCTACTGGCACGACAGGCTGTTCGATGCTGTGGAGCAGGTGAAGAAGGTGGCTCAGGAGTGCGGCACCACCGCCGTTCGGCTCTCGATAGCCTGGCTCCTCCAGCGACCGCACGTGACATCCGTCATCGTGGGGACGACGCGGCCGGAGCACTTGGAAGAGGCGCTCAAGGCAGTGGACCTGAAGCTGGGCGCCTCCACGATAGAGGCCCTGGAGGCCATCGCGCCCGTCCAGCAAGCCGCTGGTCTGGACATCCAGTCCATAGGTCGCAAGTAGCGATGGCAGGGACACAGCCTTGACCGACGCCCCCGGCGCGAAACCATCGGACGCTTCTCGCCACCTGTGAAGGC
>CAZSSQ010000058.1:11821-13852 GCA_964609465.1 uncultured Dehalococcoidia bacterium
GGACGAGCGGGCGTGGTCCCAGGCGGCGTGCTCGTCGGGGGCCAGTGTGTAGACCTCCAGGCCCAGGTCGTGGCAGGTGGCTACCACCTCGGGCGTGATGTCCTGCCAAGCCAGGGACACGGCGCGCGAGCCGATGGCGACGGCCTCGGGCAGGAAGCGGTCCGCCGGCCAGGAGGCGAAGCCGTCGCTGATGTAGGCGCCGGGGATCAGGGGCGCCAGCTCATGGAACTTCCGCACGACCGAGTTGACGAACGACCAGACCCATACCCACTCCTCGGCCCCGCAGGCGCGGATGACAGCCAGCACGGCCCTCTCGATGCCGGGCGGCTTCACCTCCACGCAGAGGAGGCACCTCCCCCGGGTGACGACCAGCACCTCCTCCAGGGTGGGGACCCGCTCCTTCGAGAGAGTGGCGCCGTCGCTGGCGCGCACCCGCAGCGACCTCACCTGGGCCAGCGTGAGGTCGCCCACCCGGCCGCGGCCGTCGGTGGTGCGGTCGACCTCGCGGTCGTGCATGACGACGGGGACGCCGTCGGCGGTGCAGTGGACATCGATCTCCACGCCCTCGAGTGGGTGCTCAAGGGCAGCGAGCACCGCCGCCAGGGTGTTCTCGGGGGCCTCTCCCCAGTGCCCGCGGTGGGCAATGACCAGTGGACGGTGCGCCGGGCGGCGCATGGGGGAGGGCAGAGTCACGTATGGGGGTTTGCTCACGGCACTTTCGGCCAGGATAGCAGGCGCAACCCCAAGGAGCAACGAGTTGCGGCCGTAGGCGCTCTGGACTACTATAGCTGGCGCTGTGGACGAACCGATAGAGCCACAGATGCACACAGACCTGCCTACCGGCAGGCAGGCAGGCACAGATTGCCGCAAACAGCCAGGCGAACCTGAATATGTGTGTTCCATCTGTGTCAATCTGTGGCGGGTAGGGTAGTCAGTAGTCCGTGAAGACGATACTGGTCACCGGCGGCGCCGGCTTCATCGGCAGCAACTTCGTCCACCACTTGCTGTCCGCCTACGACTACAACGTCGTCAACTTGGACGCCCTGACCTACGCAGGCAATTTGGACAACCTGCGCGACATCGAGGGCGACGCGCGCTATCGCTTCGTCCACGGCAACATCTGCGACGCCGAGCTGGTGGACAGCCTCATGCCGGAGGTGGACGCCGTCGTCAACTTCGCCGCCGAGAGCCACGTCGACCGCTCGCTGATGGAGGCGGGCTCCTTCATCAAGACCGACATCCTGGGCGCCTACGTGCTCCTGGAGGCGGCGCGCCGCCACGGCGTGGAGCGCTTTCTTCACATCTCCACCGACGAGGTGTACGGCGAGATCGCCCCCGGTCTCTCCTCGCTGGAGGAGGACCCGCTGCGGCCGCGCAGCCCCTACGCGGCCAGCAAGGCGGGCGCCGAGATGCAGTGCCGGGCCTTCCACGAGACTTACGGCCTGCCGGTGGTCATCAGCCGCGGCTCCAACAACATCGGGCCCTACCAGCACGCGGAGAAGGCGGTCCCCCTCTTCATCACCAACGCCCTCAGCGACCAGCCCATCCCCCTCTACGGCGACGGCCTCCAGGTGCGCGACTGGCAGTACGTGGCCGACCACTGCCGCGCCCTGGACCTCGTCCTGCACCGGGGCGTCGCCGGCGAGGTCTACAACGTCGGCGTCGGCAACGAGCGCCCCAACATCGAGGTGCTGACGGCCATCCTCGACCTGCTGGACAAGCCCCGCAGCCTCATCCGCCACATAGAGGACCGGCCCGGCCACGACCGCCGCTACTGTCTGGACTCGTCGAAGGCCCACGCCCTGGGCTGGACGCCCCAGCACGCCTTCGAGGCCGCCCTCGAGAAGACCGTGCGCTGGTACGTCGACAACCGCTGGTGGTGGGAGAAGGTGCGCTCCGGCGACTTCCGCGACTACTACGACCGCCTGTACGGCGACCGCCTCGCCCGGGGCCGGCCCGCATCCTGAAGCCGATGCGGGTGCTCATCACCGGGGGCAAGGGGCAACTGGGCCGCGAGCTCCAGCGGGCCCT
>CAZSSQ010000058.1:13952-15540 GCA_964609465.1 uncultured Dehalococcoidia bacterium
GGGTGCTCATCACCGGGGGCAAGGGGCAACTGGGCCGCGAGCTCCAGCGGGCCCTGTCGTGCCAGAGCGACCCGCCCCAGGTCCTGTCGACCGACCTCCCCGAGCTGGACGTAACCGACGCCGACGCCGTCGAGCGCGCGGTCCGACAGGCGACGCCCGACCTGGTGGTCCACGCCGCCGCCCTCACCGACACGTCCCTCTGCGAGGAGGACCCAGCCCTGGCGATGCGCGTCAACGCCCGGGGCTCGCTGCACGTCGCCGAGGCCTGTCGCCGCGCCGGCGCGGGCCTGGTCTACGTCAGCACCAACGAGGTCTTCGACGGCCCGCCAAGGCGGGAGCCCTACGGCGAGTCCGATGAGCCGCGCCCCATCAACGCCTACGGGCGCTCCAAGCTGGAGGGCGAGCGCCTGGTGCAGGAGACGCTGCCCCGCCACTACGTCGTGCGAACGGCCTGGCTCTACGCCGAGGGCGGCGACAACTTCCCGGCCAAGATCCTGCGCGCCGCTGAGGGCAGGCGGGAGCTGTCGGTGGTGACGGACGAGGTGGCGACCCCCACCTGGGCGCGCGACCTGGCGCAGGCCATCATCCGGCTGGCGGGCCAGCCTGCCTACGGCACCTACCACCTGACGAACGACGGCTACTGCTCGCGCTTCCAGTGGGCGGCCGAGGTGCTGCGCCTGGCCGGTCCGTCGTGGGCGGACGTGACGCTGCGCCCGATCACGATGCACCAATACGCATCGGGCCCTCGCAAGCCCCCCTTCTCCGCCCTCCGCAACGAGGCCGCCGCCCGCCTGGGCATCACGCTGCGGCCGTGGCAGGAGGCGCTGGGGGAGTACTTCCGCGACGGGTAGGGTCTATTGCCCCCGCTGAGGCTAATGGTGTATAACAGTGAGCCCACGGGGGCCAAGTTTCGTTGGCCGGAGGGTCATGGAGGACGCAGCGCCCGCGTTCGTAGAATCGAGGCACGCGCGGGCTCGCCAGGCTGAGCGCGGTGTCCCCAGGGAAGCCAAGGCCCATGTGCTGGCCAACTACGACACCGCACGTCCGGCCTCTTACAGGCAGGGAGCGACTCGGACGATAATCTACATCGGAGACTGGCAGGGCCGGAGACTCAAGGTCTACGTAGAGGAGGGCAGCAGTCCTCTGAAAGTCAAAACGGTGACCTGGGAAGGAGAGTAGCTGTGGGGAAGGGCTGGCGCGAGCGCGCCGAGTATGACCCAGACGCCGATGCCATCTACGTCTATCTCCGCGACGCGAAGCCTGTCAAGACAGTCGCCATAGACGACCTCCGCAACATCGACTACGACGGGGAAGGGAGAGTCGTGGGCGTGGAACTACTTGACGTGAGCGGCGGCATTGATCTCCACGACGTTCCCTTCGCCCATCGAGTCGAGCAACTGATCACCGACCTTAACCTCGGTATTCGCGTCTTCGCTTAGGTCGCCTCGGACCGCGCGGGGCCCGCCCAAGCCGCCCTTCTCCGCCCTCCGCAACGACGCCGCTGCCCGCCTGGGCATCACCCTCCGGCCGTGGCAGGAGGTGCTGGGGGAGTACTTCGGGGATGTGGGGTAGGGTGGAGGTCCAGGGC
>CAZSSQ010000059.1:0-15374 GCA_964609465.1 uncultured Dehalococcoidia bacterium
CCTCCAGGACGGCCTGGAACTTGCGATAGATGAGGCGGATGCCGTCCACCCAGGTCAGGCCCGCCAGGCGGATGTCGACGCTCGTCAGCGCCCGCTCCAGGTCGTCGAGCAGGGGCAGGACGTTGATGACGAGGGCGGCAGTGGCCAGGCGGCCGTACTCCTCGCGCTCCTTCTCGGCCCGGCGCTTGAGGTTCTGGTAGTCGGCGGCGGCGCGCTGCCAGTTCGCCAGGTAGGACTCCGCCTTCGACTTCTCGTCCTCGAGGCGGGCCTTGAGAGTCTCGATGTCCTCTGCCTCCGCAGGCGTCTCCTCGACGGCGGCCTCGCCGGGGGCGTCGCCGCCGCCCAGGCGCGAGGAGGCCCGCCGGTCGACGATCGGTTCCTCTTCTTTCTTTTTCTCCGTCATGGCATCAATCACCCAGCCCCATCAGGGGGTTGCTGCTCCTTGCTACACGTATTGGGTCACGAGGTCGCTCATAAGGGCGCCCAGGTAGCGCACGGTGGATATGGTGCGCGGATAGCGCATACGGGTGGGCCCCAGCACCGCCAGGGCGCCGCTGAGGGCGCCCGGCACGCCGTAGCGAGTCACCAGCAGGCTGCAATCGCGCAGGGCGCCCTCCCGGTTCTCGCGGCCGATGACGACGGTGACGCCTTCGCCGGCCAGGCTCCGCAGGGGCAACATGCGGGTCAGGCTGTACTCGTCGAGCACGCCCAGCAGGTCGAGCATCTTCTCCGTGCGGGAGAACTCCGGCTGGCCGAGGACCAGAGGCACTCCCTCCAGGAAGGCCTCATCGTAGCGGCCCTCGTCCTCGGCGGTCATGAGGGCCCGCACCTCGTCCATGACCTGCGATTCCAGAAGGGACAGCTCCACCGCCTTGCTCTGGGCCTGGGACGCCGTCAGCCCCTTGTAGAGGTCCGTCAGCCTGTGAGCTGCGGCCGTGAGCTCGTCCTGACTCAACGCCTCTGACAGCGTCAGCACCTGTTGCATCAGGCGGCCGTCCTGGAGCACAAGAACCAGCAGGGTCGCCAGGTCGCGCAGGCTCACCAGCTCCAGGTGCTTGAGGCGGCAGTAGGGCGAGCGCGGCGTGGTGACCAAGGCCATGTTGCGCACCGCCTGGGCGAGGACGGCCGCCGCCAGGCGGACCCACTCCTCCAGCTCGCGCCCCGCCTGGTGGAACTGGTGGCGAATGGTCTCCCTCTCCTCCTGCGTCAGGTCCTGCTCCTCCATCAGGCTCTCGATGTAGTAGCGGTAGCCCTTGTCGGAAGGCACGCGCCCCGCCGAGGTATGGGGGTGGGTGATGTACCCTTCCTCCTCCAGCCTCGCCATCTCGTTGCGAATGGTGGCCGAGGAGACGGGCAGGCGGTACTTACGTACCATGGTCTCTGAGCCCACCGGCATGGCCGATTCCACGTATTCCTCGACGATGAGGCTCAGGATTCGAGAGCGACGCTCGGCCAGCATAGGTGCTCTTCAGGACCCCGTCCCAATAGGGGACCAGGGTCCTCCTCCCTGGATTAGCACTCTAACCCGGAGAGTGCTAACTACGATCAAAATCTATCACCGGCCCGAACCACTGTCAAGTGGCTGCCACCGGCGCGACCATGCCAGGGAGTGTTCAGCCATGCCCGCGCACGGCGTTGACTATACCGAATCGGCAGCTATCATAGCGTGATGGTGGGCTTGGAGCCGGGGCTGCGCTGACCACCTCGGCCCCCCTGTTGAGATGGCTCACCCCAACCAGGAGGCACGATGGCCCCCTCTACAGAGTTCCCCGGCAACGTCTTCTTCTACCTTCTCTTCATAGGTTTCGTAGCGTTCTTCCTCTGGGCGGTGTTCCTCCGGCTCCGGGTCATCCTCCGGGGCAAGATGGTGGTCCGCTGGGACCAGCTTCCCAAGCGTGTCATCACGGCCGCCGGGCTCGTCGGGGGCAACTGGCGGGTGGCCACTCGCCGCCGCTACTGGATCTCGGGCATGGCCCACACGATGATCTTCTGGGGCTTCGTCACCCTCCAGGTCCGCACCCTGAACTTCCTCCTCGACGGCGTCAACAAAGACGCGAGCCTTCAGAGCCTCCTGGGGGGCGTCTACACCTACTACCGGCCGGTTATGGACCTCTTCGATGTCCTCGTCATCGTGGGTGTGGGCATAGCCGCCTTCCAGCGCATCGTGCTCCGGCCGGCACGGCACACTCTCAACATAGACGCCTGGATCATCCTGGGCCTGATCGACTTCCTGATGATCACGGACGTCATGCAGAACAGCTTCGAGATCGCCATGGACCGGGGGAGCAAGGACTATCTCACGTTCTTCGGCTTCGGGGTTGCCAACCTGTGGGACCGCGTCGGCCTGGAGGGAAGCGCCGCTCAAGGCCTGCACACCGCCTTCTGGTACGCGCACCTCATCGACTTCCTGGTCTTCCTCTGCTTCCTGCCCTTCTCCAAGCACTCGCACGTCATTTCGGTCTCCTTCAACGTTCTCTTCCGCGGCCTCCAGCCCACGGGCGTCCTCCAGCCCATGCCCGAGCTGGAGACGCTGGAGGTCTTCGGCGCCGGCCGGGTGAAGGACTTCACCTGGAAGCAGATGCTGGACTTCTACACCTGCACGGAGTGCGGCCGCTGCGAGATCAACTGCCCCGCCTTCCTCACCGGCAAGGCCCTTTCCCCCAAGAAGATCATGCATGACCTGCGCCGGACCACCCAGATCCACGTAGTCCCGGCTTTCTCCCCCCAGAAGCTTGGCTCCATCCCTCTCGACGGAGAAGTGAACGAGACCATCGAGCACGTCGGCTTCGACCCCGTCTGGGACTGCGTCACCTGCGGCGCCTGCCAGGAGCAGTGCCCCGTCTTCATCGAGCACATCTCCGAGATCATGGAGATGCGCCGCTTCCTGGTAATGAACGAGGCCAACATGCCGGAGCTGGCTCAGTCTACTCTCATGCAGCTAGAGCAGCGCGGACACCCCTGGCGCGGCACCGTCCTCACCCGCACCTCCTGGATGGAGGACATCGGCGTGGAGGTGCCGCTGTTCACCGGCGAGCAAGAGTATCTCTACTGGGTGGGCTGCTCCGGCGCCCTGGTCGAGCGCAACGTACCCATCACTCAGGCCGTGGCCCGGCTCCTCATGGAGGCGGGGGTCAGCTTCGGCGTGCTGGGCGAGGAGGAGACCTGCTCCGGCGACCCGGCCCGCCGCCTCGGCAATGAGTACCTGTTCCAGCTCCAGGCGCAGCAGACCATCGAGATCCTTAACTCCAAGGGGGTGAAGAAGGTCATTACCAACTGCCCCCACTGCTTCAACACCTTCAAGAACGAGTACCCCCAGTTGGACGGCCACTACGAGGTGATCCACCACTCGGAGCTCCTGGCCCAACTGGTCCGGGAGGGGCGCCTGCGGCCCAAGGACGGCCTGGCCCAGAAGGTGACCTACCACGACTCCTGCTACCTGGGCCGCCACAACGGGGTGTTTGAGGCGCCGCGAGAGGTCGTCTCCAGCCTGCCTGGGGTCGAGCTGGTGGAGATGCCCCGCAGCCGCCGCACGGCCTTCTGCTGCGGCGCCGGCGGGTCGCACATGTGGCTGGAAGAGTCCAAGGGCAAGCGCATCAACAACGAGCGCTCCGAAGAGGCGCAGGCCACCGGCGCCCAGGTGGTGGCCACGGCCTGCCCCTTCTGTATCCAGATGTTCGACGACGGTATTCCCGCCGTGGAGCCCGACGAGACGAAGCGTATGCGAGTCCTCGACGTGGCTGAGCTCCTCGAGGCGGCGACGCTTCCCGCCGCCGCCCGCCAGCAGGAGCCTGCCCGTCCCCAGGTCACGCCTGTGGAGGGAGAAGGTAGCTAGGTCAGCCATGGCCCGCCTATGGCGGGTCGCCAGGGGGAGCGTGAGGTTCGCCCAAGAGCGCTTCTCCCAGTAGACTTGTGAAGTCCTGTAGTCATCTCTAATGCCAAAGGCAGGAGGTAAAGCATGCCGTTGAACATGATTGTGTGCGTCAAACAGGTGCCAGACCCGGAGGCGCCCCCATCGAGCTTTCGGGTCGACGAGGGCGCCAAGAAGGTCGTTCCAGCGGCCGGCGTCCAGCCAGTCATTAGCCAGTTCGATGCCATCGCCGTCGAGGCCGCCCTCCGCATCCGCGATGCCGCTGGTGAGGGTAAGATCACCGTCATCAGCATGGGGCCAGCCAGCGCCCGCGACGTCATCAAGCACGGCCTGGCGATGGGCGCTGACGAGGGAGTCCTGCTGTCCGACCCCGCCTTCGAAGATGGGGACAGCTACACCACCGCCGTGGCGCTCACCACCACCATCAAGAAGCTAGGCGATTTCGACGTCGTCTTATGCGGTCGCCAGGCCGTGGACTGGGACATGGGCGTCACCGGCTCCGCTATGGCCGAGATGCTGGGGCTGCCCACGGCCACCCTGGCCAAGGATGTGCAGCAGAAGGACGGCAAGCTGGTCGTGGAGCGCGTTCTCGGTGACGGCACCGAGACGGTGGAGGTGCCTATCCCCTGCTTGGTTACGGTCAGCAACGAGATGGGAGAGCCCCGTTACCCCAAGCTCCAGCAGATCATGGCCGCCGCCCGCAAGCAGGTGACTGTGTGGTCTGCCTCGGACCTCGGACTGGATGCCAGCCAGGTGGGGAAGCAGGGTGTTCGCCTCAACCTGGAGCGCCTGTTCATCCCTGTCGTGGAGGGCAAGTGCGAATTCATAGAAGGCGAGACGCCTGAGGAGACCGCCAACGCCCTCGCTCAGAAGCTGCGCGAGGCCAAGCTGGTCTAGAGTGTGCTAACTCACTCCCCAGAAGGAGAACGAAGAATGGCTAACGAAAACGGAGTCCTTATCTTCGCCGAGACCACCGACGGAGCCCTGGCCCCCATCGCCGCCGAGCTGCTGGCAGCCGCCCGCCGTCTCGGTGGCAGCCTGGGCCAGCCCGCCTGGGCCGCCCTGGTCGGTTCCGGAGTCGCCGGCCTGGCCGCAGAGGCCATCGCTTTCGGCGCCGACAAGGTATTCGTCGCCGACGACGCCCAGCTCGCGGAGTACACCACCGATGCCTACGTAGCCGCCATGGAGCAGGTCTGCCGCCAGGCGAATCCAGCCGCCCTCCTCGTGGGCCAGACCGACGCAGGCCGCGACCTGGCGCCAAGCCTGGCCTTCCGCCTGGGCACCACCGTCGCCATGGACTGCGTCGAGCTGGACATCCAGGACGGCAAGGTGGCCATGACCCGGCCCTGCTACGGCGGCGCCGCCCGCGCCGTCCATACCAGCAAGACCATGCCCCAGATGGCCACCGTGCGGCCCAAGTCCAACGAGCCTCTGGCCAAGGACGCCTCCCGCAAGGGCGAGGTGGTCACGGTTAGCGTGTCGCTGGACCCTTCCGCCATACGCACCAAGCTCCTGGAGAAGAAGCAGGCGGAGGCGGTGGGCATCCGCCTGGAGGATGCCGAGGTCGTCGTCTGTGGCGGCCGCGGCATCGGCGGGGCGGAAGGCTTCCAGACCCTGGATGAGCTGGCCAGCGTTCTGGGCGGCGCTGTGGGGGTCACCCGCGCTGTCTGCGACATGGGCTGGCGCCCCGTGTCAGAGCAGATCGGCCTCACCGGCAAGGTGGTGAGCCCTACGCTCTACTTCGCCATCGCCCTCTCCGGCGCCAGCCAGCACATGGCGGGCTGCTCCGGCGCCAAGAACATCGTCGCCATCAACAAGGACGCAGAGGCCAACGTCTTCAAGTCCGCCCGCTTCGGCATCGTGGGCGACTACCGCCAGGTCATGCCCGCCCTGCTGGCAGCGGTCAAGAAGCTCACGAGCTAGCGGTCGCAGCCTGAGACAATACAGGGAGCGAGGGAACGCCGCTGGCGCTCCCTCGCTCCCTGGCTGCTATCGGCGGGCAGCGGCTGCTTCCTACGTCGGCCCACCTTCCTCTAGCAGTTGAAGCCGGCCGCTGGCCGGCGCCAGACATCAGAGCGCGCGGCTCGTGCCGCAAGACCGCGCGCGAAGCAGCCGCCGGCACGTGGAGCACTTCTTTCCCCTGTGCTAGCCTAAGAGCACTGTGAAGAACCTCTCGGCTCAGGGGCGTATCGTCCTCTACACGGGGCTGGCCCACGCCCTGGTCCACATGATCGAGCTTACCTACGCCGCCCTCCTCTTGCGCATCGGCCACGAGTTCGGCCAGGGGGAGTTCATGCTGGGGGTGATCGCCAACGTCGCTGCCTTCACCTTTGGCGTGGGCGCCCTGCCAGCCGGCGTCCTCGTCGATCGCCTGGGCTCGCAACGAGTCATCACCTTCGCCTTTCTGGCGGCGGCGGCCGCGTCGTTGCTGGTGGGCCTCTCGCCCAACGCCTTCGTCCTGGGGGTCTTCCTGGCGTTGCTGGGGCTGAGCATCGGCCTCTATCACCCGGCCGGTCTCGCTATCATCGTCCAGGGTGCGGAGAAGAGGGGCCTGGCCCTGGGATACCACGGTGTGGCGGGCAACATCGGCGCCGCCCTGGCCCCGGCCCTGGCTGTGGGGCTGGCCGTGGCTATCGACTGGCGGGCCGCCTATTTCTTCTTGGGCGGGCTGGCTCTACTGCTGGTGCTCCTTCTGCGGCTCATCCACCTGCCCGAGGTGATGCCCCGGCCGGCGGCAGCGCCGGCACCGGCGGCCGCCGATGGGGTGCGGGCGGCGCGGGCGCTTGTGCCTCTCATCGTCGTCTATGGCGTATCGGTCCTTAACGGCTTCATCTATCGAGGGAGCATGACCTTCTTGCCTGCCCACATAGAGGAGAACGTGCACGTCAGCATCCTGGGCATCAACGAGGCGGCCCTGGCCGGCTCACTGACCACCGTCGCCCTCCTGGCCGGCTCAGTGGGGCAGTACTTCGGGGGCAGCTTGTCCCAGCGCCACGTCCTGGAGCGGCTGGCGCCACCCATGGCTCTGGCTCTTGTGCCCTCTCTCCTGTTGATGGGGGTCAGCGGCGGCCTGGCCCTGGTGGCGGTCTCGGCGGCCTTCGTCTTCTTCAACTTCAGCGGCCAGCCCATCTACAACGGCCTCATCGCCGAGTACACCCCCCAGGGTGCGATGGGCCGCAGCTACGGCGTCTCCTTCTTCGCCGCTTTCGGGCTGGGGTCGGCGGCGGCGAGCTTCGCCGGCTTCTTCGCCCAGCGCTGGGGCACGGGCTCCGTGTTCCTCTCTCTGGCCGGCTTTGCCCTGTTAGTAATGAGCCTGACCCTGGTCATATGGCGACTGGCGTCGAGGCGAGGGGGCTTGGCGGCTCCGGGGCCAGGAGCGGTGCCTGCCGACCTGGCGAACGGCCTGCAATAGGAGGTATCGACATGGGATGGAAGGTTCGCGTCGAGGGCACAGACCTGCGCTTCAGCGCCGCCCACTTCACCACCTTCGAGGGGCAGTGCGAGCCGCTGCACGGCCACAACTACGCCGTCACCGTCGAGGTGGAGGGGGAGCTGACGGACGACTCCTGGGTGGTGGACTTCGTCAAGCTGCGAAAGATGGCTCGCCGCATCTGCGACGAGCTGGACCACCGCTTCCTCCTCCAGCGGGAGAGTGCCGTGCTCGAGATCGAGGAGGGGGTGAGCCACTGGAAGGTGCGCTTTCGCCCCGGCGGGCGGCCCTCTGGCCAGGAGCGCGGCTGGGCCCTGCCCAAGGACGAGGTGGTTGCCCTCCCCATCGACAACTCGACGGCGGAGCGTCTGGCGGAGTGGTTCGCCGGTCGCCTGGGCGAGGAGCTGCGGGCTGCCGGCGCCACCAGGGTCGCCGCCATCACCGTCGGCGTCGAGGAGGCGCCGGGGCAGGCGGCGTGGTACCGGCAGCAAGCGGGGTAGACGGTGAATTGACATCCTCCTGGTTTGGCTCTACGCTGCGACCACAGAGGCCGGCTTTGCTCGCGTGGCGCAACAGATTGCCACGTAAGGTCCCCGGAGCGAGGCGAGGTTGGAGATGACTCGCGTGACACGTCAGGACATCTATGAACTGCGGGACGCTATGCAGACACTGTGCTTCCAGTATGGAGATTTCACGCTCTCGTCGGGGCTCAAGAGCAAGTACTACTACAACGGAAAAAGGGCTGTCTTGCGCCCCCGTGTCGCCAGGCTAATCGGGAGGGTTGTGTTCCAACTGGTGGAGGAGGCGGGAGCCGAGGCCATCGGCGGCCCGGAGATCGGCTCCATCCCCATTGCGCAGGCGGTGGGTGCGGCAGGTCTGGAGGCGGGTCGGGAGGTTCCCGCCTTTATCGTTCGCAAGGAGGCGAAACAGCACGGCGCCAGGGAGCAGGTCGCTGAAGCGGCGCCCGACCAGGGAGAGCACCTTCTGACTTCGGGGCGGAAGGTTGCAATCGTTGATGACGTCATCACTACCGGGGGTTCCATAGACAAGGCGATCGAGGTTGTGGAGGCGCTGGGTTGTGAAGTGGTTCTCGTTGTGGCGCTCGTGGAGCGCCACGAGGGCGGCGGCCGGGCTGTCCGCGACCGCGGGTACAACTTTCGGCGCCTGTTCTACACCGATGAGGAGGGCCATCTGTTCATAGATGAGGCACTTCTGCACGGTGCGCCAGAGTCCACCGCGGAGGGGGTTCTAGGCAGATAGCTTCTCGACGACAGCTCGTCTCGCGCGCGAAGCGGCCGAGTCGGTGGACAGGCCGCTTCTGCTCTCTGTGCTCTGGGCAGAACACCACATTGCTTGCCAAGCGGGCGGCTCTGCTCCATGATGGGTGCCCCACCGGCGCGTTTGCCTGCCAGCAACTGCCCGGCGAGCGAGTAGCTAAGGTGCTCCCTGCCACTTGCAGACATGCCTCTCTTGAGCCGCTATCTACAGCGTCACGACTCACGGATTATGCGGGGTCCTTCGGCCTCTACATAGCCTTCAGGCAAAGACCGGGGGCGGCCTTCGCGACCGCCCCCGGTGTTGTTACCTCCTCTGTCCCGTTAGCGCCATCGCTTTCTTGGAATCGCACCCCCTACTAGTTGCACGGCAAGAGGTGCAGGGAGATCTTGGCCGTCGTCAGGGTGTCATTACCGAAGTCACCCACAATGACGTTGTTGCCGTTGAGGTCGAAGTCGCCATCCTTCCCGAACTTGCCGACGACACCGACGCCGGCGGGCAGCAGGGTGGCCCTGGCCGAGTTGAGCGCATCACCACCGAAGTCGACGATGCCGTTGCCGTCGGTATCGACGGCCTCAATGCAGTCGCCAAGGGCGTCACCGTCGGAGTCCACAACATTGGGGTTGGTGCCCCACTTGCAGGCCTCCCAGGTGTTCAAGAGGCCGTCCCCGTCGTCATCGCCTTCGGGGTTCGTCGCCAGCGGACAACTAGCCTCCAGGCCGTCCAGCTTGCCGTTGCAGTTGGCGTCCCAGGAGGGGCCGTCGTCGGCTGCGTCGGTGCCCATGGGCACGCACGGGTTCCCGTTGCCGTTGTCGTCGTAGGTAATGTCGCCGCCTGGGTCGCTGTCCGAGGCGTTGGGGATGCCGTCGTTGTCACCATCCAGGGAGCAGCTAAGCGCCGAGCCTTGCCAGGGGACCGACATGTCCACCGTGGTTATGCTCACGCCGCTGAACATCACTATGGTGCCGATCCCCATGGTGTTCGAGCGCGCGTTCGGCTCCTTGATGTCAAGTACCCCGTTGCCGTCGGTGTCCGCCCTCAGCAGGGACGTGCCGTTGTCCAGGGCCTCGCATGGGTCGCTCATCCCGTCGTTGTCGCTGTCCCAGTCAGCGTCGCCGATGAGGGTGTCGCCGTCCACGTCCTCGTCGCCGACGGGCGGCGTTCGCTGGTCGCTGAAGCTCTGCGAGCGCTGGTACGTCTCGAAGGGGCTGCTCAGGCCGTCCTTGTCGGCGTCGTCAGAAGCAGCCGGCGCGGGCTTGCTGACCGGGTCAGCCGGGTTCGTGCCGAGGAAGCACTCGACGCCGTCCAGCACCGTGTCACCGTCGCTGTCCGGGTTGAGCGGGAGCGTAACGGCGCTGCCGTCGTTCGCGCACTGCCCCGCGCTGTACCCGTTGGTGACCTCGGCGCCGTCCGCCATCTCGTCATTGTCGTCGTCGCCGTCGCAGGCGTCGCCGTAGATGTCGCCGTTGCCGAGCCCGGTGCGATTCGGGTTGAGCACGAGGCTGTTGTCGAAGTCAGTGTTGAGCTGGTTGGCGTTGGCGGTGCTGGGGCAGTTGTCCATGCCGGCACCGTCCGGGAGGATGTCCCTGCCGACGATCTTGTAGCCCACGCGAACGTGGCTGCTGCCGTCTGCGGAGGTGTCCTGGTTGGCGCTGATGCCCGCGTCGGCGACGCCATCGCCGTTCTCGTCCGGAAAGTCGGGCGCGCCGTCGCCGTCCTGGTCAGCCACGTACCCGCCGTCGTTGACCCCGTCGCCGTCGGTGTCGGCGACCCTTGGGTTGGTCAGGAGCTGGGTGGGGCCGACCATCTCCTCCAGGTCGGTGCGGCCGTCCTGGTCGGTGTCTCGGGCCTGCGCCATCGTCCGGGTAGCACCACTGACACCATTCAGGTACTGGCAGTCATAGTCGAATCCGTGGGTTCCGAGGGTGAACGCGAAGGTGTTGTTGGGACAGCTTCCCCAGGCCACCTCGACACCGTCGAGCAGGCCGTCATTGTCCTGGTCGGCGTTGGTGTCGTTGGTGTCCGCGGGGCCGCCGCCGTTGGCCACCGTGGCCAGGCAGTCGTGGTCGGCATCCGTGAAGCTCCCGCCGCCGATGGCCTTGCAGTTCGTGGTGTACACGAAGCTCAGGGCCCCATCGCCCTCGTCCTGGGCGCTGAGCTCGGTTATCCAGCGCACGTAGAGGCCCGGCGCCGCCGGGTTGTCCGTGTAGGGCGCCAGGGTGTGGCTGATGCTGGCCTGCGGCGAGTCGATGCCCTGGAGGAGAGTGGTCGGCGAGTTGGCCGCCCCCGCCAGCAGCACCAGGTTCACGTGGGTGCCGGCCGGCGACCAGTTCGGCGACAGGGTCACGAGGTTGAGCGGGGTGGGCACGGGCAGGGTGGCCCGGAGCGTGCCGGCCAGGAAGAGAGTATCGATGCAGGCGCGGTAGCGCACGTAGGGCGTCATCGCCGTCGCGCCGGGCATCGCCTGCGTCAGGTACGACTCATCTTCCCCGGTGCAGCCGGTACCCGCACCCCAGGCCGTGGTTTGCTCGAGGTAGTCCTCGGGGATGGCCGTGGCCAGGGTGAGCGCGGGATCGCAGTTGTTGGGAGAGCCGCCGCAGTTGGTGTCGTCGCCCGTCACGTCAACGACGCCGTTCTGGAAGAGGTCCGTGAGGGAGGCCACGTCGCCGACCTTCGTGCCGTCGGTAATCTGCGCATCGCTTTGCATGACCCAGCCCGGCCCGCTGTAGACATACGGATAGCCCAGCCGGTTCCCCTCGATGATCGCGATGCCGGTGCTCAGCGCCGCCCCCGCAGGCCTCGGGCCCAAGCCCTTGTCCTCGCCCGCGGCACATACCTGGTAGGGCCCGGCCATGGGGTCGGGGCTGAGGGTGTCAGGGGGGTAGCTCGGCAGCAGACAGTGGACCATGTCCAGGTCGAAGTCCTGGATTCCGGGGGCCACGAACGCCCGCGTGTGCTGCGTTCCCCCTGCCAGCACAGTGGCTAGCACCAGCATTGCGCCTAGGGCTGCAACCAGAATTGGTTTTCTCATCACCCGTTTCCTCCTAAAGACTGAACGCCAAGGTTACAGTCTATTTAAGGCTAGGCAGAGAATAAGCCATGTTTCCGTTTCACCTCCTCCCACGTAGCGCGGGCAAAGCGCCCGGCACGCCACCAATAACCCTTCCGGCGTCCCTGCCGATCGCCCGGCTCTGGGTAATCGCGGTGGTGAGAACGATTCACCAGGCCTGAAGGAGCTCCCGCACTCCTCGGTTCTTGCAGAGAGTCTCTACCACTTTTCTTCTCAGTGAGGCTGGGGGCGGGGAAATCACGCAGCGGTTAATCGCCAGCCACCAGCGACAGTCGCACCTTCTACTACCACCCGGCTGGCGGCTTGTCAATATGGTTGTGAAGGGTCTTGAAGCACGTGGTATCCTAGCTGCGAACCGCCCACGATCTGCCACACGTCGTGCAGGCAAACAGGCAGATGGGCGAGGCGAAACCCCTTGATGGTGCTGGCAGAGAATGTCGGCGTGGTGGTGCCTCCGATGACGGAGGCTGCTGATGCCGTCACTCTCACCAAGCCTTGCTAAAGGGAGTCGAAACCAGCGTAAACCGTCCACAGCATTGCGGGGAGGTTGGCAGATGAAAGAAGGTGAAGACTGGTCCCAGCTGCTGGCTCGTCGTCTGACGAGGCGGAGGGTGCTCCGTGCGACCCTGCTCGGCGGTGCCGGGCTAGCGGGGGTCGCCATCGTGGGCTGCGGGGGCAAAGAAGCGACAAAAGAGGAGACGGTTGAGCCGACCCTAGAACCAGGGGTGACCCCGACCGAGCGACCCCAATTCGAACTCACCACGCCTGAACCCGGCCTGGCGCCAATCAGTTGGGCTCAGCTTGAGCCATCGGGAGAACAGCCTTCGCCACGTGTGTACCACAGCCTGGTGTGGGACGATGCCGAAAGTCGAGTGTGTCTCTTTGGCGGCAGCTCCGCCGGCACACCTCTCAACGACCTGTGGGCCTTGAACCTCGACGATCCAGCATGGACGCAAATGCAGCCTGGAGCCCCGTTGCCTCCCGCACGGTTCGGCCACAACGCCGTCTTCGACTCCCAGGAACGACGAATGCTGGTCTTCGGAGGCCAGGCAGGCGAAGCCTTCTTTAATGACTTATGGGCCTTTACTTCACAGGACAACGCCTGGACGATGATCACGCCGGGCGGACCCCTGCCAACTCCGCGCCAGGGGGCAGGCGCTGCCCTGGACACGGAGGCAGGCCGCCTATACGTGACCCACGGCCTCGCCACCCAGGGCTACCTCGACGACACCTGGGCCCTGGACCTGAACTCCGCCACATGGGAGGACATTTCCCCGCCCTCCGGGCGGCCACCCAAGAGGTGCTTCCCGCGCGCTGCATGGGACCCCCCTAGCGGGCGGCTACTGCTGTTCGCCGGTGAGAACAGTGAGCAGCCTTTCCTGGGAGACCTTTGGGCCTTCGACCCTGTGAGCCGCGTCTGGGAGGAATTGCCGCCCGGCCGTCGTTTTCCCCCGCCGCGCAGCCAGTACGGGGCCGCATACGTCCCCGACCGTAACTGGATGCTGGTATTCGGCGGGGCCGGCCAGGATGGCAACCTCCGCGACCTCTGGTTCTGGGTCCCTTCCGACAACGGGTGGGGCATCATCACGCCTTATGCCGCGAAACCGGGCGCGCGCAAGGGCCACGACATGACATTCGCTCCTTCTCGCCTCTCGGCCATCGTTTTCGGCGGCATCCGCGCGGGGCAGGAGGTGCAGGAGGTATGGGAGCTCGGTATTGGACCGCGGTAGGGAATGAAGGGCCAGGCGTGTGCCAGCGGCTCCAGGCTTGCGTTTTCTGCGCCTCCTGTCGCCGTCGGCACTTCGTCCTCGGCATGGCAAGCCAGTTGACTCGCATGGTGCGCTTATGATGCCCTGCGCATTGCATTCACGCGTCCCTCTGCTCGCCCTCGGCGCCCTCCTCGCGCTGTCGGCGTTCGCTCACCGGCCTGCGCCGACCGTCTTCGCGACGAGCCCGCTGGACCGGCCTGCCGATCCCGTTGTGCTCACCGGCGCTGACGTGCTGGCCCTGACGGGCATTGCGCCCGGCGATCTCGTTGCCTTCCGCTACGACAGCGGCTGGGAGCAGATCGCCATGCAGGTCGACGAGCGCGCGACGAAGGATCTCGGCTCGATCTACAACTCTTTGCCGAACGGCATCATCATTCTGACCTACGCAGACGCAGGCACCTTCACTGGCCCCGACTCAGACCCTACGCTCGACGCCAACGACGAGATCGTCTTCATGGCGAAGGACGCAGGCGCGGCGCCGCCATCGTTCTCGGAGCCGGCGGGTGTGATCGCGAATACAGGCGTGGAGGTCAAGATAACTGATCCGCTGAACGGGTCACAGACAGGCTACGTCTACCTCTTCCGGCAGGATGGCTCGCTCAGCCCGGGCGCTGGCCAGCAGTACGTCAGCTACACCTTTAACCTGCTGTCGGGCCCGTACCTGACGACCTACAACACCCAGCACGGGCCGAACCCCGAAAACAGCGTGGTCACGACGCCGCACTACTCGCACCACTTCTCTGATCGCTGGATCAGTGACGAAATACATATCACGACGGGCGGAGCGACCGGTGTCGACATCCTCGACCGGCACAAGGCGCTCTTCGCGCCCGGTAACTGCGGCCGAAGCGAGAACACGTTCTCGGACGGTGAGGGCGCATTCATCGTCAACAAGAGCGGCCCGGTGCGCGCGCTCCGCTCGTACATCGGCGCCAACAGCGGGCCGCTGACCCAGCGCGAGCACGTCTTCTACGAGCGCCGCCAGGACATACGCACCTTCCTGCGCGTTCACGCGATCTCCGGCATAATGGACTTCTTCGACTACAGTCCCGCCGCCACGGGCATGACGTACTACAATGATCTCAACACGCCGGGTGTGACCGTCGATGGCAACCCGGACAGCGTCGCACTCGGCGCCATCCATTGGGAGATGGTCAGCGGTGCTCAGGGCTCGCTCGTGATGGCGAGCCTCCTATCGACGAACATCGCCGGTCTCACATACACCTCGTACTACCTGGACGACTCAACGCCGGACGTGACACAGTGCACCGGCGATCCCTTCGCTTACGGCTCCAGTGGCGTGCGGGTGAACCAGACGATCCCCTGCACCGACCCGGCGCTTGGCTGCACGAACTACCTCCACGGCACGCGGACCATGTACTACGAGGCTCCAGGCCTCACGGTCGCCGCCGCGCAGGCGCTCAACGACCAGGCAAACACGCCGCTTACCTCCACGTCGCGCCCGTGGCGCAGCGACATCGACGGCGACAGCATCCCAGACAGCGAGGACAACTGCCCCCTTGTCCCCAACCCTGGCCAGGAGAACTCCGACACAGCTATCGGCAATGGCATCGGGATTGCGGGAGACGACAGCACCGTCCCCAACGGCGACTCGTTCGGCGACGCCTGCGACGATGACCTCGACAACGACGGCATCCCCAACGCATCGGACAGCGACCCGGGCGGCGACATCACCTACGACGATAACAACAACGGCGTCATGTGCCCGACGGACGTAGCCGATGATGGCGCCTCCTGGGACTCGGACTGCAACGGCGTGAGGGATGGCGTGGAGGCCACCTGCCCGCTGGCCGTGAACCCCGAAGGGGATGACGACGGGGACGGCCTCTTGAACACCTGGGAGGTCTGCAAGTGGGGCACCAACCCCAACATTGTGGACTCCGACAGTGACGGTACTGGCGACTGCATTGAGGCCGTGGACACGGACGGCAACGGCATCGT
>CAZSSQ010000060.1:0-11501 GCA_964609465.1 uncultured Dehalococcoidia bacterium
TTCCAATAGGGGCTTTGCAGAGGCAGCGAGCATGAACAGCTGATAGCGCTCTACGGTAGTGGCGTCAAGTTGCGTGAGGGGTCTTGTGGCAGCCCCCAGTTGATAGAAGAATACCAGGTTGATCCTATCCACCACGCCCCTCCACAATCGAGTTGGCCGAATATCACCACAGAGCATACAGCGGCCTTGTAGGCGCGTCAAACATCCAATCGCCGCCTCAGTTGCGTCCTTACGGCTTTCACCGCCAGGCTGAAGGCCAGCCTTCCACCCTGCGACCGCCATCAGCGCGTTGACACCAACAACCTCTCGTGCTAGCATCACGTTCGACGGGCAGCCTGTCGGGCTGCCCATTTCGCGCGAGAGCGGTCGCGTCGCCCGGAGTTAGGTCGGCGGTTCGGCACGGCGGGAAGCCAGGAGGGGGACCCCTGGACGGACCGTAGGCGAGAAGCCTCTGGTCCTTCTTTTTTTGCCGTCCCGGGCCCGCCGGGGGAACATCGTTGGTAGAAAGCGCCCTGCCCGTCCTGATCGCCGCCGTCGAGATGAGCCCCCTGGCCAAGGTGGGGGGCCTGGCCGACGTCATCGGCGCCCTCCCCCGCGCCCTGAAGCGCGTCGGCGTCGATGCCCGCGTTGCCCTGCCACTGCACGGCCCAATCGACCGCACCGCCGCCGACCTCCGTCCCCTCTTCTCCGTCCCGGTGCTCACCCCGGACGGGCCGAGCATCGCCCGCCTGTTCGAAACCTCGCTGCGCGACGTTCCTATCTACCTGGTGGAGAACGAAGCCTTCCTGGGCCGGCCCCGTATCTACGGCGAGAAGGACGACCTGGAGCGCTGGCTCTACTTCTGCGACGCCCTGCTGGCGGCGGCGCCCCGGCTGGGCATAAGCCAGGGGCCGGCCGAGGGCTGGCAGCCTCGTGTCCTCCACCTGAACGAGTGGCATACCGCCTTCCTGGGCTCCCGCCTGCTTGCGGCGCCCTCCCATCCCTGGGCCTCCTGCGCCCGCGTCTACACCATTCACAACCTGGCCCTTCAGGGCCCCTTCGACCAGGCCTTCAGCCGCCGCCACGGGCTCCCCATTGCCGCCCTCATGGCACCCCCCGACCTGGAGCCCGACATCGCCTTTAGCGGCATGGCCCAGGGCATCCTGTGGTCTGACGTGGTGAGCACCGTCAGCCCCACCTACGCCCGCGAGATCCAGACGCCCGAGTTCGGCGCCGACCTGGACGGCCTCCTGCGCACCCGCAGCCACCGCCTGACCGCCGTGCTCAACGGCCTCGACTATGACCTCTTCGACCCGGCCCGTGACCCTCACATCGCAGCGACCTACGACGTGGACACACTCGACCGCCGGGTGGAGAACAAGAAGGCCCTTCAGGAGCGGGTGGGCCTGCCGGTTCAGCCCCAGGTGCCCCTGGCCGGCATGGTCTCCCGCCTCTACGACCAGAAGGGCAGCGACCTGGTGACCCTGGCCTTCCAGCGCCTGCTGGTCGAGCGCGACCTGCAACTCGTGGTGCTGGGCATGGGTGACCCTGCCCACGAGCGCATGCTGTCCGACCTGCAACACGCCTTCCCTCAGAAGATGGCCCTCATGCTCGATTTCGACGAAGCGCTGGCACAGCTTATCTACGCCGGCTGCGACTTCTTCCTGATGCCGTCACGCTTCGAGCCCTGCGGCCTCGGTCAGCTCATCGCCCTCCGCTACGGCGCCGTTCCCGTGGTGCGCCGCACTGGGGGCCTGGCCGACACCGTCCAGGACTGTGACCTGCACCTGAGCTCCGGCACCGGCTTCACCTTCGATGCCGCCACCGCCCAGGAGCTGGAACACGCCGTCGAACGCGCCCTTGCCGCCTACGAGAACCCGACCGCCTGGGGCCGCCTCCAGATGCGGGGCATGAGCCAGGACTTCTCCTGGGACCACGCCGCCGGCCTATACCGCGAGATGTACGAGCGCGCCCTGAACCTGCGGCAGGAGGCCGCCTCTGCGGCGAGGGAGAGGACCGGCCATGACGGCTAAGGGGCGCTACACCGTCGGTGTGGATTTGGGCGCCACCAAGATCTTCAGCCTGGCAGCGCTGCCCGATGGCCGCGAGGCCGGCTCCGACACTCGTCCTACCCAGGCCAGCCAGGGACCCCAGGCCGTCATCGGCCGTATCGTCGACTCGGTGAGGGCATCGCTAGCGGCGGTGGGCGGCGCAGAGGCTGACCTGGCGGCCGTGGCCGTGGCGGCGCCCGGGCCCGTCGACCAGAAGCACGGCGTCGTCAGGAACCCCCCGAACCTGCCCGGCTGGGAAGTGGTGCCTGTGGTGCAGATCCTGAAGGACGCCCTCGGCGTGCGGGTGATCCTGGAGAACGACGCTGACGCCGCCGCCCTGGGCGAGCACGCCTTCGGGGCCGGACGCCACTTCCGCAACATGATCTTCATCACCGTCAGCAGCGGCATCGGCGGCGGCATCATCGTGGACGGCCGCATCTATCGAGGTGCCACCGGGGCCGCCGGCGAGGTGGGCCACATGGTGCTGGACGAGGACGGCCCCACCTGTGGCTGCGGACAGCGGGGCTGCCTGGAGGCTCTGGCCTCGGGCACGGCCATCGCTGCCCGCGCCGCCGCTCTGGCGGCAGAGGGCGAGAGCCCTCTCCTGGCGCGGCTGGCCCGCGAGTCACCGCCGCTGACGGCGGAGGACGTGCAGCGGGCAGCCCTGGAAGGGGACTCCGCCGCCCGGAGGGTCATCGAGGAGGCAGGACACTACCTGGGCCTGGGGCTGGTGAACCTGGTGCATGTCTTCAACCCCCACGGCATCGTCATTGGCGGGGGCGTCTCCCACATGGGCGACCTGATCCTGGAGCCAGCGCGGGAGGTCGTGCGCCAGCGTTGCTTCCCCCTGAGCCAGGAGGGGCTGAGCATAGTGGCTGGCGTGCTCGGCGACCGGGCGGGCGCCCTGGGGGCCATCGTGGCCCTGGGCCAGACCCATGGCGACGAGGGCGTCGGGACGTCTTAAAGATTCCGGACCGGCCGGCCGATCCTATATGCGAAGCCAGGGCCGGATCCCGCAAGATGAAGCAGTAGAGAACGTCTTTGTTAGCAAAGTTTATTAGCAAAGTTTGATAGCGCAGTGTTAAGGCGCCTGACACCACCCCTGCCGAAGCCGGTTCTCCCCGAAAGGGTCACTCTCCTTGAGCTGGCTTTCACCGTCCTTCTGTGGCAGGCCTCTGTCGGCATCTTCCTTCTTTCTCTTCTCCAGAAGTACCTCCCGGAGGAACTGGGGGCCAGCGCCGCCTTTCCGGGCTATGCCATGGCCACCTACGGCCTGGCCAAGTTCGTCTGCCAGACGCCGGCCGGCTGGCTCGCCGACCGCATAGGGCGACGGCTGACCCTGAGCCTGGGCGCCTTCCTGGCCCTGCCGGCCGTCCTCCTCATGATGGAGGTGCGCGAGGTACATCTCTTTCTGGCCTTCTCCGCCCTCTACGGTGTGAGCGGGGCCACCATCTGGCCCGCACTCATGGCCCACGTGGGCGACACGCACGAGCCCGCCCAGAGGGGCCAGGCCATGAACAAGCTGAACATAGCACAGCTTGTAGGGCTGGGCCTGGGCACCGTGGCCGGCACGGTTCTGGTGGACTACATCTCATATCTGGCTGCCTTCATCGCTGCCCTGAGCCTGAACGGCCTCGCCTTTGTGCTCACGGCCCGCCACGTGCCGAGGCACCGGCCAGCACCCTCGACCCGCGGCAGCGAGGTCAAAGATGCGGCCAGCGAAACCGGTGGCCCCTGGACAGCGAGCATCCTCATCCTTGCCGCCATCAGCCTCTTTCTGAGCCTGGGGATCAACTTCTACGCCCCGGCCCTAGGCGCCTACACGCGCCAGGTCCTGCGGGTGGAGATGTCGCAACTGGCGCTGATGATCATCGCGCCGGCGCTGGTAGCCGGCCTCATCATCTCCCGCGCGGGGCATCTCTCGGACCGCTTCGGGCGTCAGAAGCCGCTGATGGTGGGTCTGGCCGTCTGCGCCCTGAGCCTCTTCGCCCTCACTAGAACCACCAGCTCGCTCCTGGCGGTCAACCTGGCGGTGCTGGCCGGCCTCGCCTACGCCGTGGCCGTGCCGGCCTGGAGCGCCGCCGCCCTCGACGCCGCCCGAGTGGGAAGCCGAGGGCTGCTGCTGGGAGCACTGGCCGCCGTCCAGGGCTTGGGCGGCGTCCTGGGCCAGGCCCTGGGTGGGACCGTGGGGGAGGCCTACGGCCCCCTGGCGCCCTTCCGGTTCGGAGCCATGATGCTGGGAGTGGCCCTGGTCCTCACCTTCGTCCACATGCACCACCACCGGCTGCTGCCCGTGTGGGCGTCACTCCGGGGACGACCCGCGGCCTGAACGAACCCCTTTCGGCTGCCGCGACAGCGGCGGCGGGAAGGCTTCCCGCCGCCGCTGTACTTTTCGAGAACGTCAGTCGAAGCTAGCCGGACACGTGGGCCGCCTCCTCCGCCAGGATGGGTTCCATTACCCGGATGAAGCGCGCCAGGAGCTCCGCCACCTCTTCCGCCAGGTCGTCGTCCAGCTTCCTCAGCGGGACCATCCGGTGCAGACGCGTCCAGGAGCGAGTCCACTCCTCCAGCTCCACACCGGGCCCCAACTGGGCCTGGAGCTCGAGCACGCGCCGGCCCAGAGCCTGAGCCCAGCGGTAGTTCGTCTCCCGCTCCCCTTCAAAGTGAAGGCCCACCTCGATGCGCCCCGTCTTGCGCTGGATCCACACCTCGTAGTGGAGGCGCGGGTCATCCCGGTAGAGCTGGATGAGGCTGAGGCGAAGCCGCCCCTGCAACTGAGGCGCATCGGCAGGCAGCCGCGCCTCGGCCAGCTCTCGCACGCGGAGCAGGAACTCGTGGAAGCGCATCTCTTGGTACGTCCCGGCGTCGGCCCATGATATCCCTAGGTCTGGCCACCCTACAAGGTACCATCACCCTTCTCCCTTAGTGGTCGATCGGCTATCCTGGGCCGCAGGCCGCTCCTACTTGCCTGTCGGCAGGCGGGGCCGGAGCACTGACGACGGGAGGACGTGTGGTCGCACGCCGCAAGCGGAGACCCGCAGGGCAGGAGCCATCGCTGCTGGACTGCCTGGACCGCCAGGCCGAGGCCTTCGGCTCCGCCTTGGCCCGCGAGTACTACCTGAACCACTCCGGCCAGAAGGACGAACTGGAGCTGGAGCCCATCTTCCGCCGCCATGCCCGCCTCTTCACGACCGAGGCCATAGACGCCCTCCGCCGCGCAGACGCGGCCGACGCCCGCCTGCCCGCCCTCCGCGAGTTTGTGGTGTTTGGCCACCTAGAGAACGCCGCTCGCCGCCTCACCCAGGAGATCTCCCGTCGCGAGACCATCGACACCGCCCTCTGGGACGGCGAGCAGGTGCCCCACCGTGCCCTCTCCTCGCTCATCAGCAACGAGGCCGACCCCGAACGGCGCCACCACCTCGACCGGCTGCGTGTGGAACTCACAGCGGGGCAGAACGCCCTCCGTGAGGAGCGCTGGGACATCCTCGACGCCACCGCCCTCACCCTGGGCTACAACAACTACGCCGAACTGTGCGACACGTTGGGCTCACTCTGTTTGAAGGAACTGGCCCGCCAGATGGAGAGGTTCCTTTGGGACAGCGAGAAGGCCTACCGCCGCCGTCTCGAGGCCTACCTGCGGAGCCTGGCCGTGGATCCAGGCCTGGCCGAGCGCAGTGACCTGGCCTACCTGTTCCGCTCCCCCCAGTTCGACGTCTTCTTCAGACGAGAGCAGCTCATCGCCACCTTGCTGGCCAGCCTGCGCGACCTGGGAATCGACCCAGAGCGCCAGAACAACGTTCGCCTGGACACCGAGCCCCGACCGCGCAAGTCGCCCCGGGCCTTCTGCGCCCCTATCCGCATCCCGGGCGAAGTGATGCTGGTCATCAACCCCCACGGCGGGCAGGAAGATTACCGGGCCCTCTTCCACGAGGCCGGCCACGCCCAGCACTTCGCCCACGTCGACCGGCAGCTTTCCTACGCCCAGCGCGGCCTGGGAGACAACTCCGTCACCGAGGCCTATGCCTTCACCCTGGAGCACCTGGTCTACAACCCGGCCTGGTTACAGCGGCACCTCGGCGTTGACGACCCATCGGACTACTTGGAGCTGGCGCGCTTCCACAAGCTCTACATGCTGCGTCGGTATGCCGCCAAGCTCCTCTATGAGCTGGAGCTGCACGGCGGCGAGGACCCCCGTGCCAAGTCCAAGCGCTACGCCGACCTCTTGACGGCCAGCCTGGGCGTCCGCTACTCGGCCGAGGACTACCTCTCCGACGTCGACGATGGCTTCTACTGTGCCCGCTACCTCCGGGCCTGGATCCTCGAGGCCCAGGTCCGGCACCACCTGGAGCAGGAGTTCGGCGACCGCTGGTTCGAGACCCGCGAGGCCGGCGCCTACCTGCGCGCCCTCTGGAGCTGTGGCCAGTCGCACCCGGCCAGCGAACTGGCCCGCCGGCTGGGCTACGACGGCCTCGACATCAAGCCCCTGGCCCAGGAGCTCCTGGGCTCGGACTGGCCAAAGTCGGGTCCGCCGGTGGCGGCGGCGAATCCAACCGGCGGACAATTGACCACCCCACGTAATTAGGATAGCGTTTAGGGACCGGTCAAATACTCAGCACTAAGGAGGAACACTCACTATGAGGGAAGCGGTAGTCGTTGACGGCGTGCGGACGCCCTTCGGGCGCGCCGGCCGAAGGGGAGTCTTTAAGGCGATCACCCACAGCGATCTGATGGTCCCACTGATCCCGCACATCCTGAAGCGCAACAACCTGGACCCCAAGGACGTCGACGAGTTCCACGTCGGCTCGGCCGCCGTGGTCAGCCCCATGAGCAAGTGCCGGCAGTATATGTTCGAAGCTGGCTTCGGCGACAATATCTGGGGATCGGACGTGAACACGCAGTGCGCGAGCGCCCTGCACACCGCGGTCGAAGCGTGCCAGGCGGTGATGGTCGGCTCCGCCGATATCATCCTCGCCGGCGGCATCGAGACACAGGGCCGGATGGGCGTCGTGTCGCCAGAAGAGGCGGCGGGGCAGCCCGGGCCCGGCCTGGACGCCTTTGCACCGAAGGTGTCGGACATGCCCTACCCGCCCGACTGGAAAGACGCGGAGCTCCTGACGCCCTGGTACAAGATCAAGAGCCCGCAGATCGCCAGCATGCTCTGGACGGCCGAGAACCTGCACGCCCGCTACAACATCACCCGCCAGGAAGCGGATGAGTGGGCTCTCCGCAGCCAGCAGCTCGCCGTCGCCGCGCAGGACGCCGGCCGGTTCGACGACGAGATCCTGCCGATCACCATCAAATACAAGGACGGCAGCAGCGAGACGATAAGCAAGGACCAGGGCCCGCGACGGGGGACCAGCCTGGAGGCCCTGAGCCAGCTCCGTGGAGCCTTGAAGCCGGATGGCGTGGTTACCGCCGGCAACTCCTGCCCCCAGAACGACGGCGGCACCCTCTGCCTGGTCACGAGCAAGGAGATCGCCAAAGAACGCGGCTGGAAGCCGATGCTGACCTACCGCCACTCGGCGACGGTCGGCGTCGACCCGGACGTCATGGGGATCGGGCCGCGCTGGGCGACTGAGAAGCTGCTCAAGCGCACCGGCATGAAGCTGGAAGACTTCGACATCATCGAGCTCAATGAGGCGTTTGCCTGCGTCGTCAACTACTTCATCCACGAGTTGAAGCCGTCCGACAAGGTGATCGAGCGCATGAACCGCTGGGGCGGCGCCATCGCTCTCGGACATCCGCTCGGTGCGACGGGCGTCCGCCTGATGACGACCGCTGCTCACCAGCTCAAGGATAACGGCGGTCGCTGGGCGCTGACCACGCTTTGCCAGGGTATTGGCATGGGCTATGCCGCCGCCTGGGAGCGCGAGGACTACAAGTAAACAGCCCAGATAGCAGGCAAGGGCATTGTGGGGCCGGTCCCGCGGGACTGGCCCCACGCTTTGGCCGCCGCACGTCGGGGGGCAACGTAGCGGCGACCTTATGGCCTTCAACAGGATAGATTATCAGCCACAGATGGGCACAGACAGACACAGATTGTCCGCAACAGGTTCGGCCAGACGTAGGGACGGAGCTTTAGCTCCGTCCTAAAGGCAGCCGAAGGGGGCGGACGGAGCTTCCGCCGGAGGCGGACCCGCCTTTGGCGGGGAAGCTCCGTCCTTACGGCCTGGTTTCACACAGATTCCAGACCGTCCGAATCTGGCTCGCCATCAGTGTTGGTCTGTGTCAATCTGTGGCGGGCAAGTTATTCCGTTGATGGCCATGAGGTCGCCACCAGCGGCTCTGGGACAGCCTGGGCCTTGACGGGCGGACCCCACCAACCGATGATCTAGCGGGAGTGAATAGCGACGGGGCGCCGCCCCGGACGGGAGGAGTCTGTCGAGGGCTCCTCCCTTTTCTACGATGGAAGAGACTGCCGGCGTCCTCCTGGACTTCTTCATCATCTTCGTGCTCGCCAAAGCGGCCGCCGAAGTGTTCCAGCGCGTCCGGCAACCGACTGTCATCGGCGAGCTGCTGGTCGGCGTGGCCATCGGGCCCCACGCCCTGGGGCTGATCGACGTACCCCTGCTCGACTCGCACGAGGGTCTGAGCTTTGTCTACGAGGTCATGGCCGAGCTGGGGCTGGTGGTGCTCCTCTTCTTCGTCGGCCTGGAGACGCGCCTTGCCGACCTCCTGCGGGTGGGCACCCGCTCCCTCACCGTGGCCGTCCTTGGGGTCGCGCTGCCCTTCGCCCTGGGCACCGCCTTCATGGCCTCTACCGGCCACCCCAACACGGAGGCTCTCTTCGTGGGGGCCGCCCTGGTGGCCACAAGCGTGGGGATCACGGCCCGCGTCCTGCGTGACCTGGGGGTACTGGCCTCCAAAGAAGCCCGCATCATCCTTGGCGCCGCTGTGGCCGACGACATCCTGGCGCTGCTGGCGCTGACGGCGGTGACTCAAATGGGCCAAGAGGGCGGTGTGGACATAGGGGAGGTGATGGTGACGGCCGTCGTCGCCGTGGCCTTCGTGGCCTTCACGGCCCTGGTCGGCACGCGCGTCGTCCGACGGTACAGCCTGCACCTCGAGCGCCTTCAGATAGCCAACGCCCCGCTGGCCGTTGCCCTGGCCCTGATGCTGGGGCTTTCGGCCGTTGCCGGCGAACTGGGGCTGGCCGGCATCATCGGCGCCTTCCTGGCCGGTATCATGCTTGCCGAATCGCGCGAGCAGCTCCAGTTGGAGAGGCGCGCCCAGCCCATATACGAGTTCCTGGTGCCCTTCTTCTTTGTCCTCACGGGCGCCAAGGTGGACCTGGGCGCCTTCGGCGAAGGCGGCACCATTGGCCTGGCGCTGGTCATCACGGGTCTGGCCGTCCTGGGAAAGCTTGTCGCCTGCGGGGGAGGCGGCTACGGCCTGGGGAGACGCTCCATGCTCATCCTCGGCGTCGGCATGGTGCCACGGGGCGAGATCGGCTTCGTGGTGGCGAGCGTCGCCCTCAGCCAGGGCGCCATAGGGATGAATGTGTTCAACTCCGTGGTCTTCATGAGTATCGCCACGACCCTCGTGGTGCCGCCGGTCCTCAGCATGCTGTACGGCAGGTCGCGCGCCCTTGAGATCGACGGGGGCCGCTGCTAGAATGCCCACAACTGGCTGGCGGAGACGGTTTTCAAGGAGGACGTCATGGCGGCAGTCATAGTCTTGCTCATCGTCCTGGGGATCATTGTCCTCTTGGCGCTGATGATGCTGGGCATCTACAACGGCCTCATCCGCTCCCGAGTGCGAACGCGTGAGGCCTGGTCTGGCATCGATGTGCATCTCAAACGGCGCGCCGACCTCGTGCCCAACCTGGTGGAGACGGTCAGAGGCTACGCCTCCCACGAGCGGGAGACCTTCGAAAACGTCACCCGCGCCCGCTCCATGCTGGAGCAGGCCGCCGGACCGGCCCAGGCGGCCCAGGCCAACAACCAGCTCACTCAGGCCCTGCGTTCTCTCTTTGCCGTAGCCGAGGCCTACCCCCAGCTACGCGCCAGCGAGAACTTCATGGCCCTCCAGAAGGAGCTGTCGGACATCGAGGAGAAGATCGCCTACGCCCGCCAGTTCTACAACCGCAACGTTACCGACTTCAACACCAAGATCCAGGTCTTCCCCAACGTCATGATCGCCGGCATGTTCAACTTCCAGCGATTCGAGTTCTTCGAGGCGGAGGAGGGGGCGCGAGAAGCGCCGCACGTGAGCTTCACGCCGCCGCCGGCCTCTCAGCCGCCGGCCGCTGAGCCCCCGGCCGCTCAACCGCCAGCGTCTACTTAGTGGCCATCGATGGCTAGCGAGCAGCCCGCCCTCGTCTACGACCGCATCGGCCAGAACCAGCGTGACACGTTTCTGCTGCTGCTAGCATTCGTAGCGCTGGTGGCGGGGATGTCGATCGCCGTCGGCATCATCCTCGGACTTCCCTACCCATACGCCCCGTTGCTCATCATCCCCTTCCTCCTCTTCGCCCTCTTCAGCTACTACAGCTCCTCCCGCGTCGCCCTGGCCATCTCCCAGGCCCACCGCGTGACTAAGGAGGAGGAGCCGGAACTCTTCCGCACCGTGGAGAACCTCTGCATCGGCGCCGGGCTGCCCATGCCCGAGGTCTACGTCATCGAAGACGGCTCCCCGAACGCCTTCGCCACCGGCCGCGACCCCCAGCACGCCGCCATCGCCGTCACCCGTGGCCTCCTCCAGAAGCTGGACCACCTGGAGCTGGAGGGAGTCATCGCCCACGAGCTCTCCCACATCGGCAACTACGACATCCGCATCATGACCATCGTCGTCGTCCTGGTGGGCCTGGTGGCGCTGATGGCCGACTTCATGCTCCGGCTCACTCTCTTCGGGGCCGGCCGACGCAGGACGAGCCGGGGCCGCGGCGGCGGCGGCGGTGCCCTTATCATCTACGGTATCGCCCTTGTGGGGGTCATCCTCGCCCCTATAGCCGCCCAGATCATTCGCCTCGCCATCTCCCGCCAGCGCGAGTATCTGGCCGATGCCTCCGGCGCGCTCCTCACTCGCTACCCGGAGGGGCTGGCCCGCGCCCTGGAGAAGATCAGCGCCGACCCGGACCCCCTGGAGGTCGCCAATAAGGCCACCGCCCACCTCTACATCAACAACCCCCTCCACGAGCACAAGAGCTTCCTGAACAACCTCTTCTCAACCCACCCCCCCATCAAAGAACGCATCCAGCGGCTACGGGCGATGTAGGGGCCGACCTTGCGTCGGCCCTGGGCGGGGGCAGAGGTCCGCCCCTACGGGGTGATGACCTATCGACCCTGGATCAGTGGGGCGCCCGCCAGATCTCCGTCCAGCGGAAGCGGCGAACCACGCCCCGACCGATCATCAGAGCAGGTATGAGGGCCAGCACGCAGACGACCGCGGCGGCGCGGAAGGTATCGGTGAAGGTGCTCAGCTCCAGCCCCGCAAACGCCTTCTGGTACTCAGGAGAGCCGGGGGGAGGCA
>CAZSSQ010000060.1:11511-14691 GCA_964609465.1 uncultured Dehalococcoidia bacterium
CGAGGGCGATGTTGCCCGCCTGCTGATAGAAAGCTCCCAGGCCACGCGAGGTCAGCAGCGCGACCCCTATGAGCATGCCCACGAGTCGCATCACTGTCAGCAGGGCGGAGGCCGTGGCTCGCTGGTGCTCGGCGACGGAGTTGATCACCGCGGCGCTGATGGGGGCGATCACCAGCCCGAAGCCCAGGCCGGTCAGCAGGAGGTTCAGCGTGAACTGCGGGTCTTGCACGTTCTCTGTCCAGAACGTCATGAGGAAGAAGCCAACGCCGCTGATAAACATCCCCAGGGCGGTGGTCCTGTGAAAGCCCAGCCAGCCGGCCAGGAACCCCCCTAGAACCGCCCCCACCGGCAGCATCACCGTCAGGCGCATCAGGTTCAGGCCGCCCTCGAAGTAGGACCCCTTCAGAACAATGATGGTGAACACAGGGATGTCTACCATGGCGACGATGAGCGTACCTCCCATGAGGAGGTGAGTAAGGTTGCCCGCCGCGAAGGGCCGGGAGCGGAAAAGGGAGAGCATGATCATGGGAACCTTGGCCAGGCGCTCACGCAGGAAGAAGGCGGCACCGAAGACGACCGCCAGCACGTACAAGACCACATTGACAACCACGGGACGTCCGTGGACGGGGTCATCGGTGAGGGCCACGGCCAGGCAGGTAAGCGCGCCAGCCAGGAGGAGGCCTCCCACATAGTCCACCGATGTCTTTTCCGCCCTCCTCTCGCCGGACCTCACCATGAAGGCGAGAACAATGGCTATGACGGGTATACAGAGAGGCACGTTGACCCAGAAGTGGCCCCGCCAGCCCAGGAGCTGTACCAAGCTTCCACCCCAGAGGGGGCCAAAGAGGCCTCCCCCTTCGGCGGCGGCTCCCAGGAAGCCGAGACCCACGGCCCGTCTCTGCAGGGGCAGGTAGTCGGCCACAATGGCCATGGACACGGGAACGAGGGCGCCCCCGCCGATGGCCTGAACGGCTCGAGCGACGATCAGCATGTTCAGAGACTGGCAGGCGGACACCCACAACGAGCCGACCAGGAAGACGGCCAGGGCCAGCAGGAAGATGCGGCAGTGCCCGTATATGTCGGCGATGCGGCCCATCAGGGGCATCGCCACGACGTATCCCAGGATGTAGCCGTTGATCACCCAGGCGGCACGGTAGAACTCGTCCAGGGGGACGTTCACCCCGTTCATTATGGGCTCGAGCAGGGTGACCACGACCATCTGGTCCATAGCGCCCAGAAAGACGGCAAAGCCGACGGCCGCCAGCAGCCAGTTGGGGGAGAGGGCCCTCTTTCTGGCCGGTGCTGCTACCTCTGAGGTGCCATCCATGCTCTGGGGCTACGTTGGGGGCTCAATGGAGACGGGCTCGTCGAACTTGGAGAGAGAGAGGATGCGGACGATGTTCTCTGGCTCGCCGGGGGCGAATGGCCCCTCCAGCCGGACCTGACGGATCGTGTAGTCTTCGACATCGACCCAGACCTTGACGTTGACAGTAAGGCCCGGCTCGGCAATAGGCGCCGCCGCCTCCAGGACGCCGGAGTCGACCTGCCCCTCCAGAAGATACGTGTTGTCGCCCCCGACCTTCTCGACGCCGGCCACGCGCACCTCCTGAAGGGAGCGAGCCACGGCCTGGATGCCGGCCGCCGGGTCGAAGATGGCGCTGATGCTGGTGCCCTCGGGTAGCGCCTGCCACTCGTGCGAGAAGGGGTTCGTCATCCACCCCTCCTCGCCGATGCCGATGACCTCCACCCGCAGGAGGGCGCCCGCCACATCCGCCTCTAGCTTCGCCTGCATGCGGTCGGGCACCTGGACGTCGCCCTCGGCGGTCTTCAGCTTCAGGTCGAAGGGTATAGGCGAGAGGCCGTTCTCGTGCTCCAGGCGGAAGTGGAACGACTTCAGCGCGCCGACCCGCTCCACGACCTTAGGAAGGACCTCATCGGCTTGCGGCAGGGTTGCCGGCGTGGGCGCGGCCTCCTCGCCGCCGCCACCGCAGGCGGCCGCCAGCGCCAGGGCGCCCAGGAGCATCGCCAGAAGCCCGAACCACGCTCTCCTCACAGCAAGACCTCCCCCATGAGCTGTAAAGACCGGGCCTTCAAGTTCTTGAGTATAAGGGCTGCAATACGCGATAGGGAAGTCGGGCCGGCCCTGCCTTAGGGCCGTACGGTTATGCCTTCCCCCTCCTCGACGTAGCCGATGCGCCAGCCGGAGAAGCCGTCCTCTTTCAGCCGGCTCTCCAGCCAGGAGGCCCGGCCTTTCGCGACAGCCATCAGCAGCCCACCCGAGGTCTGCGCGTCATAGAGAACGTCCTCTACCTCGGCGGGCACGCCCGGATCGACCCCCACCGCCTCGGCGAGAGCCTCCCGGTTGCGGCTGGCGCCTCCCGTCAGGAAGCCCCGGCGCGCGTACTCCAGGGCGCCGGGCAGGACGGGGACAGCGCCCGCGCGCAGGACCAGAGCGACTCCACTCAGCTTCGCCATCTCGTGGGCGTGGCCCAGCAGCCCGAAGCCGGTGACGTCAGTGACGGCGTGCACCTCCGCCTCTCGCGCCAGGTGTGACGGGTGGCGGTTGAGGAGCAACATGCTCTGCACCGTCGCCTCCAGGTGCTCGCGCTCTATCTCCTCCTCCCGCGCCGCCGTCAGGGTGATGCCGGTGCCCAGGGCCTTGGTCAACAGAAGGGCATCGCCGGGGCGGGCGCCGCCCCTGGTGAAGATGCCCTGCGGGTGCACGATCCCCATGACGCAGAGCCCGTACTTGGGCTCGCGGTCGTAGAGGGTGTGGCCGCCGGCCACCACGCCACCCCCCTCCGCCACCTTCTCGGCGCCGCCGCGCAGGATCTCCGCCAGTATCGACGCCGGCTGGTCCTCGGGGAAGCCCACGATGTTTAGGGCCAGCACTACCTCACCGCCCATGGCGTAGACGTCGCTCATGGCGTTGGCGGCGGCCACGGCCCCGAAGACGTAGGGGTCGTCCACCACGGGCGGGAAGAAGTCCAGCGTCTGGACCACGGCCACGTCGTCGCTGATGCGCCAGACGGCGGCGTCGTCGGGTCCGGCGAGGCCCACCAGGAGGTTAGGGTGGTCCGCGGGACGGAAGGACTCGGCCAGGGGGCGCACAACTTGCGCCAGGGTGCCAAGACCCGCCTTGCCGGCTCAGCCAGCGCAGAAAGCGAGCTTGGTCAGGCG
>CAZSSQ010000061.1:0-14645 GCA_964609465.1 uncultured Dehalococcoidia bacterium
CTCCGCCAGAGGCGGACCTGCGTCCGGCGGGGGTGGCTGCCTGGAGGTCTGGGTGCTGACCCGGGCCGCTTTCGGCGTGCTCCTCTGGCCTTTGCTGGCCCTCATCGGCTTCGTCCTAGCGGTGGTGCTGGTCCTCTACCTCTTCACGGTCCACCCGGCGCTGGCCCTCATCCCGGTGGCCGCGATTGCCCTCGCCCTCTACCTCTTCGCCCGCTGGGAGCAGCGGCGCTTCCGCCCGCCGGGCATCGGGCCGCCCTAGAGAGGCGACCCCATTTCCTGCCCGGCGGCAGAGGTGCTATGCTCACCCCGTGGGCATCCCTGAGAACCTGCGGTCCGTGAGAGAGCGGGTGGCGGCGGCCTGCGAGCGGGCCGGCCGCTCCCCGGACGAAGTCACCATCGTCGGGGTGAGCAAGACCTTCCCGCCGGCCCTGGTGGTCGAGGCCTGCCGCGCCGGCCTGACCGACACCGGCGAGAACCGCGTGCAGGAGGCGGCCGCCAAGATCCCCGCGGTAGAGGCTCTGGGGTCGCGCCCGCGCTGGCACCTGGTGGGTCATTTGCAGACGAACAAGGTCAAGACAGCGCTAGGGCTCTTTGATATAATTCACAGCGTCGATTCCGTGCGACTGGCTGAGTTCATCAGCCGCCAGGCCGCGAGCGTCCCTGTCCGGCCCGCCGGTCCGGCAGGCAGGCAGGCAGGACCGCTGCCCATCCTGCTGGAGGTCAACGTCGCCGGCGAGGCCAGCAAGTTCGGCCTCAGGCCCGAGGACACGGGCCGGGCCCTGGAACAGATGGCCCGCCTGCCGGGCCTGGCGGTGCAGGGGCTCATGACGGTGGCTCCCCTGATCGGTGATCCGGAAGGGGTGCGACCTGTATTTCGGGAGCTGCGCCGCCTGCGGGATGCTCTGGGGCTGCGTCACCTGTCCATGGGCATGACGGATGACTTTGAGGTCGCCATAGAGGAAGGCGCCACGATAGTCCGCATCGGACGCGCCATCTTCGGGGCACGAGAGCCGGCCTGGGAGTGCGCGCGAGCGGAGGAGGCGTAGAATGGGGACACGGCTGGGAATAATCGGCGGCGGCCTCATGGGTGAGGCCATCGTAGCCGCCGTCTTGAAGAAGGGCGTCCTCTCGCCGGCCGACATCGTGGCCAGCGACATCAACCCCCAACGACGGGACCTGCTGGCCCGTCAGTACGGCCTCGCCATCACCGACGACAACGCGCGCGTGGCCGCCGAGTCGGACATCGCCCTCCTGGCCGTCAAGCCCCAGGAGTTCGGGGGCGTCGCCAAGGTCATCCAGGGTCACCTCGACTCCCGCCAGACCGTGGTCTCCATCATGGCAGGCGTGCGCATCGAGCGGCTGTGCAGCGCTCTGGACCACCAGATGGTGGTGCGGGTCATGCCCAACACTCCGGCCCAGATCGGCGAGGGCATGAGCCTTTGGACGGCCACCGACGCCGTCAGCGAGGAAACGCGCGAGACGGTGCGGAGCCTGCTGGCGGCACTGGGTCGCGAGCTCTATATGGCCGACGAGAAGTACCTGGACATGGCGACCGCCGTCTCCGCCAGCAGCCCCGCCTTCATCTTCTTGGTGATGGAGGCCCTGACCGACGCCGGTGTCCACATCGGGCTGCGACGGGACCTGGCCATCGAGATGGTGATCCAGACGGTGCTGGGGACGGCGCGCCTGGCCCAGGAGACGGGCACGCCCTTCTCCGAGCTGCGGCACGGGGTCACGTCGCCCGCCGGCACCACCGCCGAGGGCCTACGCGTCCTCGAGAACGCCCGCGTGCGCGCCGCCATCATCGAGGCCATCATCGCCACCTACGAGAAGGGGAAGACCCTGGGAGGGTAGAGCCATCATCGCCAACTTCGTCCTCGTCCTGATCCAGGTTCTGACGGTGGCCATCTTCCTGCGGGCCATCGTCTCCTGGTTCGCCATCGACCCGCGCAACCCGCTCATCCAGGTACTGGACCAGATCACGGAGCCCATCCTTTCGCCGTTGCGACGGATAGTGCCCCGCCTCGGCATGATCGACATCACGCCCCTGGTGGCCATCATTCTTCTCCAGGTCCTGGGCCAGGCCCTGGCCCAGAGCCTCTAGACTCGACCATGCCGATGTCTCACGGAGCACCCCTCTGACCCGCTTGTCCGCAACAGCAGTCTGAACGCGAATTGAAGCTGCCTCAGGAGGCACGACAATGCCGACGATAGTGCAGGTCGACGCATTCACTGATGAGCCCTTCGCTGGCAATCCGGCGGCGGTTTGTCTCCTGCCCGAGGCTGCTGACGAGGCCTGGATGCAAAACGTGGCCTGCGAGATGAACCTTTCCGAGACTGCATTCCTCCATAGGGAAGGCGACGGCTTCCGACTACGCTGGTTCACCCCGACCGTGGAGGTCGATCTCTGCGGCCACGCGACGCTGGCCAGCGCGCACGTGCTGTGGCAGGACGGGCACCTGCCGCCTGAGAAGGAAGCGCGTTTCCACACGCGCAGCGGCCTCCTGACGGCGGTGCGCAGAGGCGAGTGGATAGAGATGGACTTCCCGTCCGACCCGGCGGAGAGGTGCCATCCGCCCGACGACCTGACGCGCGCCCTGGGCGTGTCGCCGAGCTACGTCGGGCGGCCCCGGTCCAACTATCTGGTCGAAGTCGATTCCGAGGAGACGATACGTCGTTTGGCGCCTGACCTGGCCGCCCTGCACCGGATGCCGGTCCAGGGCATGATAGTCACCAGCCGTTCCGGCTCGCCCGAATACGATTTTGTGTCCCGCTACTTCGCCCCACGGCTGGGGATCGACGAAGACCCGGTCACGGGATCTGCGCACTGCACCCTGGGCCCCTTCTGGTGCGAGCGCCTGGCCAAGAACGACCTCGTGGCCTACCAGGCGTCGGCGCGAGGGGGCGTGGTCCGCGTCCGCGTGGCGGGAGGGCGTGTCTTTCTGAGCGGACAGGCGGTAACCGTCATGCGCGGCCAGCTTGTCCCGTAATGCCGCTCCCGCAGCGGTTGGCCACCCAGGGGTTCATGCCAGCTCGTGCCCCTCAACTATCTCGCCGACGCTGACCAGCCGAGGATCGAAGTTCGAGGCGCCGCTCCACCTCCGCCGCGTCCAGGCCCTCTACCGCCACCAGCTTCTCGCGGCTCCGCTGCCCGCGCACGATGCGCAGAGAAGTCCTGGGGATGCCCAGCGCCTCGGCCAGGAGGCGCAGGAGGGCATCGTTGGCGCGGCCCTCCACGGGCGGCGCCGTCACGCGCGCCCGCAGGACGTCGCCTTCCAGGCCCAGCACCTCGTCCCGTGCCGAGCGCGGCGTCAGGTGGACACGGAGCGTGGTGGGCACGCCTACCGCCCCCCCGTCGGCCCCATCAGCACCCGCCGGGTCACATTCACCACCCATCGCCAGTGCAGGAGCAGGTGCACCAGCAGGATGACGATGAGGGCGATGCCGGCCCAGTCGTGGATGTCCAGCCACGTCTCGCGGGTGAACCCGAAGCTCTCGTGCGCCGCCCGCGAACCGGCGCCGCGAAAATGAAAGCCGCCTCCGCGGGGCAGGGCTATCCAGAGAATGAAGCCCGAGGCAGCCTCCAGCAGCAGCGCCAGGAGGGCCGCCACCGCTATCCAGTAGAGAAGCGCCGCGCGTCGCATGTTCACCTCCTTGTCGGGTCGCCGGCCGGTGGCCAATAGACGCCCCTGCTAGCATAACCCGCAACCGCCCCGAGACAAACCTACCTCCCACCCTCTCTGCCCTTTCCCCTCTGCCCTCTGCCCTCTGCCCCCGGTTCCCAGTTCCTGGTTCCTGGTTCCCAGTCCCCGCCTGCTTGCGGGGCCCCCAGGCCCGTGCTATCATGCCGCCGATAGCAGAGAAATTGCGCAATCGCCTTAGTGGTTGCGCCCAGGGAGGGGCTCTCGTGACAACGGACCAGCCTAGCGGACAGTCCGGCCCGGCCACCACCGAAAGGCAGCGATCTCTCGAGCTGGCGATCGGCCAGATAGAGAAGCAGTTCGGGCGGGGCGCCATCATGCGCCTGGGCGAGGCCTCCGCCCATCTCCAGGTGGAGGCCATCCCCACCGGCTCCCTGGCCCTGGACCTGGCCCTGGGCATCGGCGGCATCCCCCGCGGCCGCGTGACCGAGATCTTCGGGCCGGAGTCCACCGGCAAGTCCACCCTGGCCCAGCACATCATCGCCGAGGCCCAGAAGATGGGCGGTATGGCCGCCTACATCGACGTGGAGCACGCCCTGGAGCCCTCCTACGCCGCTTCCATCGGCGTCAATGTAGGCGACCTCCTGATCTCCCAGCCCGACACCGGCGAGCAGGCCCTGGAGATCACCGAGGCCCTGGTCCGCAGCAACGCCGTGGACATAGTGGTGGTGGACAGCGTCGCCGCCCTGGTGCCCCGGGCTGAGATCGAGGGAGAGATGGGCGACTCCCTGCCCGGCCTCCAGGCACGCCTGATGTCCCAGGCTCTGCGCAAGCTGGCGGCCGCCATCGCGCGGTCCCACACCGCCGTCATCTTCATCAACCAGTTGCGGGAGAAGGTGGGCATCGTCTTCGGCAACCCGGAGGTGACGCCCGGGGGCCGCGCCCTCAAGTTCTACAGCTCGGTGCGCATCGACCTGCGGCGGGTGGAGTCCATCAAGCAGGGGCCCCAGGTCATCGGCAGCCGAGTGCGGGCGAAAGTGGTCAAGAACAAGGTGGCAGCCCCTTTCCGCACCGCCGAGTTCGACATTATGTTCACCGGCAAGAGCCTGGGGATCAGCCGCCAGGGCGACATCGTCGACCTGGGGGTCGAGACGGGCATCCTCAAGAAGATGGGCGCCTTCATCAGCTACGGCGAGCTGCGCCTGGGTCAGGGCCGAGAGGCCGCCAAGGAACACCTGCGCCAGAACCCTGGGATGGCTGTCGAGATCGAGGAGCGGATCCGGGACGCTGCCGGCGGGCGGGCAGCCACTGCCGCACCTGGCGAGCAGGCAGACGAGCTCTAGCCGCCGCTCGAGAACCCCGTAGAATTCGGAGGCCTGCCCAGGTGGGCCAGGCTTCCTCCATTTGCGGTCGATGATCATCTCCGCCATCGAGAGGCAGAAGCGCCGCCAGCGCGTCAACGTCTACGGCGACGAGGGCCGCTTTGCCTTCGCCCTCGCCCTGCACCTGGCGCAGGACGCCGGCCTCCACACCGGCATGGAGCTCAGCCAGGCCCAGGTGAACGCCCTCCAGGAGGCCGATGCCCGCCACTCGGCCTACGAGGCCGCCCTGCGGCTCCTCTCCTACCGGCCCCGCAGCGAGAAGGAGATGCGCCGCCGCCTGGCCCGCCGGGGCATCGAACTGAGGCTCATCGGCGAGACGGTCCGCCGGCTCAGGGAGCGGGGCTACCTGGACGACAAGGCCTTCGCCCACTTCTGGACGGAGACCCGGGAGGCCACCAGCCCTCGCAGTCGCCGCCTCATCGCGCAGGAGCTACGGGCCCAGGGCGTAGACCTGGAGACGGCCGCCGCCGCCACGGCCTCCGTGGCTGACGAAGAGGCCGCCTATCGCGCGGCCAGCCGCCGCCTGAACGCCTTCCGCGGCCTGGACCATGATACCTTCCGACGCCGCCTGGGCGGGTTCCTGGTGCGCCGCGGCTTCTCCTACGAGGTGGCCCGTCGCACCATGGAGCGCTGCTGGCAGGAGGCCAGCGGAAACGAGGGAGACAGTCCTCCTGCGGGTTGAAACCCGCAGCTTCATAGATCCGGCTTCAGAAGCTGCGGGATTCATCCCGAAGTGTCCAGGAAACGCCCGCCAGCTCCGGGCCGGACACCACCGCCAGCTTCCTTGACACCCTCACCAGGCTGCTCGTATGATGAATCTGAAGATCGCCCCGCCGATGGCGGGTTCAACATTTGATCGACCGGCGAAGACATAATCAAGACAAGGGGGCCCTAAACAGCCTAAACAGAAAGAGAGGTTGCAATGCCCGTAGCCATAGCCTTGGGCGTCATTCTGGGCGTCCTGGGGCTGGCGATCGGGGCTCTTCTCGGTAACACCGTAAGGCGGAGGATCAGCCAAGGGCGTGTAGAGGCAGCGGAAAGAGATGCTGCCAAGATCCTCGCAGAGGCTCAGACCAAACAAAAGGAGATCCTTCTAGAGGGAAAAGAAGAGGCAATTCGACTGCGGGCCCAGGTTGAGGCCGAGCTCAAGGAGCGAAGAGCCGAAGTCCTGAAGCTGGAGCAGCGTGTTGGCCAGCGAGAAGAGAACCTAGATCGCAAGCTAGACTCCCTGGAACGCCGGAATCAATCCCTAGACGAGAAAGAGAAGGAACTAGCCGGGACCAGGACAGAACTAGACGAGCTGCGCAGGAAGCAGCTAGAGGAGATAGAGAGGATCTCAGGCCTCACCAGCCAGGAGGCCCGCGGCATCCTGCTGGCAGAGGTGGAGAAGGAGGCCCGCGAAGACGCCAACCGCCGGGTCCGCGCCGTCGAGGCGGAGGTAAAGGAGGAAGGCGAGGCCCGCATTCGCGATACGCTGGCTACCGTTATGCAACGGCTAGCCACCGACGTGGTCTCCGAGAGTACTGTCTCTGTCGTTCCCATCCCCAGCGACGACATGAAGGGCCGGATTATCGGACGGGAGGGCCGTAACATCCGCGCCCTGGAGGCTGCCACCGGAGTCGACCTCATCATCGACGACACCCCGGACGCCGTCACCCTCTCCGGCTTCGACCCGGTGCGACGGGAGATCGCCCGTGTCGCCCTCAGCAAGCTGATCACAGACGGGCGCATCCATCCCACGCGCATCGAAGAGGTGGTGGAGAAGGCACGCCAGGACGTGGATATAGGGATCAAGGACGCCGGCGAGCAGGCGGCCATCGAGGCCGGCTGTCCCGGTCTCAACCCGGAGATCCTGAGGACCCTGGGCCGCCTCAAGTTCCGCACGAGCTACGGCCAGAACCAGCTTATGCACGCCGTGGAGAGCGCCCACATCGCCGGCCTGCTCGCGGAGGAGATCGGCGCCGATGTCAACGTCTGCCGTCGGGGCGCCCTCCTCCACGACCTGGGGAAGGCCATCGACCACGAGGTGGAGGGTACTCACGCCCTCATCGGGGCAGAGCTGGCCCGTCGGCACGGCGTGAGCCCGGCGGTGGTCCACTGCATCGCCGCTCACCACGAAGAGGAGGAACCGGACACGGTAGAGGCCCTCGTCGTCCAGATCGCTGACGCCATCAGCGGCAGCCGCCCCGGGGCACGCATGGAGACCCTGGAGCACTACATCAAGCGGCTTGAGGCGCTGGAGACCCTGGCCAGCGGCTTCGAGGGTGTGGAGAAGGCCTTCGCCATCCAGGCTGGCCGCGAGATCCGCATCATCGTCAAGCCCGAGGAGGTGGACGACCTGGCCTCCATGCGACTAGCCAGGGACATCAGCCGCAAGATCGAAGAGAGCCTGGAGTACCCCGGCCAGATCAAGGTGACGGTGGTGCGGGAGACGAGGGCCGTAGACTACGCCAAGTAGACAAGCCATGGGGAGCGGCGATGTCCACAGCAGCGAGGATAGCCGCTCCTCATCGCGTGCCCTAGAGGAGGCGCCGTGAAGGTGCTCATGGTGGGTGATGTGGTGGGGCGGCCCGGCCGGCGGGCGGTGGCCGCCTTGCTACCCGACCTGCGACAGGAACTCGAGGTGGACCTGATCATCGCCAACGGCGAGAATGCCGCTGCTGGACGCGGCCTTACCCTGGCCACGGCACGCGAGCTGTTCGACGCCGGGGTGGACGTCATCACCTCCGGCAACCACATCTGGGACCAGAAGGAGATCATTCCCTCCCTGGACGAAGACGCCCCTATCCTTCGTCCCCAGAACTACCCCCCGGGGACGCCAGGACGCGGCATCATGACCTACAACGGGGCGACCATCATCAACCTCCAGGGTCGCACCTTCATGCCCCCCCTTGATTGCCCCTTCCGTACCGCCGACGCTATCCTTAAGCAACTGCCAGCGAGGTCCACCATCATCGTCGACATGCACGGGGAGGCCACCAGCGAGAAGGTGGCGATGGGCTGGTACCTTGACGGCCGCGTCTCCGCCGTCCTGGGCACCCACACGCACATCGGCACGGCAGACACCCGCATCCTGCCCATGGGCACGGCCTTCGTCTGTGACGTGGGCATGGTGGGAAGCCGAGACTCCATCATCGGAGACGACGTGGATGCGGTTCTCTCTCGCTTCCTCTCCCAGCTCCCCCACCGTCTGCCCGTCGCCGAGAACAGCCGCGTCCTCCAGTTCAACGCCGTCCTCGTCGAAATCGACGATGCCACGGGGCTGGGCCGCAGCATCGTGCGGGTGGATCGGGAGATGGAGCGCCGTGAGTAGCCGGGCCGATTTCCACACCCACAGCAACTGCTCCGACGGCGTATTGAGCCCTACGGCTCTGGTGGAACTGGCCGTCTCCCGCGGCGTCCAGATCATGGCCCTCACCGACCACGACTCCACGGAGGGCCTCCCCGAGGCCCTCGAGGCCGCGACCCGCCATCCAGGCTTCACGCTCATCCCCGGCGTGGAGATAAGCACCGACATCCCGGGCAGCGAGGTGCACGTGCTGGGCTACTTTCTCGACCCGAAGGACGCCCACCTCCAGGAGGAGCTCCTCCGCCTGCGCAGCCTGCGTCGGGACCGCGGCCGCGGCATGGTGGAGAAGCTGCGCGATCTGGGCATGGACATTAGCTGGGAAAGAGTGCAAGCGATCGCCGATGGCGGAGCCGTCGGGCGCCCGCACGTAGCCCAGGCTCTGCTTGAGAAGGGGTACATAGGCTCTACTCAGGAAGCCTTCGAGCGCTACATAGGCCGCAACGGCCCCGCCTACGTGGAGCGCGCCAAGATGACCCCGGCCGTGGCCGTGGCCTTTCTTCACAAGCAACGAGCGCTACCGGTCCTGGCCCATCCGCGGGAGATGGAGAACCTTGACGACCTGCTGCCGGCCCTCCAGAAGGCCGGCCTGGCGGGCATTGAGGTCTACTACCAGGACTACGACGAGGCCACCATCGAAGGCCTGCTGACGATAGCGCGCAGGTACGGCCTGTTGCCCACGGGCGGCAGCGACTACCACGGCCTCGGCGGCGAACACGAGCGGCTGCCAGGCGACATACCCCTGCCCGACGAAGTCATCGATGCTTTTATGGCCCTGGCCGAGAGATACGTCATTCACAGGGCCTAAGACCGGCCGCCTACCAGTCGTATGCAGTGTGCCACCCACCCCTCGGTTGAAACCGAGCTGACCTGCAGCCGCTGCGGCAAGCCTATCTGTCCGCGCTGCCTGGTCATCACGCCCGTGGGCGCCCGTTGTCGCGAATGCGCGCGCCTGCGGCGTCTGCCCACGTATCATCTAGGCAGTACCTTCATCCTCCGAGGCCTGGGCGCCGCCCTGGCCGCCGGCGCCGCCGCCGGGGCACTCTGGGCCTTCCTGTTCCCCTACCGCTTCGGCGCCTTCATAGGGCTCTTCCTCGGGCTCGGCTTGGGCTACGCCGTCGGGGAGTCCGTGAGTTGGGCCGCCAACCGCAAGCGCGGGCCCGTGCTTCAGGGTGTAGCCGTGGTGGGAGTACTGCTCGCCTATGCCGTCAGAAACCTGGTGGAAGAAGCCGCCATCTTCCAGGCCAGCGATGTCCTCGGGTACGTAGTGATAGGGGTAGCCGCCTTCACGGCCATCGGTCGCCTTCGATAAGGGAAAGACAGGCCCGGTCAGCGCAGCACGAAGGAAAGGATCACCACGAGGAGCAGGGCGGCGCCACCGATGATAGCGATGCGCTTCAGCTCGCGGAGGACGTAGGCGTAGTCGTAGATGTGTACCTGGGGCGGCGCAGCGGTGGTCTCTGCTGCCGGTCTGCTACGGCGAGTGAAGGGGACCACCCTGGGGCTGGCCGCCCCGCTGGCCCCTGAAGGAGAAGCAGGCGCCAACAGGGGGCGGCGACGCGCTTTCTTGCGCGATGCGGGCGGCCTGGCGCGAGGACGCTGTCTTCTGGGCACTACATCTCCCACACCCGCGAGCGCGGGCTCAACTCGCCGCCATTATAGCGGCCCACCGTCCAAGCTACAATGACGTGGGGCTGGAGCCAACGATCTTGAAGCGGTCCACGGCCCGATGCTAAAATCGCGTCGGAGGGATCGCATAGTGGTCTAGTGCGGCCGCCTGCTAAGCGGTTACCCTGGGAAACTGGGGTCATGGGTTCGAATCCCATTCCCTCCGCCATTCCGACAACAAAGTTGCCGTTCTGTCATGTTCTACCTTTATGTGATCCGGAGCCTGAAGGACGGCCGCCTTTATACGGGAGTCACCGCCGACCTGAGCCGGCGGCTCGCCGAGCACAACAGTGGCAAGACCCATTCCCTGCGAAGCCGTCGTCCGGTAAAGCTGGTCTACTGCGAGGAGTACGCCACGAAGGCAGCGGCACAAGCCAGAGAGCGGTATTTCAAGACGCCGGAAGGCGGAGCCCTGAAGCAGCGACTGGTCTTGCAAGCAGAGAGTGGTGCCTAGGGGGGTCATGGGTTCGGCCGGACGGCCGCCCGTCTGGGCGAATCCCATTCCCTCCGCCATCCTCGAGAACCAGACCGTGGAAGCTGGAGTCCGAACATAGCGTCAAGCCTCCAGCCTCTGGCTTCCAGGGTCAGCCTGCTGCCCCCACCTGGCGGGGCACCTTTTTTGGCGGCCCGAACACGGGCCCAGGAAGAGGTAAGGGTGCGCTACCACATCTGGACCGCCGGCTGCCAGATGAACAAGGCCGACTCCGACAAGCTGGCCGCCGGCCTGGAGCGCCTTGGCCTGGAGGAGGTGGCCCGGCCCGAGGAGGCCGACCTGGTGGTGCTCAACACCTGTAGCGTCCGCCAGCACGCCGAGGAGCGCGCCATCAGCAAGCTCGGCGTCCTTAGAAAGCTGAAGAGCCGCCGCAACCTCACGATCGCCGTCATGGGCTGCATGGTGGGCCCGCGCACCGACTACCTACAGCGCCGCTTCCCCTACGTCGACGTGTTCACCCGCCCCCAGGAGTTCGACCCCATCCTGCAAGCCATCGGCATCGACGGACAGGACCTGGGGGACGAGTTCTGGCCCCGGACCTTCGCCCTCCCCGGCGGCCCCACCGCCTACGTGCCCGTCATCCACGGCTGCGACAAGTTCTGCAGCTACTGCATCGTCCCCTACCGGCGTGGCCGCGAGCGCAGCCGCCCCATCGCTGAGGTGCAGGAGGAGGTGGAGCACCTGGTCGCCCGGGGCGCCCGGGAGGTGACCCTGCTCGGCCAGACGGTGGAGGCCTACGGCCACGACTTGCCTGACAGGCCGGACCTGGCCGACCTCCTGCGCGCGCTGCACGGGTTCGACGGCCTGCACCGCCTGCGCTTCCTCACCTCCTACCCCCGGGACATGACGGAGCGCATTCTGCGGGCCGTGGTCGAGCTGCCCAAGGTCTGCCAGCACTTCAGCCTCCCCGTGCAGTCGGGCGACGACGGCGTGCTGGAACGCATGCGCCGCGGCTACACCGTGGCCGAGTACCAGCAGAAGCTGGACCTCCTGCGACGCCTCATGCCCGAGGCCGCCGTCAGCACCGATGTCATCGTCGGCTTCTGTGGGGAGACAGAGGCCGAGTTCCACCGCACCTACGACCTGCTGGCCGAGCTACGCTTCGACAAGGTGCACGTGGCCGCCTACTCACCGCGGCCGGGCACCATCGCCTGGCGACGGCTGCCCGACGACGTACCCCAAGAGGTGAAGCGGGAGCGGCTCCACGCCGTGGAGGAGCTCCAGGCCCGCATCGCCGGCGAGATCAACAGCGCCCTCCTGGGCTGCACCGTCGAGGTTCTGATCGAGGAGGAGAAAGGGGGCAAGCTAGCGGGGCCTGCCCATCCGCTAGGAGGGCGCACCCGCTCCGGCAAGCTGGTCCACTTTGGTGGCGAGGCGGGGCCCTTCGGCGGGCTCAGGGCGGGGCCCGGCGACCTGGTGGACGTCGTCATCGACAGAACCAGCCCGTGGTCGCTCCAGGGCGGGCTCGCCGGCGCTGCGACGCCGAGGATGGGCAGCGACCAGCCCGCGCCCGAGCGGCCGGCTGGGCTGGCCACCCTCTAGCCACGCGCCGAGCGTCTATCATGGTGCCTCGCCAGACCGACGACAAACCCCTGGTTGCCCTGGTGGTCGTCATCTTCACGGTGGAGAGCGGCACCCTCCAGGTTCTCCTCATCCAGCGCAGCGCGCCCCCCTTCCAGGGCTTCTGGGCCCTGCCCGGCGGCGTCTTCAGCGGCGACGAAGCCCTCGGGAAGGCGGCCGCCCGCCGTCTGGTGGAGGAGACGGGCCTCCAGGATGTCTACCTCGAGCAGCTCTACACCTTCACCGACCTGGACCCCCACCTGCCAGCGGTGGCCGTCACCTACTTCGCCCTGGTCAACCACACCCAGGCGCGACTCCAGCAGCGACGCCGCTGGCGGCCGGCCTGGCACGCCGTGGCCAGCCTCCCCGAACTGGCCTTCAACAACCGGGCCGTCATCGACTACGCCCTGACGCGGCTGCGCTACAAGCTGGAGTACACCAACGTCGCTTACAGCCTGCTGCCTGAGAGCTTCACCCTCAGCGAGCTTCAACGCGTCTACGAGTGCATCCTTGGCCGCCCCCTGGACAAGCGTAACTTCCGCAAGTGGATCCTGGCCCGCGGCATCGTCCGCCCCACGGGCGGCACCCGCAGCGAGGGCGCCCATCGCCCGGCGCGCCTCTATGCCTTTACGTCGCGCCAGCCGGTAATCCTCTGACCGCACCCAGAGTGTATTGGACAACCTCGTAGGCCAGGCTTTCTAGCCTGGCCACATAGGGCGCCGAGGCTGGAAAGCCTCGGCTACAGGATTTCGCAACGCCCCTGCACTTAGTGTACGCTTGACAATAGCTCCATCCCCTGCTACCATGATCGCAGAGTTAGTGTCCACAGGACACTACCGCCTGCGGGCTCTGCCACCCAGAGAGGACGGTGCGGCGTGGCCCGACAAACCTATCCCCTGCCCGTCACCCCTCGCCAGCGACCCGGCGCCGTCGAAGAGGACCTCGTGCGCCGGGATCTCATGCGCTGCGATACCGATACCCTCGAGACGCGCCCCCTGCGCGAGGAGCGCGCCTTCGCCTACTGGCAGCAGGACATCCCCCAGGAGTACTGGGGCCTCTCCCGCCCGGAGCTAGTGGAGCGGGTGCGGCTGGCACGCCGGAGGCTCGGCAGCCAGCTCATCCTCCTGGGCCACCACTACCAGCGCGAGGACATCATCCAGTTCGCCGATGTCCGCGGCGACTCCTTCAAGCTGGCCCGCTGGGCCGCCCAGCACCCGGAGGCGGAGTACATCGTCTTCTGCGGCGTCCACTTCATGGCCGAGAGCGCCGACATACTGACCGCCGACCACCAGAAGGTGATACTGCCCAACATGGCCGCCGGCTGCTCGATGGCCGACATGGCGGACCCCGACGACGTCTTCGCCTGCTGGGATGAGCTGGAGGAGGCCCGCCTAACCGCCGACACCATCCCCGTCACCTACATCAACTCCGCCGCCTCCCTCAAGGCCTTCTGCGGCCAGCATGGGGGCATCGTCTGCACCTCGAGCAACACCGCCGCCGTGCTGCGGTGGGCCTTCGGGCAGAGGCGGCGTGTCCTCTTCTTCCCCGACCAGCACCTGGGCCGCAACACCGGCCTCAAGCTGGGCATCGGTCTGGAGGAGATGCCCCTCTGGGACCACCGCCGCCCCTACGGCGATCTCGGCGGCAACACCCTGGAGCAGCTCGAGCGCTCGCGCATCATCCTCTGGAAGGGGCACTGCTCGGTGCACCAGCGCTTCAGCGTGGAGCAGATCGAGCGGGCGCGGCGGGAGTACCCCGGCATCCGGGTGGTGGTCCACCCCGAGTGCGGGATGGAGGTGGTGCAGGCCGCCGACTGCGACGGCTCCACGGAGTTCATCGTCCGCCAGGTGGCGGAGTCGCCGCCGGGCAGTCAGTGGGCGGTGGGCACCGAGATCAACCTGGTGCACCGCCTGGCCGTCGAGAACCCCGACAAGCTGGTCTTCTGCCTGGACCCGGTGGTCTGCCCCTGCTCCACCATGTACCGCGTGCACCCGGCCTACCTCTGCTGGGTGGTCGAGCAGTTGGCCGGGGGCCGGGTGGTGAACCAGGTGCGGGTGGACGAGGAGACGGCCCGCCACGCGAAGGTCGCGCTGGAGCGCATGCTGGCGGTGGGGTAGTGCAGCACTACGACTACGTCATCGTCGGCTCCGGCATCGCCGGCCTCTACGCCGCCCTCCTGGCGCGGGAGCACGGCAGCGTCCTCGTCCTCACCAAGAGCTCCATCGACGAGTGCAACACCCGCTACGCTCAGGGCGGCATCGCCGCCCCCGTCGGGCCCGAAGACTCGCCGGAGCTGCACCTCCAGGACACCCTCAAGGCCGGCGCCGGCCTCGTGAACGAGGAGGCGGCGCGCATCCTCACCTCTGAGGCCGCCGACCGCATCGCCGACCTGGTGCGCTTCGGCGTCCCCTTCGACACCGTGAACGGCGAGGTGGCCCTGGGCCGCGAGGGCGCCCACAGCCGCGCCCGCGTCCTCCACGCCGGCGGCGACTCCACCGGCCAGCACATCGAGCTGACGCTGAGCGGCCTCGCCCGCCTCTCGCGGGTCACCATCC
>CAZSSQ010000062.1:0-14590 GCA_964609465.1 uncultured Dehalococcoidia bacterium
CCAAAGGGCAGGTGCACCTCGGCGCCGATGGTGCCGGCGTTGACGTAGAGAAGGCCGGAGGTGATCCCCTCGATAGCGCGGAAGGCCTGGTTGACATCGCGGGTGTAGATGGAGGTGGAGAGTCCGAAGGGGACGTCGTTGTTGACGGCGATGGCCTCCTCCAGGCTATCGACGGCGATGACGGCGGTGACGGGCCCGAAGATCTCCTCCTGGGCCACCCGCATGGTCGGCTTTACATCGGTGAGGACGGTCGGGCGGAAGAAGAAGCCCTTCGCCAGCGCGCCCACGTTGGCGATGCTGCCGCCGCAGGCGATGGTGGCCCCCTCCTGGCGGGCTACCTCCATGTAGCCGTCTATCTTTGCTAGCTGCTCGTGGTTCACCACCGGGCCCACGTCGGTGCCCTCAGCCAGGCCGTGGCCCAGGCGAAGGGCCTCCGTGCGGGCGATGAGGCGCTGCGTGAGCTCGTCGAGTATGCCGCGCTGGACGATGAGCCGGCTGGCTGCCGTGCAGCGCTGGCCGCTGGTGCCGAAGGCGCTCCAGATGACTCCGTCCAGGGCGAGGCTCAGGTCGGCGTCGTTCATGATGATGATGGCGTTCTTGCCGCCCATCTCCAGGTGGAGCCGCTTGCCGAGCCGGGCCGCCTGCAAGGCGATGCCCTGTCCCACCTCGTTGGAGCCGGTGAAGGAGACAAGGTCAACGGCGGGGTGCTCCACCAGAGGTGTCCCTGCTTCGCCCCCGCTGCCAAAGACCACGTTCAGCACGCCCGGCGGAAGGCCGGCCTCCTCCAAGGTCTTGGCCAGGTTCCAGGCGCTCTTGGGCGTATCGCTTGCCGGCTTGAAGACGACGGTGTTGCCGCCGATAAGGGCGGGCATGATCTTCCAGGCAGGAATGGCCATGGGGAAGTTCCAGGGGGTAATGGCGGCTACCACCCCCACCGGCTGACGGACGCACATGGCGAACTTGTCGGGCAGCTCAGAGGGAGTGGTCTGCCCGAAACAGCGTCGGCCCTCGCCGCCCATGTAGTAGGTCATGTCGATGGCTTCCTGGATGTCGCCGCGGGTCTCCTTCAGGACCTTGCCCATCTCCGGCGTCATCTCGCGGGCGAACTCCTCCTTGCGCCGGACGAGGATCTCCCCGGCCCGAAAGAGGATCTCGCCCCGTCGGGGCCCGGGCATGGCTCGCCAGGCAGCGAACGCCTCGCAGGCGGCATTGACGGCGTCGGCCACGTCCTCCGCGCCCGACCGTGGGAACATGCCCAGTAACTCGCCTGAAGCAGGGTCGATGTTCTCCCGGGTGCCACCGCTTCGGGCCGCCACCCAGCGGCCGCCGATCCAGTTCTGGTAGGTAGTGACCATCTCGATAAACCCTCCTGACACGAAAGACTGTGCAGCACTTGGCCCCTATGATACCACCTTGAGGCGTTATGGCCCGCGATTCTCGCCGGGAACGTCGAGGGGTATTGAAGGTAGGGGGTCTTCCTGCATACACTCACCCCTAGAGCCGTTCGGCCTGACTTTCGGTATCAGAAGAAGCGAATGTTTGGCACGTAGGTTTCTTAGGGGTTGCCCTACCGCAGTAGTGTCAGATGATGCATAATGGCAGGCGCGTGCCTTCCAGCAGGCCGGAGTCCTTTCTGGGGGTGCCATGCGGGCCAACGGGAAAGCCTCCATCAACTCCGCTAGCAGCGGGCTGTGTTGAGGAACGTGCCCCAAGCCTGGTGAGATAGGCCGAGGAACTGGAGCGGCTGTGGCCGAGTTCATTCAGCAGGTGGCTATTGGCCTATCCACGGGGAGTATCTACGCGCTCCTGGCGCTAGCCATTGTCCTCATCTATCGCTCGACCGAAATCGTGAACTTTGGCCAGGGCGAGATGGCGATGCTGAGCACGTTCATCGCCTGGAGCTTCCTGAACCAGTTCGGCTACTGGCAGGCCTTCTTTCTAGGCATCATAGCGGCGGCGATCCTTGGCGGCGCGCTGGAGCGGGTGCTGCTGCGGCCCGTGGAGGAGGGGCCTGTCCTCAACCCTGTGATCTTGACCATTGGGCTGTTCATAGTGCTCAACAGTGTGGCGCTCTGGCTCTACGGGGGTGATCCCAAGCCTTTTCCGGCTGCACCGCCGTTCAGAGGCGGCCCGCTGGAGGTGGGGCCGGTGGTCATCAGCAGGGCGAACGTGGGCATCTTCTGCACGGCCGTCGTGCTCATGGTAGTCCTGTACGTCTTGTTCAACTACACGAAGATAGGATTGGCTATGCGGGGCACTGCCCTCAACCGCACGGCGGCGCGTCTGGTGGGCATCCGGGCAGGACGGATGCTCACATTGGGATGGGCGCTGTCGGCAGGGGTAGGGGCAATAGCGGGCATGCTGGCGGCGCCGGTGGTGGCACTCTCCACGAACATGATGTTCGCGGTGATCCTCTTCGCGTTTGCCGGGGCGGTCCTGGGAGGATTGACCAGCCCTCTGGGCGCCATCTTGGGCGGATTGATGCTCGGTGTGATCCAGAACCTTGCTGCCACCTATAACCCCACAAGCTCACCCATCGACCTGCCTGTCGCTTTTGTGGTCATAATCGCCGTGCTGATGATTAAACCCACCGGCCTGCTGGGCAAGCGGACGGTGAGGAGGGTATAAGTGACCCAAGCTCTCGTGCGGCCGCGGACGCTGGGGCTGGCTCTCCTGGGTCTTGTTATCCTCGGATTCCCCTACTTCAACACCATGTTCGGGTTCATGAGCGGCTGGCCTTTTCTGGGGTGGCTCCTAGATCCCTTCCGTGTCTTCCAGGCTGGGCGGTTTGGCGTCTGGATCATCATCCTGATGGGTCTCAATCTCCTGACCGGGTACAACGGCCAGATCTCCCTCGGGTATGCTGCGTTTGTGGCGGTAGGGGCGTACGTGGCGGCGATTCTGATGACGCAGTACGGGGTACATGTCATCGTCGCGGTGGTGGCGGCAGGTGCCTTTGCCGGAGTCATCGGCTTCCTGGTGGGGGCGCCCGCCCTGCGTCTCAGCGGCCCTTACCTTGCCATCGCCACCCTCGCCCTGATTATCGCCCTTCCTCAGGTCCTGAAGCATGACCTGGTGAGTGACTGGACTCACGCGTCTCAGGGCATCAACTTCTATGAGCAAGGGACTCCGCCGGTCACGCCGGGCGTCCTGGAGGATCGGGTCGACAACGCCCAGTGGCTGTACTACTGCACCATTGTCCCCGCCGTTTTCATGACGGTGATAGCCTGGAATATCACGCGCAGCCGCCTGGGGCGCGCCTTCTTGGCTGTGCGAGACACGGAGTTGGGCGCCCAGCAGATGGGTGTGAACGTGTCCCTGTACAAGATGACGGCGTTCGGGCTCAGCTCGTTCTATGCGGGCATCGGCGGTGCCCTTTTCGTCTTCACGGAGGCAGTCCTGGGTCCCTCCACTTTCGATGTCATGCTGTCCATCACCATGCTGGTAATGATCGTGTTGGGAGGGCTGGCCTCCATCCTTGGCACCATTTTCGCGGCGGCGATCATGGCGTTGCGGGTGGAGATTGTGGATGTGGTGGTGAACGTCATTCCTCGGGGACAGGATTTCCGTATCGATAGTCTGCGCGGGGCCATCTACGGAAGCATGCTCATAATCTCTGTCATCGTCGGCCCGTGGGGGCTGGCGGGCGGTCTTCAGAGGCTTCCCAGGATCAGGGATCGTTGGCAGGCAGGGAAGTTTCACTTCCCGGGGATTCCCGCGATGGTGTACTCGGCAGTGCGGCCGGTTCTGCTCCGCCGTCAGCGCGGCGCGAAGCCGGCCGATCCCAGGCGCCCCGGTGGCACGGAGGCTCAGGACGAGCCGCACTAAGAGGGGGTGATACGTATCGGCTACAGGCTACGATCTGACAGTTGGAACGAGGTCGTGGGTATCAATCCAAGGGAGAGGTGATATGGCGCGAATTCATATCGGGCGATGGGCATGGCTGCTCGTCGTTGCCCTGCTCGCTAGTATGCTGGCGTTCTCAGCCTGTGGGGGAGGGGAGGAGGAGAAGGAAGGGACGCCCCAGGCTACGAAGGCCGCTGGGGAGACCCCCAGCGCCGAAAAGGTCCCAGGAGTGACCGACACGGAGATCGTCCTTGGGTCTCACCTGCCGCTGAGCGGGCTGGCGGCCGCCTGGGGAGTCGACCTCAAGGCCGGCATGGACGCCTACTTCAGCTACATCAACGACCAGGGGGGCGTGAACGGTCGCAAGATCAAGCTCATCGTCTATGACTCCCAGTACACCGGTCCTGTGACCGCCGAGGTGGTGCGGAAGCTGGTGGAGCAGGACAAGGTCTTCGCGATCATGGGAGGCCTGGGGTCGGCGGCGCACAGCGCTGTCTGGAAGTACCTGGAAAGCAATGGCGTCCCCGACATGTTTGTCCTCACCGGCGACACGAAGTGGACCGAGCCGGTGGTGAAGAGCCGCTTCAACTTCCTGATCACGTACCCCACCGAGGGCCAGATCCTGGGCAAGTACATCGCGGACAACTTCGCGGGGAAGAAACTGGGGATCATTGCCCAGAACGATGAGTTCGGGCAGGAGGGTGAGGAGGGTCTTCGTGAGGGTGTCAAGGACGCCAACATGGAGATCGTCGTCGAGACCTACGAAGAGACCCAGAACGATCTCATCGCCCAGGTGCAGCGGCTGAAGAACGAGAACGTGGACGTGATCGCCGCCTACACGATGCCCATCCAGGCGGGGAGCGTGATCAAGAGCGCCCACGAGACCCTTAGCTGGGACGTACCGATCGTGATCACCGGCGTCGACGCTGTTGAGATCGTGGGCGCGCTCGCCGGCCTGGACAACATCGAGGGCACCATCAGCGTGGTCTTTGCCCATCAGGTCTTCGAGACCGATGTGCCGGGCGTCGCCAAGCACCACGAGATCCTGGCCCAGTACGCGCCTGATGTGAAGCCCACCAACCTTACCCTGACGGGCGCGACCGTCGCCGAGTTCATGACGAAGGTCCTGGAGGACACCGGACCGGACCTCACCCGCGAGAAGTTCCTCGATGCGGCCGAGTCTCTCTGCGGCTGGATGTCCTCTACTGCCCTTGTGCCGGTGAACATGAGTCCCACCGACCACCGCCCCATCGAGGTGGAGATCTATGTGAAGGCCACGGTGGACCGCTCGACCGACCCGCCGACCTTCACGTGGGAGCCGATGGGCGCGCCGTACGACGAGCCGTACGGCTTCGAGAGTACGGAGGAGTGCCCCTAGAAGGAGTAGCCGACTATCGAGGGGCCGGAAGGCTCGAGACGAGCCGCACTAGGAGGGGGTGATACATATCGCCCATAGCCTAGGTTCCGGGAGTCGGAACAGGGCCAAGGGGCTATCAGTCCAAGGGAGGGGTGATATGGTGCGAACTTGTGTCAGGCGATGGGCATGGCTGCTGGTCGTCGCCCTGCTGGCTAGTATGCTGGCGTTCTCCGCCTGTGGGGGGGAGGAGGAGGAGGGGACACCACAGGCTACGAAGGCCGCTGGGGAGACCCCCAGCGCCGAAAAGGTCCCGGGAGTCAGCGATACAGAGATCGTCCTTGGATCCCACCTGCCGCTGAGCGGGCTGGCGGCGGCCTGGGGGGTCGACCTGAAGGCCGGCATGGAGGCCTACTTCAAGTACGTGAACGACCAGGGAGGCGTGAACGGTCGCAAGATCAGGCTCATCGTCTATGACTCCCAGTACACGGGTCCTGTGACCGCCGAGGTAGTGCGGAAGCTGGTGGAGCAGGACAAGGTCTTCGCCATCATGGGAGGTCTGGGTACGCAGGCCCACAGCGCGGTCTGGAAGTACCTGGAGGAGAAGGGCGTCCCCGACATGTTTGTCCTCACCGGCAACACGAAGTGGACGGAGCCGGTGGTGAAGAGCCGCTTTGCTTTCCTGGTAGACTACCTGACCGAGGGCAAGATTCTGGGGAAGTACATCGCGGACAACTTCGCGGGGAAGAAGCTGGGGATCATCGCCCAGAACGACGAGTTCGGTAAGGAAGGCGAGCAGGGTCTTCGCGAGGGCGTTAAGGACGCCAACATGGAGATCGTCGTTGAGTACTATGAGGAGACCCAGAACGATCTCATCGCCCAGGTGCAGCGGCTGAAGAACGAGAACGTAGACGTTATCGCCGGCTACACGATGCCAATTCAGGCAGCGAGCGTGATCAAGAGCGCCCACGAGACCCTTAGCTGGGACGTGCCCATCGTGCTCACCGGCGTCGTTGCTGTTGAAGTCGTGGGCGCGCTCGCCGGCCTGGACAACATCGAGGGCACCGTCAGCGTCGTCTTCGGCCATCAGGCCTTTGAGACGGACGAGCCGGGCATTGCCAAGCACCACGAGATCATGGCCACGTATACGCCAGGGGTGAAGCCCACCAACCTTACGCTGGTGGGCGCCACCATCTCCGAGGCCATGACGGCGATCCTAGAGAAGACCGGGCCGGACCTCACCCGCGAGAGCTTCCTCGATACGGCCGAGTCTATGTGCGGCTGGATGTCCGCTAGCGCTATGGTGCCGTCGAACATGAGCCCCACGGATCACCGCCCTACCGAGGTGGAGGTCTACGTGCGGGCCACGGTGGACCGCTCGACCGACCCACCGACCTTCACGTGGCAGCCGTTCGGCGAGCCTTACGGCTTCGAGAGCACACCGAAGTGCCCTGAAGAGTAGGAGCCGACGGGAGGAGTAACCAACAGGGGGCCGGTCGAATGACCGGCCCCCTGTTTGATGAACCACGGAGGGGAATCCGCTGGTCGGGGTGGGCCGATTTGAACGGCCGACCTCCTGGTCCCAAACCAGGCGCTCTTGCCAGACTGAGCTACACCCCGACAGCTCCTAGCCTATAGGCAGCGCAGGGCGCCGTCAACAGAGCCGCCACCACCCGTAGGGGCGGAGCTTCAGCTCCGCCCGGGGCCGACCTTCAGGTCGGCCCCTACGAGGTTTGTCTGGCGGCCAGGCTCGAAAGCCTGGCCTACGGAGTCACTGACGCGCCGCCACCGGCTTGAGTCACCGGCTCCGGCTCCGCCGCCTTCTCGTCGAAGCGGAAGCTGATCTCCCAGGCGTTCTCCTCGAACTTGCTGCGGATGAGGTAGCCTGTCTTGTGGAAGAGGCGGAGCATGCGGCGGTTGTCCGCCAGCACCAGGGCGGTGAAGCCTTCGATGCCATTGATGATGGCAATGCGGATGAGATACTGGAGGAGGAAGGTGCCCAGGCCGCGGCCCTGCCACTGGTCCTGGACGGCGAAGGCGGCCTCGGCCAGGTTGGTGGCGGGGTCGCGCTCGTAGCGGGTCACGGCGATGATCTGCTCGCGCTCCTCCTGACGCAACACCGCCACCAGCGCCATGCGGTCCCGGTAGTCAATGACGACGAAGTGCTGCGCCTCGCGCCGGGGCATGAGCTTCAGGGGTCGGAAGAAGCGATGATAGATCGCATCCTCGGAGAGCGAGTAGAAGAACTCTAGCCAGAGGTCCTCGTCGGCGGGCTTGATGGGGCGCACCAGGACTGTCTCGCCGCTGGTCAGGGTGCAGGTGGCCTCCAGGTCCTGCGGGTAGATGCCAGCGCCCGGGGGCGGGATCTCTTGGTCTTGGAGGACGTAGCGCCGTTCCTTGGCGAAGGCCAGGAGGTCATGGCGGTAGCCCGGGTGGGCGATGCCTATCAGACTCATCGCCCGCTGGCGGGCGTTGCGGCCGTAGAGGTCGGCTATGCCGTACTCGGTCACGACGTAGTGGACGTCACCCCGGCTCGTGACGACGCCCGCGCCTGGCTTCAACTGAGAAACGATGCGAGAGATGGTTCCTTCCGCGGCCGTTGACGGCAGCGCGATGATGGGTCGGCCGCCCTTGGAGCGTGCGGCGCCCCGGATGAAGTCCACCTGTCCGCCGATACCGCTGTAGAAGAGGTGCCCAAGGGAATCGGAGCAGACCTGCCCCGTCAGATCGACCTCGATGGCGGCGTTAACGGCCACCATCCGCTCGTTCTGCGCGACAATGAAGGGGTCGTTCACGTAATCGTTGGGGTGGAGCTCCACCAGCGGGTTGTCGTCTACGAAGTCGTAGAGGCGCTGCGTGCCCATGACGAAGCTGGCAATGACCTTGCCCCGGTGCAGAGTCTTGCGGGAGTTGTTGATCGCGCCGGACTGGATGAGCGGCACGGTGCCGTCGGACAGCATCTCGGTGTGCAGGCCCAGGTCGTGCTTGTCGGCGAGGCATTCCAGGATAGCGTCGGGGATGGAGCCGATGCCGATCTGGAGGGTGGCGCCGTCCTCCACAAGGGAGCCCACCCAGCGGCCGATGGCGCGTGATACGTCGTCGGGCGGCGGGTGGGTGACCTCCGGCAGCGGGGAGTCGTGCTCCACCATGGCGTCGATGACATCGGCAGCGATGAAGCTGTCGCCCAGGGTCCGCGGCATGCTGGGGTTGACCTCGGCGATGACCAGGCGGGCGCACTCGACCGCCGGCTTTACAATGTCGACGGATACACCCAGGCTACAGAAGCCGTGCTCGTCTGGGGGCGTTACCTGGATAAGGGCCACGTCGATGGGGACGCGCCCGCTGCGGAACAAGCGCGGTACCTCGGAGAGGAAGATGGGCGTGTAGTCCGCCTCGCCGGCGGCGACGCCCTCACGCACGTTAGGCCCGACGAAGAACGCGTTGTGGCGAAAGGACTCCTTCACCGCGGGCAGGGCATAGGGCGCGATGCCGAGCGTCATGATGTGGATGACCTGGGCGGCGTGCAACTGTTCGGCACGGGCCATGAGGTGCTCCACCAGGAACTGGGGCGCAGCGGCGCCGGAGCCCACGAAGATGTGCTGGCCGCTGCGCACGACGCGAAGGGCCTCGTCGGCGGAACGGAGCTTGGCAGCGTAGCGTTCGCGCCACTCTGGGTCGTAAGACAGCTTCGTCATGCAGGCGCTCCTGCGGGTCCCTCCCGGCGCGCCTTTAACGCGGGAACCTGCTGAAGTCGGGCTCGCGACGCTCCTTAAAGGCGTTCTTGCCCTCGTCGGCTTCGCCGGTGCGGAAGAAGTCGGGTGCTATCTCCTCTACCCAGTTGCGTTTGCTGGTCTCCCGCAGGGGCTCGTACTCGGCCAGGAACGAAGCCTTGAGGATCTTGAGGCAGGTAGGGCTCTTGGCCATCAGCTCACTGCACCACTTATCCACCTCCTCGTCCAGCTTGTCGTAGGGGACGACGGTGTTGACCAGGCCCATCTGGAGGGCCTCCTGGGCCGAGTAGCGACGGCAAAGCATCCACATTTCGCGGGCTTTCTTGGCCCCCACCACGTGCACCAGATAGTTGACCCAGTGGCCGGAGGCAGGGCTGCCGACCCGCGGGCCTACCTGGGAGAACTGGGCGTGCTCGGCGGCGATGGTGAAGTCGGCGTGGTAGGCCATATGGTTGCCCCCGCCGATGCTGTAGCCGTTGACGCGCGCGATGACTGGCTTGAGGCACTCCTCGATGCCGGCGTGGGGGTCGAGGCCGCCAGAGGCCGAGCCGCCCTCCTGCTGCGCCTCCTGTAGCCACTTGACGTCGCCGCCGGCGCAGAACGCGCGCTCCCCGGCGCCGGTCATAACGATGACGCCCACGGAGGTGTCGGCGCAAGCGTCCGCCACCGCCTGCCTCATCTCCCGCAGCGTCTCGCCGGTGAAGGAGTTCATCACTTCGGGCCGGTTGATGGTGATCCAGGCGGCACCCTGAACCCGGTGGTGCTTCTGATAGATGATGTCTTTGAAGTCTAGGGCCATGCTTTCAACCTCCTGGGTGCTATCTCTTTTCTCGGAAGCTGCCAGGCTGAAGCCTGGCCTTCAGAGGCGGTGACTGGCTTGGCTTCACCGAAGGCCAGCCCTTAGGCTGGCGGTCACCCCGTGGGGGCCGGCCTTCTCCGCCGGAGGCGGACCCGCCTCAGGCGGAAGCTCGGCCCAGGACAGAGCCAAAGCTCGGTCCCTACGGGTGGCCAACTCGATCAGTAACCATAAGCCCGGCCTTTGATTGTTCCAAGAAGACGCAAAAGGCTATCTCTCGACCGCCGTTGGGCGCCGGACGCTTCCCTTCCCCACCTGGGCAGCGCCGATGATATCGTGGACGTCCTCCACCCCTTGTTCCTCCAGGAAGCGCTGGATGCCTTCCAGGACCTCCAGGGGAGCCAGGGGGTTGGAGAAGGTAGCAGTGCCCACTTGGACAGCGGTGGCCCCCGCCATGAGGAACTCGATAGCGTCCAGGCCGCTGCTGATGCCGCCGCAACCGATGACAGGGATATCGACCGCCGCCGCCACCTGATAGACCATGCGCAGGGCGATGGGTTTGATGGCGGGGCCAGAAAGGCCGGCGAAGACGCTGGAGATGGTGGGCCGTCGCGAGCGGACATCGATGGCCACGCCTTGGACGGTATTGATGGCAGTTACGGCGTCGGCGCCGGCTTCGGCCACGGCGCGGGCGACGGCGGCGATGTCGGTGACGTTGGGGGTGAGCTTGACGATGACGGGAAGAGTGGTCTGGCGCAGGGCGGCGCTGGTGACGGCCGCGGCCAGGTGGGGGTCTTGCCCGAACTCCATGCCCCCTACGGCCACGTTGGGGCAACTGACGTTCAGCTCGAGGCCGCTGACGCCGGGCACGCCGTCCAGGCGGGCCGCCAGCTCACCGTACTCCTCGACGCTGTCGCCGGAAACGTTGACGATGACGGGGACGCGCCAGGCGGCCCAAATGGGAGCTACGTCACGGATCAGGGCTTCGACGCCGATGTTCTGAAGGCCGATAGCATTGAGCATGCCACAGGGCGTCTCAGCGGTCCGCGGCTGGGGATGGCCGGAGCGTGGCCGGAGAGTGGTGGCCTTGCTGACGATGGCGCCTAGCTTCTGGACATCGAAGACCTTTGCGAACTCCAGCCCGTTGCCGAAGGTGCCGGAGGCGGTCATCACCGGGTTGGTCAGAAGCAGCCCTCGCTTGCGTCGAGGTGCCAGCTCCACTGAGAGGTTCACCGCTCGTCCTTCCGAAGCCAGGGAAATGTGGCGTCATTATAGGCTCTGCCTGGTGGCCTGTCGAGGCGGACGGCGGGATGCTGTGACAAGGCAGGGGGGCGGCTGTCGAGCCGCCCCCCTGTCCCGGGTGCGAGGGGCATTGAGTAGGCGGGCCTCAGAAGCCCTCGTCGTCCTCCATGGAAGAGCTTATGCGCGTGGTGTAGGACGCGGTGGGATCCCGCTGGCCGGTGGGGACACTTGGCCCTTCCCAGAAGGCGTCTGGGGAGGCGTTGCTGAACTCGCGTCGCTCTCCACAGTGCTTGCAGATACCCCAACTGGTGGGCCCATGGGGGGTCTCGATTAGCCAGTGGTGCCGACACTGCGGTACCGCCGGTGCCTCTACCGCTGGCGCCTCTGCCACTGGCACTTCCCGTTGCTTAAGTGCTATACCTTGCGTCATGTCTCCAGTCACCCCCTTCCTCTGGGGGCAGATGATCCTTATCGTCGGAGTGCTAGAATAGCAGAGCTTTCCCCGCCTGTCAAGCTTTCAACGATAAAAATACTAAATAGCCCTCCCCGCCTTGCTTCCGTCGTCCGTCTCGGTCTATAATACGAACACCCTAGAGAAGCGGCCTGTGATCCGGGGCGAGCATCTGAGTCCCGTTCGAGCGCCATGTTAGTGTTCCTCCGACAAGCCCTTCTTATCTGTGCCTCTTGCAGGAGGCCACAGGGTTGAGTATAGCCATGATATGCGGCGAGGGTGTTTCGAAAGTGTGAAGGTGAGATCGAAATACGTGAACGAAACGTGAACAGGAGGGCCTTGCACTAGACGGCAAGAGACGTGTCTGGCCGCAGAGGGTCGTGGCGACTGTTGTCGCTACGTGATTGAGGCCTAGCCCGCTCTATGCGAGTATTAGAGCGGGGGCTATGGCTACCGCCTCGATAGGAAGGATGAGCATGGGAAAGCCCAGCGAACAGGAGATTCTGGCCGCCCTGAGCCGGGTGCAGGACCCCGAACTGCACCGCGACATCGTGTCCCTGAACATGGTGCGTGACCTGAGGGTCGATGGTGACCGCGTCTCACTGAAGGTCGTCCTCACCACGCCTGCCTGCCCTCTCAGCGGCTCCATCAAGGAGGAGGTCGAGAGGGTCATCATGGCTGTGCCGGGCGTGGCCTCGGTGGACATAACTATGGATGCAGAGGTGAGGGCACACCGGGCCATGGATGGGCCCAGGCCGGTGGAGGGCGTGCGCAATATCATCGCCATCGCCAGCAACAAGGGCGGCGTTGGCAAGACTACCGTGGCCGTCAACCTGGCCGTCGCCCTGGCCAAGCGGGGCGCTCGCGTCGGCCTCTTGGACGCCGATGTCACGGGCCCCAATGTCCCCATCATGATGGGGTTCCCGGCCGGCTTCATGGCTGAATCCAACCGCGGCCTGGAGCCCATCGAGCGTTACGGCGTCCGGCTCTGTTCCATCGGGTTTGTGCTGGCGAAGGGTTCTGCGGTAATATGGCGCGGACCCTTGGTGGGCAATGCCGTCCGCCAGCTCCTGCACGATATTTCCTGGGGCGAGTTGGACTATTTGCTGATCGACCTGCCACCCGGCACCAGCGACGCCTCCCTGAGCATGGCCCAGGAGGCGCCCATCGCCGGCGTCGTCATCGTCAGCACTCCCCAGGACGTGTCCCTGGAGGATGCCACCAAGGCGATCTCCATGTTCGACAAGCTCAAGGTGCCCGTCTTCGGCGTGGTGGAGAACATGAGCTACTTCGTCTGCCCCCACTGCGGGGAGCGGACGGACATCTTCGGGCACGGGGGAGCCCGGGCCGCCGCCGAAGACCTGGGCCTGGAGTTCCTGGGAGAGATACCGCTGGACGCCCGGACCAGGGCAGCCGGCGACGAAGGCGTGCCTATCATCCAGTCGCAGCCGGAATCGCTTCAGGCGGAGGCCTTCATGGCCCTGGCTGAGAAGGTCGCCGCCCGCTGTAGTGTGCTGGGGTTCATGGGAGAAGCGGGCGCCCGTCCGGGCGCTGCCGCGGCGGGAGGTGTTAGCTAGCTGTGGTACCGCCTTTCTTCGGTCGCCGACGCCAGGAGGGATCCGCGGAGAATCCCCGTGGCGATGAGCCCGCACCTGTCGCCGCCACGACGCCCCCCCGCCCGCCTGACCGGCAGGCGGGCTCTCACCGCCGGCCAGGCGGCGGCCCGCCGCGCGCCGCACGTGGGCAACGCCCACCTGCGTCCGGAAGGAGACGTCCTCCTCGCGTAGAGCCTGAGCTGGAATCCTTTGTTCAGGAGGAGGCGGCCCGGGCGGCCGCGGATACGCATCCGCGGGGGCCCGGACGAGCCTACCAGCCGGAGCGGGAGAAGCCCGCCGCCACGGCGGCAGAGGCTCCCTCTGGCACGGCCAGCACTGGCAGGCGACGCCGTTGGGGTGGTCGTCCCAAGGCCGTCGAGGTAGCCGCTCCGCCGCCTGCCCCAGAACCCCCTGCTGCCCCGCCCCCCGCCGCACCGCCGCGGCGTCGGCGGCGCCCTGGCAGGCAGACAGAGGCTCAGACGGGCGTTGCCCGCGTAGCGCCCGTGGGGGCGGTGGCAGGAGAAGCGCCGGCCCCGGCGCCAGCGGGGGAACTGGCAGACCTGCCGGGGATCTTCGCCCGCCAGGGGGCGGTCGTGGAAGCCTATGCTGCGGAGCAGCTAAGAGTCCTCCAGGGCATGCACAGGTCGTTGGGGTCGCTGGAGGCGCGACTGGGCTCTGCCCTGGGTCGCGGCGTCCCCGGGCAGGGTGGCCTGCCTCTGCCACGCGTCGGCATTTTCGTCGACGTGCCCAACGTCATGTACGCGGCTGAGCGGCGCGGCATCAGCATCGACTTCGGCCGCCTGCTCAGTTTCCTCTCCCGTAGCCGGGAGCTGGTGCGGGCCAGCGCCTACGCCCCTATCAGCGACGATCCCCAGGTACCGCTGGCGGGCCAGAAGTTCGTCCAGCCCTTCGTCGACCACGGCTACCGCATCGTGACCAAACCCCTCAAGCGCTTCGCCGACGGTAGCATCAAGGCCAACTTCGACGTCGATCTGGCCATAGACGTCCTCACCATGTCCGACCGCCTGGACGTGGTGAGCCTGGTATCCGGCGACGGCGACTTCCGGCGACTGGTGGAGCTGGTCGCCAGCAAGGGGGTGCGCGTGGAGGTGGTCGCCTTCGCCGAGAGCACCTCTGCCGACCTTCGCGCCGTGGCCGACGAGTACGTCGATCTCGGCGCCAACCTGGCGGACCTCCAGGCCCGCTAAACCCAATTGCATTCACTTCAGAAGAGACCCTTCGCTTCGCTCAGGGTGACATAACGTCATTCTGAAGCAGTAGGGGCGTCCGCCTTTGGCGGGCTGCGCCCCTACAGGTTTGCGTCGGCGGCGGCGAGCCGGCGGCGGGCCATCTCCACGTAGCGGGGCACGCTCTCGACAAGGAGGAAGCGGCGGCCCTGGCGCCGGGCGGCCACGGCTAGGGTGCCGGCGCCGCCGAAGGGGTCCAGCAGCAAGTCGCCGGGGCGGGTCGCCACCAGCACCAGCCTCTCGACCAGGGCCAGGGGCTTCTGCGAGGGATGGGGACCCCGCCCGTCATGGGCTCTCTCTGCTTTCGGCGTGACCGAAAAGTCCCACA
>CAZSSQ010000063.1:0-14582 GCA_964609465.1 uncultured Dehalococcoidia bacterium
CCCAGTCCCCCTCGTCGAGCTGGCTCCAGGCGTCCAGGCAGCGCTGGAGGGCACCGGCATAGTGTCTTTGAAGAGCCTCTTTGTCTCCCATCGGGGACTCCCTTCCGCCGCGCACGGCCACCTCAATATCGACCGTTGGGCCGGCCCAGCGTTCTCTCCCTAGTCCTTCACCTTTCCCAGGGCGCGCAGGATCCGCTCCGACGTGATGGGTATCTCCGTGATCCGCACGCCTATCGCGTCGTGGACGGCAAGGAGGCAAGCCAACCCAGAGTCCGATCGGTACATTGCGTGCCACGCGCGCATGATAGGCTCGGCGCTATCCGTTTTCAAGGGCCCGGCTCAGTTAGCCCCCGCAGCGCACACGGCGCGACCCTCTTCGCCTGTACGAGCACGCGGATGCGCCCCAGACCGGCCGGGTCCAGCAGCTCGCTGACGGCGCGGCGGCGGGCGTAGTACTCCTCCAGGGGCAGCTCGGCACCTGGGGCAGGCGTTAGCGCCTCGCCGATGCCAAGAGCGGCCAGGAAGCGCGACTGGGTTGTGATGCCCAGCGGCTCCAGGCCGTGGCGCCGGCCCTCCTCCACCAGACTGGTGAAATCGACGTGAGCCGTCATGTCCTGCTTGCCAACGCGCACATAGGGGTCCGGGCTGGGATTGTGGCGGTAGAAGCAGAGCAGGGTGCCATCGCGGCGCCAGGGGGCGTACAGGTCTCTCGCCTCGTGCCCGTAGTCGAAGGTGAGGATGAACCCCCGCGCCAGGGCGACGGCCACCTGCCGCACCCAAGCGAGGGCGGCCAGGTTCACCTCGGCGCGACAGCCCTCGCCGGGCAGGAGGCCCAACCGTTCGAAGTAGGCGCCCAGCTCGGGGGTGGACGGCGGCCCCAGCTCCTCCTGAAAGCGGCCCTCCTGCCAGACGACATACACCTCGAGCAGCTTGCCCCCCTCGACGCCGACGCGGTGGACCGGGAAGCTGTCCACCAGTTCGTTGCTGAGGACACAGCCGCTGACGCTGCCCGCAGCAGGGGCTTCGCCGGGTTCCCAGGTCACCTTGCCCTCGGGCAGGCCCGCCTGTCCGGCAGGCAGGCCCAGGGCCTCCAGGGTGTGGCGCTGCCGCTCGACTAGGGCAGGGCTCGTCTCGGCGATGCGATAGGTCAAGGCCTTGAGAAAGGCCGGATGGAGGCGCTGCGCCCAGCGCAGGATGTCGCGGGCCAGGAGGCCGTTGCCGGCCCCCATCTCCAGCAGGTCGAAGCGGGCTGGCGAGCCCATGACCTCCCACATCTCGGCCAGTTGCCGGCCCACCATGTGGCCGAAGAGGGAGTGTACCTCCGGGCTGGTCAGGTAGTCGCCGGCGCGGCCCATCTTCTCGCGGGGCGAGCGGTAATAGCCGTGTCGAGGGTGGTAGAGGGCCATCTCCATGAAGTCACGGAAGGTCATGCGACCCTCGCGCTCCAGTCGAGCCCGGATCTCGGCCACCAGCAGGGGGTTCTCGGCAGTGCTCTCGAATTCGTCGACGGTGGACACGGCAAGAGCCTTTGACCCATCTTAACGTAGGGCCGCGCCCACCGGCCAGGCAGAACCCCTTGGGGGCTCTACACTCTCCCACAAAGGTCCTTGACCTTTCCTACGCTGATTGACGTGGACACAAAGGGGCTATTCGCCGGAGGTCACGCGGAGGGCGCAGGAGGAGGGTATGGCGCGGGGCCGACTCCCCACCTCTGGATCCCTCCCCAACACCGGTGGAGTCGGCCCCGCATTGAACCCGTGAGAGGTTGCTAGGCCACGTTCATCCGGGCGAGGCGCCGGCGGCGGCGCCCGCATTGAATCGAGCTAGGCGCGAGCGGTGCCAGGGGCCGCACGTCCTCCAGGTAGACGGGCCCCTGGCACCGCTCGCAGCGAAGGGCGGGGCCCGGCCGAGGGGCGGGACCCTGGTAACCAGGCCTCGGCCGGAACATAGCTGCCGCTAGAGGAGCACCCCTGTCTCCCTCCAGCTGACCGCTCACGTGACCGCAGTAGTAGCATTTGACGTCTGCCATGACCCGCATCGCCAGTCCCTGCCAGCCTTGACTGTTCGCTCCTTGCGCCGCCGGATGGCCCCGACTTGCGAGTCTGTCGCCGCCCCGGCTGGACAGCCTCGCCGAGGGCGATCATCCCAGCGGCGAGACCGTACCCTTGCCACTATCTACTACGGCAACGGGCCCCCGGCGGATGGCTCCGGACAACAAGAAAATGGGTGGCACCTGACGGTACCACCCCCGGTGGTCAAAACAAGGGCGGCTGCTAGCCGCGCTGCCCCATGGGCACGTACGTCCGGTCTGGCTCTCCCACGTAGATCTGGGTGGGCCGCAGGATGCGGTTGTCGGCGATCTGCTCGCGCCAGTGGGCCACCCAGCCCGCCACGCGGGCGACAGCGAAGACAGGCGTAAACAGGTCCACCGGGATGCCCATCTTGTCGTAGAGGATGCCGGAGTAGAAGTCAACGTTGGGCCAGACGCCTTTCGCGCCTACCGCCTCCGCCATGACCCTCTCCACTTCCTCGGCTATGTCATAGAGAGGCGTGGAGCCCAACCTACCAAAGAGCTGCTTGCAGAGACCCTTGAGGATGGTGGCCCGCGGATCCATGGTCTTGTACTCGCGGTGCCCCATGCCCATGATGACCTCTTTGTTGCGGATCTTCTCCTCGATATAGGGGCGGACTCTCGCGACGGAGCCTATCTCCTTCAACATCTCCAGAACCCGCTCGTTGGCGCCGCCGTGCAAAGGTCCGCTGAGCGTACCAATGGCCGAGGAGATGACGGTGTAGGAGTCGGCCAGGGTGCTGGCTGTCACCATGGCGCTGAAGGTTGAGGCGTTGATAGTGTGCTCTGCGTGCAGCACGAGGCAGACATCAAAGATCTTGGCCACGAGGGGGTCCGGTTCCTCGCCGCTGAGCATGTAGAGAAAGTTGGCGGCGTGGTCCAGGTCATCTCGCGGCGCGACCGGCTCATCGCCGTTGCGGATGCGGTGGTTGGCGGCGACGATGGTGGGGAGCTTGGCGATAAGGCGCACGCCCGACTCGTAGTTCAGTTGCGGGTCGCGGATGTTCTTGGGGTAGAACATGCCGAGGGCGGCGACGCCGGCCTGGAGCGCCTCCATGGGGTGACCCGTCGCGGGCAGGCTCATCAGGATATCGCGGATCCTCAAGGAGATGCGCCGGCGGTGGCAGAGGTCATAGTCGAACTTCTCGCACTCGGCCTTGGTAGGCAGGTTACCCTCTATGACCAGCCAGGCCGTTTCCGTGAAGTTGCTCCTTTCGGCCAGCTCCTGGATGGCATAACCCCGGTATCTCAGTATTCCTTGCTGGCCGTCAAGACTGCTAACGGCGGACTTAGTCGCCGGAACTCCGGCCAGACCCGGCACGTATTCGTATTGGGTAGTGGCCATGGTCTCCCCTTGAGCAGCCCGCGGACAACGACAGTGCAACCCACGCGCGCCCGCCGCCGACCCCGGTGCGACCTTTCTTCAGGCGGTCTTGTGCATAGAGGCCTCGGCGGCACCTCCCTGAAAGTGGCTCGCTGGCGGCTGGCGCTACCCCCGAACTACAAACACTTAGCGCAGATCTTCACAATATAACCATTCCGCCGGGGTTTCAAGACCGCGCCGGACCATCTCGAGGCACACCTAACCGGTCCCAAGGAAGTCGCAACGGCAGTGTTTATGGGAATGATAGTTGTTATCAATGAACAGGTCAACCAATCTGGGACGCAATTCATGAGATGTCAACAGAGCGGCTGGCCAACAGACAAAGGAAAAAGGAAGGAGGCCCTCAGGCCTCCACACTCTCGATCCGAAAGCGGAGCGTCCCGGCGGGCGCCTTCACATCCACCTCCTCGCCCGCGCTCCGTTCCATCAGTGCCTTCCCAACCGGCGAGACGATGGAGATCTTGCCCTCGGCGGGATTCACCTCGCTGGGGCTGACCAGGATGTAGCGCACCTCGGTGCCGGACTTCAGGTTGCGGAGCAGGACCGCGCTCCCCACTCCTACTCGGGCGTTGGACTGCGGCGACGCCTCACCCATGATGACCGCGTGCCTAAGGGTCGCCTCGATCTCGCGTATGCGGCCCTCCAGGTGTGCCTGGTGTTCGCGGGCAGCGTCCAGGGGGGCGTTCTCACGGAAGTCCTTGTCGGCCATCGCCCGCCTCAACTCCTCCGCTACCCGGGGCCGCTGGGACCGGAGGTTCCCCAGCTCAGCCAGGAGAGCGGCGTGGCCGTCGGACGTCAGGTGTACCTCTCGGATGGCGCGGCCTCCGCCGACCACCGGCGCCGCCGTCTTGCGCAGTCGGAGGTGCGTTGCCAGATTGGTGGGCGTAAAGCCCTGCTTGCGAGCGAAGGCGAAGAAGCCGCGCAGGATCTCCAGGCGCTGAGAGCTATCGACAGCGGTGGCGCCCAGGGCCTCGGCATAGGCGGACACGTCGTGTCCTCGCAGCTCGTGTGTGCGCCGCTCGGCGCCGTACCAGTGCACGAAGCGATACACTTCCGGCTGGCTTTCCTGGCGCTGCTGCGGAGGGAGGGTAGCGAGATAGCGAGAGGCCGCTTCGGTCAGCGCAGGGGTAGCTTCATCCGGCGATGCCATCCTCTTTCTCTCCGCCCTTTCCACGGATTGTAGAGAGGCACCGGAGGACTGTCAAACGGGAAGCTGCCAGCCGATCCAGGCCTGCCCTAGACCCTTCGCCGCTTCTTCTGACCAGCGGCGGCCCGTTTCCTGACAGCGTCGGGGTACACACGGCGCAGGCTTGCGCCGTGCTTCGCCAGGCGCCGCCTCTCGCTACGGCGGCGCTCACCGCGCCGCTCCTGACGCGAGGGCGGCTGCCCTTCCTCCTCCTGATCCGGCTTGGCTGGGCTTCGCCGAGCTGGCCGACCGGCGGTGTCCTCCATCCGGCCCATCGTCATCCCCTGCAGATATCTCGCGTGACTCAACCACCATCCGTCGGAGGTGCCCCGGCTGGCGGACCCTCAACGATGCGGCCATCGCGCATGTACATGATGCGATCCGCGGCGACAGCCACGTGCATGTCGTGCGTCACTAGCAGAATCGTGACGCCCCGCTCCTCGCGGATTCGGCGGAAAAGAGCGAGGATGCGGTCGGCCGAGGCGGAGTCGAGGCTGCCGGTAGGCTCGTCGGCGAGGATGATCGAGGGGTGATTGGCGAGGGCGCGCGCGATCGCCAGCCGCTGGCGCTCGCCGCCGGAAAGGCGAGGCGGCGTCACCTTCTCCTTCGCCGAGAGGCCAACCGCCGCGAGCAATTCGCGCGCACGCTCGCGCTGCTGCCGGTACCCCATGCCGTTGCTGAACATCGGTATCACGACGTTCTCCAGGGCGTTCAGGTGCGGCAGCAGGTTGTGCAACTGAAAGACAAGTCCCACCTCGCTGCGCCGGAAGCGCTCGTTGCCAGCGGAGCGTAGGTCGCGGCCGCTCACGATGATTGTGCCGGAGGTCGGAACGTCCAGCGCCGCAACAAGGTGCAGGAGCGTTGATTTGCCGGAGCCCGATGGCCCCATCACCGCCACGAACTCGCCACGCCCAACCGTCATCGTCACGCCGTCCAGCGCGCGGACGAGGCCGTTATCGAACACCTTGACGACATTAGTCGTCTGGATGGCGGCCGGGGGCGGCGATCCCTCACTCATGCCGCAGCGCTTCCATCGGCTCCAGCAGTGCGGCGCGCACGGCAGGATAGAAGGCCCCAATGAAGGCCATGCCGAACGCGATGCCGAGCGCGCGTCCGAAGATACTCATTGGATAGTCGGGCTGGAAGACGCCCACCACCTCCGGCACATGCTGGATCAAGCGGATGGCGACGTAGCCCATAGCCAGGCCGACAGCGGCTCCCGCCAAGCTGATCAGAAGTGCCTCGCCCATCACCAGGCCAACCACACGCGCGCGTGTCCAGCCAACCGCCCGCAGCACGCCGAACTCGCGCGTTCGCTCGAACACGGACATCACCGTCGTGTTCATCACGCCGATGGCGCCGATGACCAGCGCCAGGATCGATGTGGCCACGTTGGCGGCGCTGATCAGGCCCAGGTTCCGGTCCACGCGGCCGAACTCCGACTCGGTCCGCACCGTCGCCAGCGCCGGATTGTCTTTCTCCATCGTCGCTCGCAGGGCCGCAATGTCGGCCCCCGGCTTCACCTTCACGAACGCCAGAGTCACGGTGCCTGGTTTGCGCTCGAGGCCCTGAAGCGTCGTCAGCGGCAGCATCGACGCCGAGTCGCCGAAGACGTTCCCGACCGTGTAGATTCCCACGATGCGGAAGTCCGCTGTGTCGATTGTGATCCTGTCCCCGACCGTCTTGTGCAGGTCATCCGCGGCGCGGTAGCCGAGCATCACCTGGTCCGTCGCATTCGGGTCGTACGCCGTCCCGTCGAGCACCTGCACACCGAAGTTCCCCAGTTGGTCCGGCGGGATGCCCAGCTCAAGGAAGAAGGGATGATTCGAGTCTAGCTTTACCACCGCAATGAGAACGCCGATAAGGCTGTCCACTCCGGGGTACGACTTGAGGCGCTCCACCTGCGCATCATCCATCGCGCTGTACACGACATCCGAGACGCCCTTCTGGGCGACCGTAAAGTCGGCCTCGCCGGTGTGCAGAACCGAGATCGCCGTCACGCGAAGGCTGTGCGTGAGCACGCCCAGCGCGACCACGGTCATGATGGCGATGGCAACGGCGACGCCAGTCAGCGACGAGCGCAACTTGTGGGTGAAGACATTGCGCGCGACTAGTGCAAGAAATGACATCTGGGGTTGGACGTCCCTTTCCTTAGGCTAGCTCCGAGCGCCCCCAGCCACACCCTCTGCCATTGGAGCCGCCCCACATCCGCCTACGGCCTGATCGATGATCTCACATGCTTTCGCAAGAGTCACCCTGACAGCAGCATGGCGAACATAGGAGGGTTCAAGGTGATGTCGGGAACCTGCGAATCCCTTCGCCTGCAGCGGGTCCTCCTTCCCCACCGTTATGTCTTCAGCAGGCCTCGCTCTCGGAGGAGGGCGCGGCTGTAGAAGTGGCGGCCTGTCAGCTCGCGGGCGGCATCGCTACAGAGGAAGACGGCGGCCTGCCCCATGACCTCCGGGTCCTCCACCTGAGGGCCGCTGGGCACCTGATCGGGCAGGCGGTGATACATGGTGCCGGGCGTGATCACCAGGCCCTCGGGCGAGAGGGCGAAGACGCGGATGTTGTATGGCTTGCCTTCCTCTGCCAGGCCCTCGCTGAACTTGCGCAAGGCCTGCTTGGTGACGCTGTAGGAGATGTTTCCTCCCCCAGCCTGATCGGCGACGACGGAGGAGATGTTGATGATGACGCCGTCCCGGCGCTCCACCATGTGGGGCCACACGGCCCGGCTACAGGCGACGGGCCCCCGCACGTTGACGCGCGTCACCAAGTCCCAGCGCTTGAGAGACACGTCCGCCAGGGGGCCGGGGGCCATAATGCCGGCGTTGTTGACCAGGATGTCTATGCGCCCCAACTCCTCCAGGGTACGGCGCACCATGGCCTCGATGGACTCCTCGTCGGTGACGTCGGTGCGGACGGAAAGGGCGCGGCGGCCCAGGGCCCTGATCTCCTCCGCGGTCTCGGATATGGTGCCGGGGAGCTTGGGGTCCCTGACCTGCTCGGTGCGGGCGGCGACAACGATGTCAGCGCCGGCCCTTGCCAGCTCCAGGGCGATGTTCTTGCCGACCCCGCGGCTGCTCCCTGTGACGATGGCTACCTTGCCTTCCAGCTCCATGTGCCCCTCCGGTCGCTGCCCGAGAGACGCCTACCTCTGGCGATAGTGCTACGCGTTGGCATGACAAGTCAATTGCGGGACTGTCCCTTCGTTGACCCCTGCCGCCCTGTCACCTATCATTAGGCTCGCCCTTCTGCCCGCGGCGGGCCCACACAGGCCCAGCCCGCCTCCGGCGGCCACCCGAACACCTCACCCAGGGAGCACAATAGCATGTCCGCCACCACCATCATCGACCAGGCCCGCACCCAGGGCCGCAAGATCCTCACAGAAGTCGAGTCCAAGCAACTCCTGGAGGAGGCGGGTATCCCCACCGCCCACGCCCGCCTCGCCACCAGCCGCGACGCCGCTGTCCAGGCCGCCCGCGAAATCGGCTTCCCGGTGGTCCTCAAGGTCGTGTCCCCCCAGATCACCCACAAGACCGATGTTGGGGGCGTCAAGCTAGACCTGAAGTCGCCGGAGGAGGTAGCCGCCGCCTTCGACGAAATCATGGCTGCCGCCCGTCGCGCTGCCCCCGACGCCACCGTCGACGGCGTCTCGGTGCAACAGATGGCGCGGCCGGGCATCGAGGTCATCGTCGGGGTGAGCACGGACCCGCAGTTCGGGCCGGTCATCATGTTCGGCCTGGGTGGCGTCCTGGTGGAGGTGCTGAAGGACGTCTCCTTCCGCATCATACCCATCGCCCCCCGCGACGCTCGCCAGATGATCCGCGAGATCAAGGGCTTCCCCCTGCTGGAGGGCTATCGGGGCCAGGACCCCGCCGACCTGGCCGCTCTGGAGAGCCTCCTTCTGCGTGTCTCCGGGTTCGTGGAGCAGCAACCGGAGGTCTCCGAGCTGGACCTCAACCCTGTCTTCGCCTACAAGGACGGCGCCCTGGCCGTAGACGCCCGCATCGTCCTTTCCTGACTCACCCGCCTGCCTGCCAGTAGCAGGCTGGAGGCTCCATGAACAAGAGGAAGCGCGTCGCCCTCCGCAAGCGCCGTATAAAGTGGAAGAAGCTGGAAGAGAGGCACCGCCGGGAGAAGGCCCTGCCTGCTCGGCTACCAAGCCTGACCGTCCGGCCGCCTGCCGGACGGGCCGCCGCCAGCGGCCGTCGAGAGCGCTCCCCTTGAACGTCGGGGCCGAGCGGCTGCGGCGCGTCTTCAGCCCGAGCAGCGTGGCCGTCGTCGGCGACAAGCAGGCCCTGGGCTACCTCTGGCTGCGGAACATGAGCACCTTCCAGGGCCCTCTCTACTCCGTCCAGATCGACCCCAAGGAGGTCCCCGGCATCGAGGCCCTGGGCATCCCCAACTACCCCAGCCTTCTGGACGTCCCCGGCGAGATCGACTACGTGGTGTGCGCTGTGCCGCGCGCCGTGGCCCCTCGCATCGTCGCTGACTGCGTCAAGAAGGGGGTGGGCGGCGTCACCCTCTTCACCTCCGGCTTCGCCGAGACGGGCGAAGACGAGGGCATCCGCCTCCAGGCCGTTCTCGCGCGACTGGCGCGCGAGAACGGCCTGGTGCTGGTGGGACCCAACTGCATGGGCATCTACAACCCGGCCCTCGGGGTGCGCCAGGCCGCCGACCAGCCGACCGGCGAGAGCGGGCCCGTGGGCTTCATTTCCCAGAGCGGCACCCACGCCATCAACTTCAGCCTCCTGGCCGCCGCCCACAGCGTGCGCATCAGCAAGTCGGTCAGCATGGGCAACGGCGCGGTCGTCGATGTCTCCGACTACCTGGAGTTCCTGGCCGATGACGAAGAGACCCGCATCATCGCCCTCTACCTGGAGGGGGTAGGCGATGGCCGACGCTTCTTTCGCGTCCTGCGCGAGACGGCGCAGCGCAAGCCCGTCGTCATCTGGAAGGGCGGGCAGACGGAGGCCGGCCAGCGGGGAGCCGCCTCCCACACCGCGGCCCTGGCCACCGCCTCCACCGCCTGGCAGGCCCTGGTGCGCCAGACCGGCGTCGTGAGCACCGACAGCCTGGACGAGACCGTTGACGCCGTGCAGGCGTTCCTGTACCTGAAGCGAGGCGCCGGTCGCCGGGTGGGGCTGATGGCCATGACCGGCGGCCAGTCGGTGGTCATCGCCGACGCCTTCGCCGGCGAGGGGCTGGAGGTGCCTCTGCTCACCGCCTCCTCGTACGAGAGGCTGGCCTCCTTCTTCAACATCATCGGGGGGAGCTACCGCAACCCGCTGGACATCGGCGGCACCATCGGCTGGGGCGGCTCGATAGGGAACCTGGTGCGCATGCTCGACATCCTCAACGAGGACGAGCGCATCGACGCCGTGGCCCTGGAGATGGGCTCGGGCTTCATCGCCCGTCGCTGGCAGGCCGACCCCAAGGCCCTGGAGGAGGCCCTGGACGCCCTGGCCGCCTACCAGGAGCGCTCGCCGAAGCCGTTCCTCACCATCATGCACGCGGGCCACGTGGAGGCCATAGTAGCCGAGCTGCGGGAGAGGGTGACGGCCCGGGGCATCGCCTCCTTCGCCAGTTTCGAGAGGGCGGCGCGGGCCCTGCGCCGCTTCGTCGATTACCACCGCTTCCGAACGGAGGTGAGCAGGGCCTAAGATGTACCTACGTGGCATTTGGCAACGGAAACGTAGCGGCACAGCTTCAGCCCTGCGCCGCTGAGGAGCATAGGGGTGCGGCATCGAGAGCCCCAGAGGAGGTGTGTGCTGTGAAGGCAGCAGTCCTGTACGAGGTTAACAAGCCCCTAGTAGTGGAGGAGATCGACATCGATGAGCCCCAGCAGGGGGAGGTGCTGGTAAAGACGGTGGCCGCCGGCGTCTGCCACAGCGACCTCCACTTCATGGAAGGGCTGTGGCCCTATCCCCTGCCCGTCGTCATGGGGCACGAGGGTGCGGGCATCGTCGAGCGGGTGGGCAAGGGGGTGACGGCCGTCCAGCCCGGCGACCACGTCATTCTCTCCTTCATCCCCTGGTGCGGTGCCTGCCGCTACTGCGCCGAGGGCCGCCCCTTTCTCTGCACCCAGGGCGGCAGCCGCACCCTGCACCTGCACAAGGGCGGCCAGAATATCTTCGCCTTCCTGTCCGTGTCCAGCTTCGCTGAGTACATGGTGGTGCCGCAGAACGGCGTCGTGAAGATCCGGGAGGACGCCCCCCTGGATAAGGCGGCGTTGGTAGGCTGCGGCGTCACGACCGGCGTCGGCGCCGTGGTCAACACGGCGAAGGTGCAGGCAGGCAGCTCCGTGGCCGTCATCGGCGCTGGCGGCGTCGGACTGAACATCATCCAGGGAGCCGTCCTGGCCGGGGCCGCCCAGATCGTGGCCGTCGACATTCGGGACAACAAGCTGGAGATGGCCAAGCAGTTCGGCGCTACCCACACCGTCAACGCCGCCGCCGGCGACCCCGTGGCCGCCGTGCAGGAGCTCACCGGGGGTGGCCCCGACTACGCTTTCGAGGTCATCGGCAGCACAGAGACCGTCGCCCAGGCCTGGAACATGGTGGGCTCCGGCGGCAAGGTCATCGTGGTCGGCATGGTGCCCTTCGGACAAAAGGTGAGCATCGATGGCCACGCTCTCATGCGCGAGAAGTCGCTGCTGGGCTGCCTGTACGGCTCGACGCGGCCGCTCGTCGACATGCCGCGCATCGTCGATCTCTACATGGCCGGCCGGCTGAAGATCGACGAGCTGGTGAGCCGCACCTATCCCCTGGAGCGCATCAACGAGGCCTTCGCAGCGATGAAGAACGGCGAGGTGGCGCGCAGCATCATCAAGTTCTGAGAACAGGCACTCGCGATCCGGGCCAGGGGTTGCTCCGGTTGACAACCGTACTGCAGCGGGGCACCATAGCGTTGCTCTTCCCCTTGACCGCCCTCGGTAGCGGGGCGGTCTCTTAGCTATGAGCGGACTCATCTACTTCGACCACGCCGCCACCACGCCGCTGCACCCGCGGGTGCTGGAAGCCATGCTGCCCTACCTGAAGGAGCGCTTCGGCAACCCGTCGGGCACCTATACCTTGGCCCGCGAGGCGCAGCGCGCCCTGGACCAGGCGCGCCGCTCGGTGGCCGACGTTCTGGACTGCCGGCCGACGGAGGTCACCTTCACCAGCGGCGGCTCCGAGTCCATCAACACGGCCCTCAAGGGCGTCGCCTTCGCGCAGAAGAAGGCCGGTGTTGGCGACCACGTGGTCACCACCGCCGTCGAGCACCACGCCGTCCTCCACACCTGCGAGTACCTGGAGGAGTTCGGCTTTGAGATCACCTACGTACCCGTGGACCGCTACGGCCTTGTCGACACCGACGAGGTCGTCAGGGCCGTGAACGAGCGCACGGTGCTGGTCAGCGTCATGGCCGCCAACAACGAGGTCGGCACCATCGAGCCGGTAGCCGAGATAGCACGGGCCCTGCGGGAGCGCGGCCGCGCTTTGAGGCGGCGCATCCCCCTCCACAGCGACGCCGTACAGGCGGCGGGGATGCTCGACCTCAACGTCGAAGCACTGGGGGTGGACCTCCTGAGCCTGTCGGCCCACAAGTTCTACGGCCCCAAGGGCGCCGGCGTCCTCTACCTGCGCCGGGGCACCCCTTTTCTGCCTCAGCAGTCCGGCGGCGGCCAGGAGCGACAGCACCGCGCGGGCACAGAAGACGTGGCCGGCATCGTTGGCACCGGCGTCGCCCTGCGGCTTGCCGAGGAGGGCCGCGAGGCCAACAGCCGCGCCTGCCGCGCACTGCGCGACCGCCTGGCGGAGGGCATCGTGACGCGCATCGCCGGCTCGCAGCTCAACGGCCACCCGGAGCGGCGCCTGGCTAACAACGTCAGCGTCAGCTTTCGCGGCGTGGAGGGCGAGGCGCTGCTGGCCCTGCTGGACGGGGTGGGCATCGCCGCCAGCTCCGGCGCCGCCTGTGGCTCTTCCACCTGGGAACCCTCTCACGTGCTGATCGCCATGGGCCTCCCCCTGGAGATGGCGGTGGGCAGCCTCCGCCTCACTCTCGGCCCCTCCAACACCGAGGGCGAGGTGGACTACCTTCTGAGTGTTCTTCCGGAACTGGTGGGCTCCCTTCGGGACCCGGCTGGATGGAGACCGCACGCCGGACGGGCAGGCCCGCCGAAGTCGGCCCGTCTGTCTCACGCCGGTCCCTGATTCCCGGCCCGCCTGTGGTATCATGAGGGCCGCCTGCCCCTGGCAGGCCTGCCTGCCGGCAGGCAGGCGCGTCCACTCCTGTCCCGTAGAGCCGTCATCGAGGGGGCCCCGCCGGCATGACCCCGCAGCATCCCCGCGACAGGACGTCCAGAGAGGCGCCACCGGGCCGGGTAGAGGCGGCCGGACGGCCGCCCGTCGGGGCGGCGCTGGCGGCCCCCCAGCCTTACCTGAAGGCCCTCGCCTCCGCCCTGGGCCGCGGCCCGGCCGAGACAGGACGCCCGATCATCGCTGCCCTCCGCTCCCTGCTCCGGAGTGCTGGCGAGGCGCTGGGGATCGTCGCTCCCGGCGCCGGGCCGGTGGTCGAGCCGCGGGCGCGCCGCATGGCGGAGCCGCCGCCTGCCCCTTTGGTGGAGCCCATCGAGAGGCCGGGGCTGGCGCCGGCGCGCCGCGCCCTGGAGCGGCTCACGGCGGTGGCCCGCTCGCCGGCCCTGGGCGCCCTCACCGACCTCTATCCTGCTCCCCTGGCCCTCGCCGAGGACATCTTCCTCGCCCGCTGCCTCCTGCGCGACCCACCCGCCGCTCTGGAGCTGGCCGCCATGCGCGACTTCCTGGCCCGCGCCGTGGCGCCGGAGCGCCTCTCGGAGCTGGCGATGGACCGCACGGTAAGCCTGGAGCAGATCTCCTTCGCCACCCTCTGGGCGGAGCCCCACCGCCTCGACAGCATGCGCGCCACCTTCGAATACTTCCGGGGTCGCTTTCGGGCCGCCCTCCTGGCCCACCACGCCAGCTACTGGCGGGACACGCGCCGCCTACGCCTGTCCCTGGAGGACAGCGAGGCCACCGCCCGCGCCCTGGCCCGCCTCAACACCCTCCAGCAGGTGGGGCGGCCCCTGGGCGAGGACGCCCTCGCCCAGCACGGCCGCCTGCAGGCCGCCGTACGAGACTGCCCCCTGGTCGAGCGGTTGGATGACGCGCTGGGAGCCGCCGCCTCCTGTCCGGCCTGTGGCCTCACCCTGGCCGACCAGCCGCCCTCGGCCGAGGTTGACGCCGTTCTGCGGCGCCTCTCGCGCGCCCTCAGCCAGCAGATGACGCGCCTCTCCAGCGAGGCGGTGCATCGCATCCTGGCCCGCGCGCGCGGCGAACGCATCGAGCAGTTCCTCCAGGTGGTGCAGGCCAGCGACCTGGCCGGCCTGGCCTCCGTCCTGGACGACGAGCTGCTGGAGTTCCTGCGCGACCTGCTGGCCGGGGAGCCGACGACGGCCGCGCCCCCGGTGCTCGAGAGGCTGCGCCGCGCCTTCCCCGTGGTCAGCGAGAGCGAGGTGGAGGCGGCAACAGAGGTGTTCAGACGCCTCCTCCAGCAGGCCATCAGCGAGCAGCGGCGGGCGCGCCCGGACCGCACGCCCTCGGTGCGCCTGGACCTGCCTACCGGTCAGGCAGGCCTGCCCAGCCGCCAGGCAGGTGGGCCCTACAGGGAGCCATTCGAGAGCGGAGGCGGCCCTGGGCCAGGGCCCTCGCGAACCCCATGAGGGAGTCGGAGGGCGTGCGGCTTATCGTGGGGCTGGGCAACCCCGGCCGCGAGTACGCCCACAGCCGCCACAACGTGGGCTTCTGGTGCCTGAACCGCCTGGCCCGACGCCACGGCATCGCCTTCAGCAGCCGGGGGCGGCTGGCTGCGTCCGGCGAGGGCCGGCTGGCCGGGCGGCCCGTGATCCTGGCCAAGCCGCGCACCTTCGTCAACCTGAGCGG
>CAZSSQ010000064.1:0-14435 GCA_964609465.1 uncultured Dehalococcoidia bacterium
TGCGCGGCCGGGCCGCCGCCTCGGGTTCGATGGGTAGGGTCTCCCTGATCGTGCCGTCGTCGTTGTAGGCGACCTCATAGAAGCTGGGCACGTAGCAGCCAGGTATTCTGGCCAGTCGCCGCAGCAGCTCCCGGCGGGGGCCCCCGCCCTGGCGCTTCCACTCCCGGAGCACATCCACCAGGTCCAGGACCAGCTCCTCGCCGTCGCCCAGCGCGAAGACATCGATGAAGTCGGCCAGGGGCTCCGGGTTAAGGGCGCCGCTGCCGCCGGCCACGATCAGGGGAGAGCTTTCGCCGCGCTCGCGGGCCAGGACGGGGAGACCGGCCAGGTCCAGCATGTTGAGGACGTTGCTGTACGTGAGCTCGCAACTGAGGGAAAAGCCGATGACGTCGAACTGGGCCAGGGGGTGACGGCTCTCCAGGCTGAAGAGCGGGAGGCCGGCGGCCCGCATCTGCGACTCCATGTCGAGCCAGGGGGCGTAGACGCGCTCGGCGACCACGTCGGGCTGGCGATTGAGGATGTCGTAGAGGATAGCGAGCCCCAGATTCGACATGCCGATGTCGTATACGTCAGGGTAAGCCAGGGCAACGCGAACCGTCTGGGCCTCCCAGTCCTTGACGACGGAGTTCCACTCGCCGCCCGTGTAGCGGGCGGGCTTGCTCACCCGAGGCAGGATCGCGTCTATGTCCACTGCGCCGCTAGCCCTCGACAGGCACAATTTCGGAAGTTAAATGTTACCGAATACAGAGGAGCCCTGCAACCAGAGGCGGCGGGTTCACCGCTGGTCTGGGCTCTCCTGACACGCTCAGGGGTCATTCACCCCGGCAGCACCACTCCGAATTGACACCGCCACCAGGCCAACCTATCATCGAGAGCGATCCCACTCTTACCCATCGGAGGGAGCCGCTTCATGAGCAAGCTGGCGGAACGTATACGAAGGGCCATGCGCGTCGACTCGCCGCCCATGGGGTTCGGCGCCGCCGCCCGGGTCTCTAACCCCTCCCTTCTCCTGGCTGCTCTCCTGCCCTCTCTCTCGCCAGAGGCCGCCAAGGAGGCTGTCGCCCGTGGTGCCGACACCTGTCTCTTCGCCGCCTCCGACGCCAAGGACCGGGAGGTGAAGGAGGTGGTCGAGGCTCTCGTTGAGGTGCCCTGTGGCCTTCACCTGCGCCGGCTGGATGGCGAGACTGCCGGCCACCTGGCGGAGCTGGGCATGGACTACGCCGCCTTTGAGCCGGACACAGCCCTTGCTACCGCCCTCCTGGAGTCGAACCTGGGCCATGTGCTCTCCCTGGAGGGCGACCTGCCGGATATCTACCTCCGCACCCTGGAGGTCCTGCCCCTGGACGCCATCCTCCTTCGACACTGGAAGGGGCCCCTGACGGTCCGCCAGCAGATGGAGCTCCAGCGCATCAGCGGCCTCGCTCGCAGGCCCTTGATCCTGCCAGTCTCGCCTCAGGTTACCGGGGACGAGCTGCGGATGCTGCGGGAGGCTGCGGTCATCGCCGTGGCGGTGGAGGGCGACAGCAAGGCCACCTTCGACACCCTGGCCTCCCTCCGCAAGGTCATCGACGAATTGCCGCCCCGCCGGCGCCGCCGGGAGGAACACGGGGAAGTCATCCTGCCCAGCGTGGCCGAAGCGGTCGCCAGCGCCCCCGAAGAGGGTGAAGAGGGTGAAGAAGAGGAGGGGGAGGACTGGTAACTGTTACCTTGACGTAGAGGTTAACTCCCCCTATAATCGACCCGCCATGAAGGAAAGGCGGACTCGCACGGCCCCGGAGACCACCGGGGCTTATCTACAGATAGGCGAGGTCGCCGAGCGCACCGGCGTCACCCAGCGCACCCTCCGCTTCTACGAGGAGAAGGGCCTCCTGAAGCCGCCCGGCCGAATGGAAGGCGGCTTCCGCCTCTACTCGGAGGACGATGTCCGTCGCGTGGAGCAGATCAAGCGTCTCCAAAAGCTCCTCGGCTTCACCCTGGCCGAGATCAAGGACATGGTGGAGGCCGAAGAGGTCAAGTGGCAGCTTCGGGCTGAGTACCGCCCCCGGGCCGGCCTGGCAGTGCGTCGTCAGCACATCAACAAGGCCCTGGAGGTCACTGAGCGCCAGTGCGCCGTCATCCGCCAGAAGATCGAGGCCCTTAGGGATATGCAAACGCACCTGGAGGAGAAGCTCCAGACCTACCGCCAGTGGCTCTCCCAGATCGAGGAGGCGCTGGCGGCCCGCCAGCGCCCGGGCCCGGACGGGTCCCCGTCTGGGCGCGCCCCCTAGCCAACTGTTTCCGTCTCCCTGCGCCCCGCTCGGCGGCCATCACTGCCCCTTCTGTCCCAGCCACAAAAGGGCCGCGGTCCTAGGGGACGAGAGCCCATTGGCCGGGGAGCTGATAGCTGAACACCTGGTTCGTCAGCCGCGTTCCGTCGAAGACGCGGCCGGCGCCGCGGCGCGTGATCTCCAGGTAGGTGTTCTGGATCTGGATGATGCGCTTAGCGCGCAGGTTGAAGACCACGGCTCCTGCTTTCACAGGAGAAAGGCTTGCCTCGCGCGTGCGGTCGTCCACCACCCGGAACACCGGCTGCTCGTAAGGGGCGCAGAGGTCCAGCGCCTGGTGGATGGACTCGTAGTGACCCTCGACGTTCCGTTCGTCGAACATGGCTAGGCCGTTCAGGACCTGCTCGCGCAGCCCTCTGTAGTAGTGTGCCGTACCGTCCAGCAGTTGCTCTAGCGTGCACGGGTTATCCGTGCACGCCTTCGCCAGGGCCGGCAAGACATCCGCGTGGGCTACGAAACTAACGCCCCCTCGAGAATCGATGACCGTACACCGGAGCACGTTCACAGCTTCGTCGCCTTTACCGCGATCATTGCGAGAGTGTAACATTGGCCTAACTGCGCGTCAACGACGACGGACTCATCGCGATGCCCGCCTCAGGTTCCCCATCACACCTCTCCCCTGCCAGCGGCCTCCTGAGACGCGCTGTCCTTCTCCTGGCCGCCGCTCTCTTGCTCGCTGCCTGCGGCGAAAGCGCGCCGGCCACCCGTGAGCCCGCTCTCGAATCGCCCGCGTCCACGCCTGTTAGCCCCACTCCTGCGCCCCCTGACCCCGCCGTCGGCCGCGAACTGGAGCGCAACGGGCAATACGAGGAGGCCATAGCGGTCTACAAGCAGGTGATCACGCGCTCCCCAGAGGCCGAACGCCTGCCAGCTCGGCTCTCCCTGGCCCGCACCTACCTCATCAGCGGCCGCGATTTGGAGGCCCGCAGCGAACTGGAACTCTTCCTATCGCAAACTGCCTCTGAGAGCGACCGACGGCTTGGTCGCTTCCTCCTGGCGGAAGCCGTGGAGGCCCTCGGCGACAGGGAGCAGGCCCTGGACCTCTACTACCAGTTCGCCCAGGAGGGCAGCCCTGCCGCTCCCTACGCTAATCTCGCCCACGCCCGACTGCTGGCCTCCCTCGGGCGCTCCCAGGAGGCTGCGGCCGCCGCCGACCTGGCCCTCAGCGCCGGCCTCCCGCCCATCGTGAGCGCCGGCGCCCTGCTGGACATCGCCCGCGCCTTCGAGAACGCCGGCTCGCTGGATGACGCCATCCTCTGGTACGAGCGCCTCTTCGCGGAAAGCCAATCCTCCGCCGACCAAGCCCTGGCCCGCTGGCGTATCGGCGCCCTCAGCCGCCTTCGTGGAGATGCCAACTGGGCTGAGCACCACCTTGCTGTCATCGTGAACTACCCTTCGGCGCCGGCTGCCATCGAGGCCCTTGCCGACCTAGACAAGGCCGGCGTCGGCGTTGACGACTACTTCGCAGGGCTCGTCTATTACCGCAATCACCGAGACGGGGAGGCGCAGGAAGCCTTCGAGGCTTACCTTCAACAGGAACCGCCCGGTCTCCACGACGCGGAGGCCACCTACTATCTCGGCGCGGTCTACGAGCGGGGCGGCGACGAAGAGGCCGCCCTCGATGCCTACGACGACTCCCTCCGCCGTGACCCTGACGGCCCCCTCGCCGACGACGCCGCCTGGTGGCGGGCGCGCCTCCTGGAAGGCCTCGCTCGCTATGAGTCTGCTATCAGCGCCTACCGCGAATTCCCCGGCCGGCACCCGGATTCGCCCTGGGCCTCGGAGGCCCCCTTCCGCAGCGGCCTGCTGCTCTACAAGCAGGAGAAGTACGACGAGGCTGTCTCCGCCTTTGATGAGGCTCGATACCTGACAGGCGACTCCGACGACGTCGACCGCGCGCGGCTCTGGCTGGCCAAGGCCAACATGGCCGCCGGCCACCCCGATGAGGCCGACACCATTCTGAAGGACCTGGCCGATCAAGAGCCGAGCAACTACTACAGCCTGCGTGGCGCCGCCCTGCTGGGCCAGCCCTTGCCCTCTGCCGAGGCCGGCGAGGTTGATCTGACAGAGGCCTCTAGCGTCGACTGGGCAGCCATCGATGCCTGGGCCGCCTCCTGGCTGCCTTTACCCCCCTCCACCTCGCCGCAGGCTTTACTCGGCGACCCGCGATGGGCGCGGGCCAGCGAACTGCTGGACCTCCAACTCCTCGACGAAGCCTCCGCAGAGCTTGAAAGCCTGGTGGGGACCTACGGGACGACCTCGCCAGCTCTCTACGACCTGACCAGGGCCCTCTATCCCCTGGGCCTCACGCACGTCTCGGCGCGGGCCGCCGCCCGCCTGCTGGCTGGCCTGCCCCAGTCCGCCATCGATGCCGCGCCCCGCGCCTTGCTCCGCCTGGCCTATCCCGTTGACTACGCTTCTCTCCTCCAGTCCGCCGCCGAGCGAACGCATACCTCGCCCCTTCTCCTGGCGGCCCTCATACGCCAGGAGAGCTTCTTCAACCCCAGAGCTGGCTCGTCGGCCGGCGCCCTCGGCCTCACCCAGGTGATCCCTTCTACCGCCCAGGACATCGCTGCCGACCTCGGCCTCGAGGGAGAGTTCTCAGACCAGGACCTCCTCCGACCCGCCATCAGCATCCTCTTCGGCGCTCACTACCTCTCTGAGCAATTGGACGCCTTCGACGGGCAACTGACGCCGGCGCTGGCCGCCTACAACGGTGGCCCCGGCAACGCCAGTCGCTGGCTCAAGGCCGCCGTAGAGGACGAAGACCTCTTCCTGGAAGAGATCTCCTTTGATCAGACACAAACCTACATCAAGGTGGTCACAGAGAATCTGGTTGCCTACCAGGCTCTTTACAGCGGCCCGTTGGTTCCAGCTTCGCCGCTCCCTCGTCCGCGCTAGCTGCGCAATTGACACCCCAGGGGGCAACTCCTACAATGGGGCGGTAGTTCTTAAGTAGGGAAAGACGCCGTGCCGAAGCGCACCTACCAGCCGAAGCGCATTCCCCGCAAACGAGAGCACGGGTTCCGCGCCCGGATGAGCACCCCCGGGGGTCGCAACGTCCTCCGGCGTCGCCGGCTCAAGGGGCGCTGGCGGCTGACCATCGCCTAGTCCTCGGCCCGGTAGAGGCCGGAACGTCCGCCCGCCGGCAGGCAGGGATGCGCTACAAGCAACGGCTGACCAAGCGTCGCGATTTCGCCGCCATCTATCGCAAGGGCCGCGCGCTTGCCCATCCGCTGGTGGTTTTGCGCCTTCTTCCCAACCAGCTCCCCTACAGCCGGTACGGGTTTGTAGTCAGCAAGACGGTGGGGAAGGCGGTTGTCCGCAATCAGGTGAGAAGGCGTCTGCGGGAGGGGATACGCACGCTGCTGGTGCAGCCTGGCTGGGACATAGTGGTCATTGCCAGGCCAAAGGCGGCCGCCGCCGACTTCGACACCCTGCACCGGGCGACGGCCGGCCTTCTCTCTCGGGCTAAGGTGCTGACTTCAGTCTTGCCTGCTGGCGAGACCGGCCCGACCGAGGTGGAGACGAGCGAAGAATGAGACACCCGGTCCTTGGTCTCATCCGCGGTTACCAGCGGATCTTCGCTGGCAAGCCGCCCACCTGCCGATTCCAGCCCACGTGTTCGCATTACGGCTACGAGGCCATCGAGAGGTACGGCCTGGCCAAGGGCGTCTGGCTGACGATGCGCCGTCTCCTGCGTTGCCATCCCTGGCACCGCGGCGGCTACGACCCGGTACCCTAAGGGAGGAACTTGCGAGCTTCGACCATCGTTTCACGTGAAACAGCCTGTGGACCCCGCCGGCGCCCACCCGGGCTGTCCAGGCCCACCGTGAGCGTCCGTAGCTATGCCCTGTTGGTCGGCCTGTCATTGCTGGGTCTGCTGCTGCTCAGCGCCTGCGGTCGGATCGCTGGCCCTCAAGGTTGGGCAGCGCCTGTCGCCGTCGATGACACTATCCTCGTGACTCTGGAACGGGGCAAGCTCAGCGCCATCGACCAGCAGACGAACCAGCAGACCTGGCACTTCCCGTCTAAGGACGCCAAGAACATAGACCTGAAGGCCATCTACGGGACGCCGGTGATCGGGGACGGCCGCGTCTACGTGGGCGGCTTCGACGGCACCTTCTATGCCCTGGACCTGGCAACGGGGGAGGTGCTCTGGGAGCGGAAGACGGCCGCCGCCATCATCGGTGGGGCCGCCCTGGCCGACGGCACGGTGTACGTCGGTTCGTCCGACAAGAAGCTCTATGCCTTCGACGCCGCGAGCGGCGCCCCCCGCTGGCACCCCTTCGAAACCCAGGGCGACATCTGGTCGACGCCGGTGGTGGAACAGGGTACCGTGTACGTCACGTCCATGGACAAGCGGCTGTACGCCCTGGACGCCGCCACGGGTCAGCCAAAGTGGGCGAAGCCTTTCGAGGCCGACGGTGCCATACCATCGACGCCCGCCCTGGCCGGGGATAGGCTCTATGTAGGCGCCCTGGATAACCGCCTCTATGCCCTGGACAAGGCCACGGGGGAAGAGGCCTGGTCCTTCAAGGCCGACAACTGGATCTGGTGCGACCCCCTGGTCGTGGACGGTGTGGTCTATGTGGGGGGCTTGGATCACCAGGTCTATGCGCTCGATGCCGCCACCGGGGAGCCTCGCTGGTCCAGCCCGTTCGCCGCGAAGGCGCCCGTCCGCGCCCGGCCGGCCCTGGCAGGGGGCGTCCTAGTGGTGGCCGAACAGGACGGCCAGGTGTACGGCCTGGACCCGGCCACCGGTCAGGAGCGCTGGCCTTCCATCGCGCTGGATTCAGGGGTACTGGCTAACCCGCTGGTAATGGACAATGAGGTGTTCCTGAGCGCCCGCAACGGAGACCTGCTGCGCGTGGACGCCGAAACAGGGAGCTTCAGCCTGGTGGCCAGCGCTCCCTAAGGTGACAGGCTACCGATGGATCCCCTAGACCTAGTCGCCCTGCTGTTCAACGTCTTCCTGGTGGACCCCATGACCAACATACTCATAGTGCTGGCCAGGTTTTCTGCCGGCAGCTTCGGCATCGCCATCATCGTCTTCACGTTCATTATCCGCGGCTTCACCTTTCCCCTCACCCTGCGCCAGATACGCGCTTCAAGGGCCATGTCGGTCATCCAGCCCCGGCTGCAAGAGATCCAGAAGAAGTACAAGGACCCGCGCCGGCGTTCCGAGGAGACGATGAAGCTGTACAAGGAGGCCGGGGTCAATCCGGCAGGCTGCATCCTCCCCATGCTCGTCCAGTTCCCCATCTGGATCGCCCTCTACCAGACCATCCGCCTCGTCCTGGGCTCGACACCGGAGAGCTTCATCGACCTCTCGCAGCGCCTCTATCCGTGGGCCTACGTGCGGCAGGCCGTACCTTTGGAGAACGGCTTCCTCTGGATGAACCTGGCGGAGCCGGACACCACCTTTCTCCTCGCCATCCTCGTCGGAGCCTCCACCTGGGTGCAGCAGAAGATGACCACTCCCAGGAACATAGGCGACGAGCGGCAGCAGTCCATGAGCAACACGATGCTGTGGATGATGCCCCTCATGTTCGCCTGGTTCACCCTCACTGTGCCCAGCGGACTCGCTGTATACTGGGCTGCGACCAACCTGGTGGGCGTCGCCCTTCAGTACTTCTACATGCGGCCGGCGGGCCAGACCTGGCGCGAGGTCTTTCTTCCCGCACCGTCACCAGCGCGTCGAGCAGCGCCGGCACCCCAGTCGCAGGACGAGGAAGGCGTAGAGGAGCCCGTCACAGCGACAGCATCCACTGCATCCCAGACCAGGAGCAAAAGGAGACGTTCTCGTGGAAGGCGTCGAGGAAAGCGGTAAGACCGTAGACGAAGCCATTGGGAAGGCGCTGGAGAAGCTGGGGCTCGATGAGACCGAGGTCGAGATCGAGATCCTCAGCATGGGACGGTCCGGTATCCTGGGCATCGGAGCTGACCGTGCCCGCGTTCTGGTCCGGCCCAAGGGCGGTGTCGCTGCCCCCGCGCCGGGCGCCGCTCCTTCGACGGGCGAGGACACAGACACAGCCGTCGAAATCCTGGAGCGCCTGCTCGGGCTGATGAATGTCGATGCCTCCATCCGTGTCCGCGCCCCGGAGACCCCCGGCGATGGCCTGGGCTTGGTGAGGGCTGTTCTGGACGTATCTGGCGAGGACCTTGGCATCCTGATCGGCCGGCGGGGCGATACGCTGTCGTCGCTCCAGTTCCTGGTCAACCTCATTGTCAGCCGCAGACTGAAGGCGCGCACCGCCTTCGGCATCGACGTTGAGGGCTATCGACGCCGGCGCGAGGAGTCCCTCAAGGGGCTCGCCCTGCGCATGGCGGACCGTGTCAAGTCCACGGGCCAGTCGATCACCCTCGAGCCCATGCCGCCCAACGAGCGGCGCATCGTCCACCTGGCGCTGGCCAAAGACCCGAACGTCATCACCGTCAGCATCGGCGAGGGAGAGAGCCGAAAGGTAGCCATAACTCCACGGCGCTGAGGGCCGCTGGGGGTGCTTGGAGGCATCCTGGCGCATGGCGAGGCCCGACTTTCTGGTCATCGGTCACATAGTGAAGGATGTGGTTCCCGACGGCTGGCGCCTGGGCGGGACGGCGGCCTACGCTTCCCTGCAGGCGAGCCGCCTGGGTCTGCGAGCCGCCGTTGTGACCAGCGCCCCCGCCTCCATGGACCTGGCCGCTCTTCTGCCCGGTGTGGACGTGCACCGGGTGCCGTCGCGGCGGGCCACTACCTTCCGCAATTGCTACCACGACGGGCAGCGCAGCCAGTTCGTGCTCGGCCGCGCTCGAACCCTTGCCCTGAGCGACGTGCCCGATGACTGGCGGACCGCGCCCGTCGTCCTCCTGGGCCCCGTGTGCGGCGAGGTGGCGCCGGAGGCGACCTCCCTTTTCGCGCAGTCCCTGGTTGGGGTCACGGCCCAGGGCTGGCTGCGGCGGGTGGACTCCCAGCGACGCGTCACAGCCCGCCCCTGGCCGGACTCGCCGTCGTGGGCGGACGGGCACGCGTTATTCGTATCAGAGGACGACCTCGCTGGTGACACCAGCGCGCTGGATCGCTGGACCGCGGTTTTCCCCGTAGTCGCGTATACTCAGGCGTCGCGGGGCGCCTGCCTGCACGTTGATGGGCGCTGGTGCCATATCGAGGCCTTTCCCGAACACGAGGTGGACCCGACCGGCGCTGGCGACGTGTTTGCTGCCGCCTTCCTGGCCCGTCTCTACGATACCCGCGACCCGGCCCTGGCAGCCCGCTTCGCCGCGGCCGCCGCCAGCATCTCTGTCTCCCGCGAGGGCACCCTGGCCATCGCCGGCCGTCAGGAGGTGGAAGAGAGAATGGCGCAGCACCCGGAGATCCTCCTGCGATGACGGTACTCGCCCTGGCCAATCAGAAGGGGGGAGTGGGCAAGACCACCACCGCCATCAACCTGGGGGCCTGCCTGGCAGCCCGCGGGCGACGGGTCCTGCTGGTGGACGTGGACCCCCAGGCCAACGCCACCGCCGGCCTCGGCCTGAGCGCGCCTCCCTCCCGCAGCATCTATGAGGTGCTCATCGAAGAGGCGACCATCGGCGAGGTGATTCTGGACACGACGCAGCCCGACCTCTGGCTCGTGCCCTCGGCCTCCGACCTGGCCGGCGCCGAGGTAGAGCTGGTCCCTGCCCCGGGCCGCGAGTACCGCCTGCGCCGCGCCCTGGACGCTGCCCGCTCCACTTACGATCTGATCATCATCGACTGCCCGCCCTCCCTGAGTCTCCTCACCATCAACGCCCTCACCGCCGCCGAGCAGGTCATCGTCCCCGTCCAGTGCGAGTACCTGCCTCTGGAGGGCCTCGGGCAGCTCATCCAGACCCTGGACCTGGTCCGGCGCAACCTGAACCAGAACCTTCAGCTCCTGGGCCTCCTCCTCACCATGTTCGACGGCCGCACCAACCTGTCCCAGCAGGTGGCCCAGGAGGTGCGCTCTCACTTCCCCAACACCTTCCAGGCCGTCATACCGCGCAGCGTGCGCCTCGGCGAGGCGCCGAGCTACGGCGTTCCCATCTGCGCCTACGATGCGGGATCGCGGGGCGCCAGGGCCTACGAGGCCCTGGCCGATGAGGTCCTGTCTATTCTGGACAACCGTCCCACCCCGGCCAGCGGGCGACCGGCACGGCCTGGGACGCCCGTGGGGAGGAGGCAGCGATGACGAAGGTGAAAAGCGGCCTGGGCCGAGGGCTGGGCGCCCTCATACCGGCCTTCACGCCCGGAGTAGAGGCCGTAGACGTCGACCTCATCGTCTCTAACCCGCACCAGCCAAGAGCCTATATCGACGCCGAGTCTCTGTCCGAGCTGGCTGAGAGCATCCGCGAGCACGGCGTCATCCAGCCGCTCCTCGTCACCCGCGTCGAGCCCGAGGGTGGCGGCCCCGGCGTTTACCAGCTCATCGCCGGCGAGAGGCGGCTCCAGGCGGCCCGTCTGGCCGGCCTGGCCCGCGTCCCCGTCGTCGTCAAGGAGGCCACCTCCAGTGAGGTGCTGGAGCTGGCCCTGGTGGAGAACCTCCAGCGGGCTGACCTGAACCCTTTGGAGGAGGCCCAGGCCTTCCGCCGCCTGGTCGACGAGTTTGGCCTCACCCAGGAGACCATCGCCGCCCGCGTCGGCCGCAGCCGCGCCGCCGTCGCCAACGCCCTGCGCCTTCTTGCACTCAGCGACGACCTGAAGGCCAGCCTGGCCCGGGGCGAGATCAGCGAGGGCCACGCCCGTGCCCTGCTCGGCATTGCCAGCGAGCCGCAAAGGCGCCAGGCCTGGCAGAAGGTAGTCGAGCGGGGACTGTCGGTGCGGGACACGGAAGCGCTGGTGCGCCACTGGCCTGCGGCGGCGCGGACGAGGGCGCCCCGGCGGCGCCCCGACCCGGAGGTGGCCGACCTGGAGGAGCGACTGCGCGCCGCCCTGGGCACACGCGTCAGCCTGAGACGAGGTCGGCGAGGCGGCCGCCTCACCATTCACTTCTACAGTGACGAGGAACTGCAGGCCCTGCTGGGCCGCCTGCTAGGGAGCTGAGGCAGGCATGGATCGACTTCATTCTGCGGCCACGGGGAAGCGAGTGCACCATCTGGATGGGAGTATGAAATGACGCTCTTTCAGCCCTCGAAGGGCAAGCAGGCAGACCGGCTGGAGATCATCGAGGCCCTCCGGCTCCTGCCCGAGCGGGTTAGCGAGGAAGTGAAGGGGCTCAGCGAGGAGGAGCTACGCTTTCGCCCCGGCGAGGCTCAGTGGTCGCTCAAAGAGGTCATCGGCCACCTGCGGGACTTCGCCGAGATCGACCACGACCGGCTTTGCAGGATGATCACCCAGGAGAGGCCCTTCCTGCCCGGCTACGACCAGGAGGCCCTGGTCCGGGAGCGTAACTACCAGGAGGCGGACCTCCCGGCTGTCCTCGAAGAGCTGGCCTCCCTCCGCCGCCAGACGGTTCAAGTCTTGACCGAGCTCGTGGACGCTAGCTGGACGCGCACCGGCCGTCACGTGGAGCGGGGCACCTTCAGCATCCGCCAGCACGTGGAGCAACTGGTCCGCCACGAGGCGATGCACCTGGAGCACATCCGCGCCCTCAGGCAGCAGGCCACCGCCCGGCGCGCTGCCTCCTGAGCCTGCCCACCCCTTCCTACCCCTAGGGGCTCAGGGCCAGCCCGATGAGGCGATAGGTCAGCTTGGCGGCCGCCTGGGCGCAGGCCTCCGGGCCGAGGTGCGGCGCCAGCTCCGTCACGTCGAACCCCACGATGCGCTTCTCGCGCGCCAGGGCCGCCAGCAGGTCGCTCACCTCATCCCAGAGGAGGCCGCCGGGCTCCGGCGTCCCCACCGCCGCCATCTGCGAGGGGTCCAGCCCGTCCAGGTCGATGGTGACGTAGACGTTCTCGCGCAGGGGCGCCACCAGGGCATCCGGCCCCGCCTCGCGCAGCGCCCGGGGCGAGTGGAAGGGGAGCCGTCTCTCGCGGATGAAGGCCACCTCCTCGGCGGAGGCGCTGCGCAGGCCCACCTGCACCAGTGGCTCGCCCTCGCCGACAGGCAGGGCCTCCAGGATGCGCCGCAGGGTGCAGGCGTGGTTGTAGGGGGTATCGAGGTACTCCTCCCGCAGGTCGGCGTGGGCGTCTACAGCCAGCACCGACAGGTCGCGCCGGCGGCCGACGTGGGCGCGCAGAGCGCCGACGGCGACGGAGTGCTCGCCCCCCAGGGTGACGACGAACTTGCCACCATCCAGCAACTCTCCCACCACCTCGTCCACCCGGCGCAGCATGGCGTCCGGGCTGCCGGCGTGGACGGCCAGTTCCGGCAACGTATGGATGCCCACTCGGTACGGCTCCCAGCCCAGGGCCAGGTCATGAAGCTCCATATCCTCAGAGGCGTCGATGATGGCGCGAGGCCCGTCGCGGGCGCCGGCCCTGGCGGTGGTTGTGGAATCGTAGGGGATGGGCAGGACGACGACGCGCGCGCTGGCGAAGTCCGTGAACTCCGGGGGCGGCGCAGCGAAGCAGCGAGGGGGGTAGAAGCGTTTGTCAGCCAATGATGAACCCTTGTTTTACCCCGTTAGCATTGACAGGCGCACAATTTCAGTGAGGCACCATTGAATGAAATAGTGTGTTCAAAAGAACACTTCTCGGATCGCCGTGGGCATCCTACTCCTCAGACGGCAAGGCTTCGTCCATGACCTGTATGAGTCCTTCTGCGACGAAGACGCGGCCTCTGCGCACGCCGGTGATTTCTCGGAGGATACCGGCTTCGACTAGCAGCGTGACAGCTCGGGAGGCAGTGACGTAGCTAACCTCGAGCATGCGCTGCGCCCCGCGAACGGTAAGCGCCGGTCGTGCGAAGAGAGCGTCAAGAAGTCTCTGGGCGCTGGCCGCCCCTTTTACCCGGAGGAGCCTACGTCGGTACTCTTCGCGCAGGCCGAAGATTCTCCTTGATCTCTCTGCACCGTCGCGCGCTTGCTTAATAACGCCACTGAGGAAAAACCCGAGCCAGTTTGCCCAGTCCCCTGAGGTCCTGATTGCCTGAAGCCTGTCGTAGTACTCCTGTTTGTGCTCTTCAAAGAAGGCGCTCAGGTAGAGGAGTGGCTGGGGCAGGTGCCTGTTGGCACACAGATAGAGGGTGATCAACAACCGGCCGAGCCTTCCGTTGCCGTCGCGGAAGGGATGGATCGCCTCGAACTGGTAGTGCACGAGGGCGCACTGAACGAGGGGAGGCATGGTCAACCTCTCATGCAGAAAACGTTCCCAGTCGTCAAGAGCATCTGCCATCTCGCCCACCGGTGGAGGGACGTATATGGCATCCTCAAGAGCGTAGGTTGGAGGCTGTCCTATCCAGTTCTGGACAGTTCGAAATTCCCCCGGCGTCCGGTCGCTGCCACGCACGCCCTCAAGCAAACGCGCGTGAAGCTCACGCACCAGGCGTTGGCCCAGCGGCAACTCCGCCAGCCGGGCGACTCCGTAGTGGGCTGCACTGACATAGTTCGCGACCTCCCGAACATCACGTGACGCCGGGGTTCTTTCCTGGGCGGCCTCGAAGAGGAAGAGGTCGGAGAGAGAGGCCTGAGTGCCCTCGATGCGGGACGAAAGTACAGCTTCACGGCTCAAGAATGGCGATATCAGCAAGTAGGGATTGGGCAGGGTGGCTCCGATGCCAGCCAGCGTTCCCAGAGCACGGTCGGCATCTGAAAGCAGGGCCACAAGCTCGATGTCTAGGTCGATGGATCGTGGGAGGGGGGCCGGGACGAACGCCCAATACCCCTGGGGCGTCTCGACCAGGCGACCGGTGGGACTGTCGGCAAGGGCGGCAACGTCCACGGCTTATTTCATTCCGTGTTACTAGAACTCAGCCTTATTTTACCAAATGGACGAGAAGTATAACAGTGGTGTGTGCCGCCGCCTTCCGAGCCGCGTGGTGTCAGGCGCCGCGCATGCCCTCGAAGCTGATGGTGGGGCGCCGGCGGGCTTTGATGGCCTCCGCGCTGCCTTCGGCCAGGGCGCTGACGATCAGAGGCAAGGCCACCGTGGCCTCGACGTTGACGGTGACAGTGTTGGCGTCGGGGGCGATCTTGCGCCAGGACTGCGCCTCCTCGAAGGTGCAGCCGGAGAGGC
>CAZSSQ010000065.1:0-14409 GCA_964609465.1 uncultured Dehalococcoidia bacterium
GCCCCTATCGTGGCTCGCGCCGGGCTGAGGCCTGGCCTTCAAGGCGTGACGGGGGTTCGCTTCCCCGGCGGGAAAGGGCGGGGGCCAGCCCCTTCGGGCCGGCCCCCAGTGCACCCCGACCACTGCTTCCTCAGATGATGGCCAGCTCCTTGAGCTTGGACTGGGGCACGACGCCGTTCACCCAGCCCCGCGCCTCGTAGTACTCCTTGAGCATCTTGTCCAGCTCGCAGACGTGGCCCTTAGACATGCCCGCCGGCGACGGCTCGGTCAGGAAGCGCTTGGGCAGCGTGTCCGACCCCTCGCCGATGCCGGCCAGGTTGTTGTAGTAGCGCTCCAGGTTATAGATGCGCTCGCCGATGACCTGGAGGCCCTCCGCGTCCATGGGCACTCCCACCACCGCCGAGTACTGGGCGGCGTAGTGGTCCAGGTTCTCGGCGAAGGAGGAGAACTTGCAGATGTCGAAAGAGTCGGAGACGGCATGGAACTCCTGCAAGAGCTTGACCAGGCGGCCCTTGCCCTCCCAGTCCAGGGGTTGCGTCTGGTAAGGAACGCCCAAGAGCTCGCTGGCGATGGCGTAGCCCCGCAGGTGGCAGGCACCGCGGTTGCTGGTGGCGTAGCTGACGCCCATGCCCTGAAAGCCCCGCGGGTCGTAGGCGGGGATGGCCTGACCCTTCACGGTCATGGCCATGTCGGGGTCGCCGAAGGCAGCGGCGGCGCGTGCCGTCCCCTCGGCCAGCGTGTCGCCGATGCCGATGCGAGTGGCGATCTTGTGCACCAGGTCCACCATCTTGTCGGTGTCGCCCCAGGGCACCACCTCCTTGGTGAGGCCCTTCTCGCTGGCCTCCATGGTCATGGAGAGGGCGTTGCCGCACTCGATGGTGTCCAGCCCATAGTCGTTACAGAGGTCAATAGTGTAGGCGATTGCATCGCGGTCGCCGTTGAGGCAGTTGGCCCCCAGCGACCAGGCCGACTCGTACTCGACGCTCTCCATGTGCACATGGTACCTGCCGGGGTCGGTCTCCACCTCTTTCTTGCAGCCGACCGGACAGGCGTGACAGGTGGGGTCGCTGACGAGGATGGTCTGCTTCACCCGCTCGCCGCCGACGTTGTTAGCCATGGGAAAGACGGTGGTCTGCGAGTTGCGGGTGGGCAGGCCGCCGATGGCGTTGGTCGCGTTCATGAGCACGTTGGTGCCCAGGACGGAGAGGGCGCCCTTCCTCGGCTTGGTGATGGCAGTGTCGGAGGTGAGGGCCGCCACGGCGTCCTTGTGGGCCTTTCGGAACGCCTCGCGGTCCTTCGGCTTGGGCATGCCCTTCTTGTTGGCCTTGATGACGATAGCCTTCAGGCGCTTGCTGCCCGCGACGGTGCCGGTGCCGCCGCGACCGGAGGCACGGTCGTTCTCGTTCATCAGGCAGGCGAAGCGCACCAGGTTCTCCCCCGCCGGCCCAATGGCGATCACGCTGATGTCCTCCGGGCCGTGTCGCTCCACGAGGGTTTTGACGGTGGCGTGGATGCTCTTGCCCCAGAGGTCGCGGGCATCGCGCAGCTCCACCTCGCCGTTCTCCACCAGGGCATACACCGGATTCTCGCTGCGGCCCTTGAAGAGGAGACCATCGAAGCCCGCCCACTTGAGACGCGCCGCCGACCAGCCGCCGTGGTGAGAATCGGTGACGGTGCCCGTCAGGGGGGACTTGGTGACCACGGCCATGCGGCCGCTCATGTTGACCTCGGTGCCGGTGAGAGGCCCCAGCATGAAGCAGAGGAGGTTGTCCGGGGACAGAGGTTCGACGGTGGGCCCATTGCCGAAGACGTACTTGACGCCGAGCCCCCGCCCTCCGATGTACTTGAGGGCGTCCTCCTCAGAAATGGGCTCGTAGCGCATCTTGCCGGTAGTGAGGTCGATGTGTGCGACCTTGCCGGCGTATCCACCCAATTCCATTGGCGCACCTCCCTACCGCCGCTGACCGGGCGCCGCACCGGGGGCACCCCGGCTGCCCCCTCCGCACCCAGCAGGGCGAGCAAGAGTGTAACCTTGGCGCTTACTCCTGCCTAGTGCCGATCGTCCTGTCCCTCCATCCCATTATGCCCGCTCGAAGTCCGCAGGGGCGTGGATTAGCCCCTAGCCCCTTCGCTGCACCGGTGCTATCATCGATCGGGTTAAGGGACTAGAGATAGGGCCCCGTCCCTACCTGTTGGCAGGCAGGGCGAACGAGGATGAACTACCCCATCTGGGATGTCCCCCTGATCAGCGGCGGCATCGTCATCGCCATAGTCGCCGTCACCCACGTTTTCATCTCCCACTTTGCCGTCGGCGGCGGCATCTACCTGGTCCTGACGGAGCGCAAGGCCCGCCGTGAGAACGACGAGGCGCTCCTGGGCTTCCTCAGGGGCCAGTCGCTCTTCTTCCTGGTCCTCACTCTGGTGGCAGGCGCCCTCACGGGCGTCGGCATCTGGTTCACCATCTCCCTGGTGAGCCCGGATGCCACGTCCTCGCTGCTGCACGTGTTCGTCTGGATATGGGGCACTGAGTGGGTCTTCTTCCTGGTCGAGATCATCGCGATCCTGGTCTACTACTATGGCTGGGACCGGCTGGAGCCCCGGGACCACATGCGGGTGGGCTGGATCTACGCCGGCTCGGCGTGGATGAGCCTGGTCCTCATCACGGGCATCCTCGCCTTCATGCTAACGCCGGGAGACTGGACCGACACCCACGACCTTCACGACGCCTTCTTCAACCCCACCTTCTGGCCGAGCGTCGTCCTGCGCACGGGGGTGGCGGTGGCCCTGGGCGGGGTCTACGCCCTGGTCACGGCGAGCCTGCTGGCCGACCAGGGGCTGAGGGAGCGTGTGATCCGCTATTCCGCGCTCTGGGTGCGATGGGCCTTCGTGGTCATCCCCCTGGCCGGCGTGTGGTTCCTCTTTGCGGCGCCGGTCCGGGCCCGCGACCTGCCCATCGGCGGGTCGGCCGTGGTCCAGATCTTCCTCATCCTGACCCTGGCGTTCTCGCTCTTCATCTTCGCCTTCACTCACCTGGGCGCCTACTGGGGGGCGCGGCGCTTCGGCCTGCCCATGGCGCTCGTGCTTTTCAGCATGGCCTTCCTGGTCATGGGCACTGGGGAGTGGCTACGGGAGGCCGTGCGCAAGCCCTACATCATCGGCGACTACATGTACTCCAACTCCGTCCGCACCGAGGACGTGGGGCGCCTCCGCGAGCAGGGGGTGCTGGGCACCGCCCTCTGGTCGCGGGTGCCCGCCGTCGAGGCTGGCAACGAGGAGGAGGCTGGCCAGGAAGTGTTCCGCCTCCTTTGCTCCAGTTGCCACACGGTGGCGGGCTACAACGCCATCCAACCGATAGTGAAGGACTGGAACGAGGCCTACATCGATTCTCAGTTGCAGAACCTCGATGTTCTGAAAGTGGTCATGCCGCCCTTCCTTGGGTCCGACGCGGAACGCAAGGCCCTGGCGAAGTGGCTGGCGGGACTGGATTGAGACATCTAGCTCAGGACGCGGGCCATGCCACAACCTGACCCATTGCCTTTGCCGGCGCCGGAGGTGCTGTTCCACGTGCTTCTGGTGCTCACGTTCACGCTCCACATCCTGGCCATGAACGTGCTGCTGGGGGGCTCCGTGCTGACGGCCGTCAACGCCGTGCTGGAGCGGCTGCGGCCCGAGGCCCAGCGCGCCGTCCTGCTGCAACGAGCGGGACGGCCTCTGACGGTGAGCGCGGCGGTGACAGTGAGCCTGGGGGTCGCGCCCCTCCTCTTCGTCCAGCTCCTCTACGGCCCCTTCTTCTTCACCTCGTCGATCCTGATGGCGTGGCCGTGGCTATCGGTCGTCGCTTTGGTGATCGCGGCCTACGCCGGCCTCTACCTGATCGAGCTGTGGTCGCGGGCTCTGGGGCCCTGGGCCGCCGCGGTGCGCATCGGGAGCGCCCTGCTCTTCGCGGGGGTGGCCTTCCTTTACGTCAACAACGTCACTCTCATGCTGGCACCCGACGAGTGGCGGGACACATACGATCACTTCCGCCACGGCCTCTACCTGCCTCTGGGCCAAGCGGAGCTGTTCCCGCGCTACCTGCACTTCCTGCTGGCCTCCCTGGCCGTCGGCGGACTGACGCTGCTGGCCTACGGCCTCTGGGTGCGGCGTCATGAGCCCGCCTTCGGCGATTGGTGCCTGCGCCAGGGAGCATGGTGGTTCCTGGTCCCCACCGCCCTCCAGATGGCTATCGGGCCCACGTTCCTGGTGACCCAGCCCGCCTTCGCCCGCGACGAGTTCCTGGCCGCCGACCTCCTGGAGACCGGCGTCCTCTGGGCGGGCGTGGCCTCCGCCCTCATCGCCGGGGCGCTGGTGCTCTGGACGCTGCGCAGCCGTGCGCCGACGGTGCCCGGCGCCGCCGCCGTGGGCTTCATTGTGGTCAGCGTGGCGCTGATGTCGGTGGCCCGTGACCTGCTGCGGGCGGCACGCACCTCATCCCACCTGGACGTGAGCACCCTGCCCTCGGAGACACAGGTGGGGGCCGCCATCCTCTTCTTCGCAGTCCTGGTGGCCGGACTGGGCACGGTGGCCTACATGCTCTGGCTCCTGCGTCGGGGTCGCCCCGGCCTGGCCGATCGCCCCTATGAAGGGCCCTCCTAGTGGGATAGGGATAGGCCGTTCGGCCTCTTGTCGTAAGGATTGTGCCAGGTTAACATAGCTTGGCCATGCAGAAGAGAGCTCCTATTCTCGAGAAGCGTCGGCGGCCCCGCGACGCGCCGCCGCGAGGCGCCCGGCAACCTCGAGACGACCGCGAGCGCCACCGCGAGGAGCCGCCCCCAGCGCAGAACCCCTGCGAGGCTGGCTTCCGCTTTGATCCCTACTGGGACGAGGCGTTCGCGGCCTACTACGACCCATGCATGGGTACCTGCTGCCGACGCTAGGCCTGCCTGCCGGCAGGCAGGTACCCGGACTAACCAACTTCCAGCGGCGGCGGACTCGCCCGAGCTCCGGGCAAGGAGGTCCCTTATGGCAGACATAGCATCCTTCGGCGCCTACGTTCCCCCCTATCGCCTCGCCCGCAAAGACATGGGCGAGGCGTGGGATATCCCGGCGGTGCCCGGCGAACGGGCGGTGACCAACGCCGACGAGGACAGCGTCACCATGGCGGTGGCCGCCGCCACTGATTGCCTCCAGGGGATAGACCCCGTCTCCATCGACGCTGTACACTTCGCCACCACAACCGCGCCCTATCACGAAAAGCAGTGCGCCCCCATTATCGCCAGCGCCCTGGACCTGCGGCGCGACATCTCCACCGCTGACTTTACCGACTCCATCCGCGCGGCCACCACCGCCCTGCGGGCCGCCGCCGACGCCGTCGCCAGCGGCTCGGCGAAGCGGATCCTGGTGGTGGCGGCCGACGCCCGCCTCGGGGAGCCGGAGACGCCCTGGGAGCAGATGTTGGGGGACGGCGCTGGCGCCGTCCTCGTCGCCGACAAGGGCGCCGCCACCATGCGTGGCTTCTTCTCCCTGGCTGGCGACCACCTCGGCCCCTGGCGGCGGGCCGAGGACCGCTTCCTGCGCTCCTTCGAGGCGCGGGTTGAGACCCAGTACGGCTACGCGGCCAATACCGTCGAGGCCGCCAAGACCGTGCTGCAACGGGAAGGCGTGGCGGGGGGCGACATCGCCCGCGCCGTCATCACGGGCATGGACCCGCGCAGTCATGGCGGGGTGGCCCGCACCCTGGGGATTGACCCGGCCAAGCTGCAAGACACCCTCTTCTTCTCCGTCGGCCACCCGGGGGCAGCCCAGGTGCTGATGATGCTGGCCGGCGCCCTGGAAGCGTCCGGCCCCGGCGATAAGCTGCTGGTGACCAACTACGGCGACGGCAGCGACGCCTTCATGATCGACGTCAAGGAGGCCTTCCCGGCCGCTCCCGGCCGCCGGGGCCTTAACGGCTACCTGGCCTCCAAGCAGACGCTACCCCACTACACGGGCTACCTGGCCCGTCGCAAGCTGGTGGAGCACGAGGAGCCGCCCATGCGCTCCTCGGAGGTCATCTACTGGCGGGACGCCCGACAGGAGCTCAACTTCCACGGCGCCCGCTGCACGAAGTGCGGAACCGTGCAGTACCCGATCCCGCGCGTCTGCACAGAGTGCGGGACTAAGGACGAACTGGAAGAGGTGAAGCTGGGAAAGAGCGGGAACGTCTACACCTTCACTCTGGACCACCTGTACCTGGGGATGTACCTGAACATCCCCATCCCGCGGGTGGTGGTGGACCTGGAGGGCGGCGGCCGCGTCTTCCTGGAGATGACGGACTGCGACCCCAAAGAGGTCAAGGTGGGGATGCCCGTTGAGTTGACCTTCCGCCGCCTGCACGAGGGCTCGGAGTTCCACAACTACTACTGGAAGTGCCGGCCCCTGCCCCAGACGGCCTAGCGACGGCGAGACCCAGCGCCGAGAGGAGGACTAGCCATGGGAAGCATTAAGGACAAGGTCGCTGTCATCGGAGTCGGGTGCACCAAGTTCGGCGAGATCTGGGAGAAGGACGCTGAGGACCTGCTGGTGGAGGCCGCCTACGAGGCCCTCGACGACGCCGGTGTCACGCCCCAGGACATCGAGGCCGCTTGGGTGGGCGTGCTCTACAACTTCACCGGCATCAGCGGCAGCACGGCCGCCGAGCCCCTGAAACTGTTCGGGAAGCCGACCACCCGCGTGGAGAACTTCTGCGCCGCGGGCATGGACGCATTCCGTAACGCCTGCTACGGCGTAGCCTCCGGCGTCTACGACATCGTGCTGGCCTGCGGCGTCGAGAAGCTGATGGACACAGGCTCGTCTGGGCTCCCGGTCTCGGACTTTGGCCACCCGGTCATGGGAGGCGTCAGCGCCCCGGGCATGTTCGCCCTGGCCGCCACTCGCTGCTTCCACGAGTGGGGCTGGACCAAAGAGGACCTGGCGCGGGTGGCGGTGAAGAACCACAAAAACGGCGTCGCCCACCCCAAGGCTCACTTCCGCCGCGCCATCACCACTGAGGACGTCCTTAACGCGCCCATGATCGCGGCGCCGCTGGGCCGGTTCGACTGCTGCGCCATGTCCGATGGGGCCGCCGCTATCGTTATCACCCGCCCGGAGATCGCCAAGACCACCAAGCACAAGGACGACTACGTGCTGGCGAAGGCCAACGCCCTGGCCCTCTATACCGTGATGCCCATGTACAAGGGCTCCTTCGACTACCTGGGCTTCCCGGCTACGCGCATGGCGGCCGCCCTCGCCTACGAGGAGGCCGGCATCAAGGACCCAGCCAAAGAGATCAGCTTCGCCGAGGTGCACGACTGCTTCACCATCACGGAGCTCCTGAACATCCAGGACCTCGGATTCGTGAAGCCGCCCAAGGCCGCCGAGTTTGTCCGGGACGGGCGCGCCAGCGTCGAGGAGGGGGATATCCCCATCAACCCCAGCGGCGGCCTGAAGTGCTTCGGCCACCCCATCGGCGCGACGGGATGCCGGATGATCTACGAGGTGACGAAGCAGATCCAGGGCCGCGCCGACGGTAACCAGGTCAAGAACCCGCGCTTGGGGCTGGCGCACAACCTGGGAGGGCCGGCCTCGGTGTGCTCCGTCACCATCCTGGGGCCGCGCGACTGACGGCTGCAAGCCTCAACAGCTACCACTTACCAGAAAAATCTTCACGCGAGGGCCTTGACAGGGCCCTCGCGTGTTCTGCTATCATCACCGAAACCGCGTAGCACGAATGCGTGCACAGGCGGCGGGAGCCCGCCCGGCCGCGCGGGGGGTGGGGCGGTACCGGCGCAGGGAAGTGCCGGTACCGCCCAGCAACTAAGTCCAGTGGAGAACAACCGCAGGGGGCGCTGAACCACCAGAGGTGGGCGCGCCCCGTTCCTTTGAGCTGGGTCGCAACCGCCGTCTCGGACCCCTTATCGCTGCCACGAATGTGGAGCCCAAGGCGGCGGCCCAGACTACAAGGCTGCTCCGGCCCCGCTCCCAGGACCTTTAGCTACTCGCCCCGAGGGTAGACCTTGCCCGGCCGCAGGCCCAGTTGGCGGTAAGCGCTGGCCCGGAGCTTGTGAGCGAGGCGCCGCCACTGGACAATCTCGCGCTGCGTCAAACCCTCAAAGAAGGCCTCCGCCACTTCTCGATGGACGGCGTCCGCCTTCAGGTAGCGCTCCCTCCCGACATCAGTAAGCGTGACGAGAACCTTGCGGCGGTCTTTGGGGTGAGGATCCCGGTTCAGCAGGCCCGCGTTCACCAGCCGGTCTATCAGCCCCGAGAGGCTCTGCGCCTCGAGGAGAACAGTGGAGCGGGCACGTGCGGGGACCAGCGGTGTGGGGTCCCAGTAGAGCATCCCCATGAGGAAGACCTGGGGAGCGCTGAGACCCAAGGCCAGGAGAGCGCGCTCCGTCAGCTTCTCGAGGGACGTGAAAGTCTGGTAAAGGAGGGCCCAGTCCTCCCACACCTGCGGGACCTGGCCTGCCTGCTTCTCACTACGAACGCTTTTGGTTGGCATGTGCGGCTCTTCCCCCTTTCCCACTGGAAGGCTCCTGGCCTGGCTCGCTACGTATGGGCACGAATATACTGCGGTTGGAGAAGAATATACCGCATCCCTTCGCCTGCGGCAATAGGCTGGAGCCGGAGGTCAACCTCCCCTTAGCCAGAGCGGGCGCGATGGACGGATTTGGTACAATGGCGCCATCGACAGCGGGCCAGCGAGGAAAGCCGGGCATGACGGGCCTCCGGGAACTGCACCTCCTCCTCACCTACCAGTGCACGTTCGAGTGTGATCACTGCTTCGTGTGGGGCAGCCCTTTCCAGGCGGGGACCATGACCCTGGCTCAAGTCCGGGAGGTCTTCCGCCAGGGCGAGGCCCTGGGCGGCATCGAGGGCATCTGTCTGGAGGGCGGCGAACCCTCCATGTACTACCCCACTTTCGTGGAGGCGGCGCGCCTGGCCCGCGGCCGCGGCTGGTGGGTGGAGGTGGTCACCAACGCCTACTGGGCCACCTCCCGAGAGGACGCGCTGCTCTTCCTGCGGCCCCTGGCTGACCTGCCGCTCCGCTGCCTGTACGTCAGCGAGGACGCCTATCACGGCTCGGGCGAGGATTTCAGTCCTGCGCGCATCGCCGCCGAGGCAGCCCGGGAACTAGGCGCACCCATCGGCTGCATCACCATCCGGCCCGCCGACCACAGCGTGGGCGGCCCTCACGTGACAGAGAAGGGGGCGCCTGTCACCGGCGGCGCCGTTCATTTCCGGGGCCGTGCCGCCGAGAGGTTGACCGAAGGGCTACCTCGCCGACCGTGGCGCGAGCTCGATTCCTGCCCACACGAGGACCTGGCCGCTCCCAAGCGGGTACACATCGACTCCCTGGGCTACGTTCACCTCTGTCAGGGTTTAGCTCTGGGCAACCTCTGGGAGCAACCGCTGGCCGAGCTGATGGCCCGCTACCGGCCGGGGGAGCACCCCGTGTGCGGTCCCCTCCTCTCCGGAGGGCCAGCCGCCCTCGCCCGCACCTTCCGCCTTCCCCATGCCGACGGCTACGTGGACGAGTGCCACATGTGCTACGAGATGCGGCGTGCTTTGCGTCGCCGGATTCCCCACTTCCTGGGCCCCGACCAGATGTACGGCGTGCCCGGCAAGGGTTCCCACGACGAGAACCAAGCGGGACAGGCCTGAGGCCTGTCCCTGCAGCTCCACCGACACCATCTTGTAGGGGTCTAGCTTTGGGTCGGCTAGACGGCGTGCCTACGACTCGATCTCCAACTCCCGCCACTCCTGGGAGAAGGCCTTGAAGCCGGCGCGCTCGCCCACGGATCCCTCCCAGATGGCGAAGCCCACCTTCACCTTCTTGCCGGGCTCCAGCGGCACCGCCTCGTCGGCCGACTCCGGGACGGCGAAAGGGCGTCCAATGACCAGTCGCCAGACGCCGTCAGCCCAGCGGGACTTCGCGGACAGGGAGCCGGCCTCCAGCCACTGGGATTCGCCGACACCACCGCCAGTGACGTTCTTCGGCTGGTCGTCGAAGTCGGGCCGCCAGTACCAGGCGTTCACCCTCTGGTCCACGGACCCCATGGTCGTAATGTCGGCGTCGCCGCGGAGGGGGAAGAGGATGGCCGCGCCGTCGGCGAAGACCGTGTCCTCCGTGATGCGGTAGTTGGGGGTAGCGTCGTCCCATTCCAGGCGGATGAAGATGCGCAGACCGTTGTGGAGAACCCGGACCCGCACTTCCTTGACCACGCCAAATTCCCGGTTCTCCCAGCTAATCTTCAGATAGTCGTTGGGCTGGTTTGCGATGGGCGTGGGAGCGGTAGCGATGACCTCCAGGGGTGCCTCTTGCCACTCAGCCGCGTCGGGGTCCAGCAGGTTCTTGGACGCGGCTGCTATCCTCTTTGCCAGCATGCTTACTTCCTCCGCCGCTAGCGGCTGACGGTGATGGTGCCCTCGGAGACTGCGGCCCCCGCCTCGGAAGGAATGCACGAGAAGCGATAGGATCCGGGGCTGACGGGGGTGAAGTCCAGGCTCTTCATCTCACCGGCCGCGATCTCCAGAGACACCTCCCGCTCCGTCTCCTGGACGCCGTCTGGCTCAAGCATACGACCGCGCAGGCCTTCGCCGCGACAGGTGCTGTCGGTGCTAGTGAAGTTGGCGACCTCCAGACGCACCTTCTCGCCCGCCTTCATCTCCAACTCGGCGGGGTCCAGGCCCGCATCGGTGATCTCCGTCGCCACCAGGGTGGGCGCGCCGAGCGCCCGCTCCACCGCCTGCGTATCCCAATGCATAATGAAGTAGGTGAGATCATCGATCTGAGCATCGCTCAGGGGTCCGCCCCCTTCACGGCTGTAGACGTGATAGGTGGAGGGGAAGGCCCGCGTCCCCTGTGCGATGGCGCGCCGGACGTCATTGAGGGTGAGCTGCGTTCCGCGCACGGCAGGTCCATCGGGACTGCCCGCGCCGTAGGTGCCGTGGCAGGAGGCGCAGCTCTCGATGTAGACCAGGGCACCCCGATCCAGCGTCTTCTCGGCCACAGTCCCCGAAACCTCCTCTTGATGTCCGGGCTCCAGGGCCCGGTAGAGGGGGACCGCCACGGCGAGGACGAGAGCTAGGGCCAGAGCGGCCAGGATCCGCTTCTCCAACCTACACCTTCGTCAGTTGAGATTCGTCGTAGGACGAGCGAGTGATGATGGTGCCGGTGTCAACGATGACTTTGTCACCGTCGATCTCGATGGGGAAGATGTCCAGTGGTCGCGGCGCCGGGCCGCCTTTCACCAGCCCGTAGCGGTCGAACCTGGAGCCGTGGCAGGGGCAGTTGAAGCGGCCGCTGGCTGCCAGGCTGTCCTCCGATTGCTCGTCAGGGCGCCAGGGCACGACGCAGCCGAGGTGGGTGCACTTACGGTAGACGGCCAGCAGGCCACCCGGCAGCCGCGATATGTAGAAGCGGCCGTCCAGAAAGTAGGTGACGCTGCCCACCGGGAAGTCGCTCACCTTGCCCGCCTCAAACTTGGAGCCGAAGGCGGCCGTCTTGGGCAGGGCGCGGATAGCCTGAACAGTGATCACCCCGCCCTCGACGACGAGGGTGATGGCCACCCCCCACAGGCCGTAGGCCATGAAGGAACGGCGGTCCAGCTTCAATGGGAAGCCCGGCTCCTCAGTCTCTTCTCGCCCCATGGTAGTCACCTCGACGATCAGAAGCTAAGCCCACCCGGCGGCAGGTTCCAGGGCTCCACCAGGTGCATGCCAATGCCTCGGAAGAAGCTGCCCACCAGCGTCAACTGCGCATAGACGACGATGAACGCCGTGAAGTAGGCCATCAAGACCTCGCGCCGGCTGGGTCGCAGGGGCAGGATGCTGGCGTGCAGGATGGCCGACAGGCACACCATGACCCCCACAGGTACCACCCAGTTGGGTAAGATGGCCGGGTTCCCAACAATGGAACGCACGCCCACCTTTTCGTCGAAGATGATGAGGGCGGTGGTCCAGACCGCCGTGTACACGGCCGACCAGATGGTGATGATGAGCCCCTTCCGGGTCCCAAACCACTCTCCGGCGTGCCTAAGGTCGCGGTCCAAGTATGGCAGGGCCATGAGCGCTACTACCAGCAACGCCGGGATCCACACGCCGGCCAGGGCCGCGTCCATGTGCAGGAGGAGCTCCTGCAGATTGACGAAGTACCAGGGCGCCTTCGCTGGGTTCTCAGTGATGTCCGGGTTGGCCAGGTCTCGCAGGGGGGCGTCCACCGCCATCGACATGAGCACGAGCACGGCGGTGATGAAGAGCCCGGCGATGAGCTCCAGGATAAGCAGGTTGGGCCAGGTGGATAGGGTCTGCTTGCGGGCCACAGCGGCGCGGGCGGCGGGCGCCTCGGGCTGCCGGGCCTGCGCCCCAGTCATGGGGAGCGCTGCCTCTGCGCTCCCAGGCGGGTCGTCCGCCTCGGCCGCCGGCGCCTCGACCCCTTCCCGGCGGGCCGCCTGGGTGCCTCGCGGCAAGGGGTTCGAGGCGGCCAGGCCGCCATCCTTACGGATGCGCCAGAAATGAAAGCCGATCAGCACCGACATCAACAGGGGCAGGAGCATGACGTGGAGCACATAGAAGCGGATGAGGGCCTCCTGGCCCACCTCCTTGGCACCCAGGATCAACACCCGCAGGGACTCGCCGATCAGAGGGGCGTACCCCGCGAGGTTGGTGCTGACGGTGATAGCCCAGAAGGAGAGCTGGTCCCAGGGCAGCAGGTAGCCGGTGAAGCTCAGGGCCAGGGTCAGCAGCAGCAGCATGACGCCGATCACCCAGTTGAACTCCCGCGGCCTCTTGTAGGCGCCCGTGTAGAAGACCCTCATCATGTGCAGGAAGACGGCCAGCACCATAAGGTGGGCGCCCCAGCGGTGAATGTTCCGCAGCAGGGCGCCGAAGGCGACGGTGGTGCTCATGGTTTCCACATCTTGGTAGGCCCGGCCCACGTCGGGCACGTAGACAAAGGCCAGCAGGATGCCGGTCACCGTCTCGATGCCGAAGAGGAAGAAGAGGAAGAGGCCCAGACCCCAGGTGTAGGTGAGACGGATGGATCGGGCGCTCACCTTCAACGGGTGGATGTGGAGGAAGAAGACGGCAGGGATGATGAGAGCCCGGGTCTTGTCGCCGCTGGGATAGGCGAAGCGGAAGATGGAGCGCCAGAGGCGGTTGTTGGTTATCAGCGCCACAAGACGCGTTGGCAGGTCGATGGGCTGCCACTCAACCTCACGTAGACCCACAGCTACCTCCCGCTGAAAGCGGGTATGGCAAGACGACGCCGGCAGCGGCCTTTGTTCCGCTCCGGACGCCTGCTCGCCGTCAAGATATGTTCGCCCGCAGACCCCCGTAAAGGGCCGAACGTACCCAGGGCCCCAGGTACGTTCGGCCCCCGCTCCAGCGCCGAACGGGGACGGTCGTCGTGGTGCTCTTGCCTGTGGCCTCCGACGCGCTAGACTAGCATAGCGGGCCCCCGATGGGCCGAAGCGCACAAGGAGGTAGCACGATGGCGGCGCGCAAGACCTTCCTGCTGAGACAGGCAATGATCTTCGCTGACGGGGTTGTCGGCCGGCTGGTGGGGCTGGAGATGGAGCCGGACTGGACGCCTACCCACCTGCTGGTGCAGGTGCCGGGGCGCTGGCCCTGGCGGGGAGGGCCCACCGTTCGGCTGCCCACGCAAGCTGCGACCGAGTTCCGAGACGAGGAGACCGTGCTGGACATCCCCTCATCGAAGGGTGAGATGGTCCCCCACCCCGGCGCGCCCTACGCCGAGGGCCAGGTGAACTGGCTGGACACGAGCAGCCGTCTCCAGATAGCGCCCCGCGCCGTGGAGCGACAGGCGGGCTGGTTCCTGGGGCTGGTGGTGGAGCCCGACGGCTCGGTCCGCCTGATCGGAGAGGTGGGCACCCTGGCCAAGAGGCGCATCCTGGTGCCGGGCGAGTCCGCCGCCTACCAGAACCATGATTTCGTCTGGATGGACCTGAAGGGCCAATCCCTGGACATCTTCCCCACCTACGAGCCCGACGGCTACGTCGAGAGGGAGGCCCGGGCCGCCCTCCGCGGCGCCGGCGGCCTGGGCGAGACGGAGCTGCGGGCCGTCCACCTGGAAGTCGAGAGCGGCAAGGTAGTCTTGTCGGGGAACGTGGCCGCCTCGCGCATCGCCGAGGCCATGGAAGGCGCCCTCTCCGGGGTTTCCTGCGTGCTGGCGGTAGAGAGCCGCCTGGTCGCTGACCCTGATGTGGAGATAGGCGTAGCCTCGGCCCTGGCCCAGAACCCGTCCACCCAGGGCGAGCGCTTCGTCGTTCACTCACGCCTGGGGAGGGTCAGCCTGGAGGGCCAGGTGAAGCCGGAGGCGGTTCAGGCGGCCGTGGAAGTCGCCCAGGAGGTGGCGGGAGTGGTGAGCGTCGAGAGCCGGCTCCAGCC
>CAZSSQ010000066.1:0-13844 GCA_964609465.1 uncultured Dehalococcoidia bacterium
CCTATCTGACGGTGGTGGACGTCGCCCGCGACGGCGCCCGCCTGGGCTCCAAAGGCGCCGCCACCGACGCCCAAATCCAGAACCTCGTGGTAACCGAGATGGACCGCTTGCCGAACGACGTGCAGGTGGCAGACATAACGGTGACGCACAACCCGATGTCGGGGTACCCAAACCGGAAGTCGATAAGGGTGACAGTGTGCTACGACCACTCCCTCATCCTGGGCGTGCCCCTGGTGATTCCGAACCCCCTGCGAATGTGCTCCACTACTACTATGCCCGTCGTGGGGTGAGGGCTGACAATTGGTGGCGGGAGTGAAACCATGAGCGTCAAACCTTTCGGCTCGAGAGAGCGAAGCCAGATCCTGCCCATGGTGGCCCTCATGGCGGTGGTGCTCATCGCTATGGTAGGCCTCGCAATCGACGTGGGCCGCATCATGGTGGCCAAGGCTCAGTTGGTGCGCGCCGTTGACGCCGCCGCTCTGGCCGGCGCCTTGAAGCTTCCCGACCTGCCCGCTGCCACGACCCAAGTCAACGACTACATGGCCGCGAACGAGCCCAGTGCCACGTGGACCGTGCCGTCGTCGCCCGCCGAGCGCCAGATCGAGGTGCACGCCGAGAAGCACGTGGACCTCACCTTCCTCAGCGTCCTCACCATCATCCCAGGCATCGACCTGGAAGACCCCGTCACCGTTTCGGCCGAGGCGATCGCCGGGTTTGGCATCCAAGCCGTCGACAGCTATCTCGACATAGACGCCACGGGCAGCATGGGCACCTGCAGCGGCTACCACTGCGCCATCCCCATCGACGAGGCCAAACACGCCGCCGCTGACTTCGCGAACATCCTGCTGAACGATGCTCCCGGCTCCTCCTACACCCAGGTGGGGGCAGGGCCCTTCCGAGGCTGCTACAACCCGCCGCGAACGTACCAGTCCTGTGTCCCCACCTCGATGGTGGCGGACCTAACCGAGAATAAGAGCGTGATCACGACCAGCATCAACAGCATTGAAGCCCAAGGCGGTACCGGCACCAATATGTGCCTGGGCATGCTGACAGGGCAGGGGATCCTCTTCGGGCCCAACGGCCAGACGGCCAGCAATACCTTGAAGATCCTGGTTGTCCTCTCTGACGGCGACAACACCTACAACAGCACTTCCTACGGCCAGGGCGCGCCGCCCCAGAGCTGCCGGCCCGACTATGACCCGTCGCACTCTGATAGGTACGTGGATACCGCGTGTCGGAGCGCCCAGACTCGAGAGAAGTCGGTGGACATTAAGACCAAGGCCCTGGCCACCCAGTTGAAGTCACAGGGCGTGGAGATCTACGTCGTGGGCTTTGGCGTCTGCGGCACGAACAACCCCAGTCAGCTCCCAACCACGAGCTACTGCAACGGCATCGGCAACAATGACCACGACAACACGGCGGACCGGCGGCTCCTGAAGTGCATCGCCTCGTCCACGGCAGGGACGAACGACCACTACTTCGAGGTGCCCCATGCGGAAGACCTCCCGGACGTCTTCAGCAACATCGCGCGGGAGATCGCGTTCCGGCTGATCAAGTAGGTGGAGGTGCAGAGCTTGCCGGAGCGGCGAGAGCCATCGAAGAGCCGATACTGGTCACACCTCATAGGCCTGCGGCGGCGAGGCCGCAGGGAGAGAGGCCAGGCCATTGTGGAGTTCGCCCTGGTGGCGATGGTCTTCTTTATGTTCGTCTTCGGCATCATCGACTTCTCGCGCCTCTTCCAGTCCTGGGTCACCGTGCAGCACGCCGCGCGGGAGGGCGCCCGCTACGGTGTTACCGGCCGCATCGACTGCAATATCGCCAGCCCGGACCGGCTGCCCTGCATCGAGTACGTGGCCAAGGAGGCCACCACCGGCCTCTCGGGCGCACCCAACAACGTGACCGTGACCGTCAGGTCCTGGGAGTACCCCGACTACACTCAGGAGCATGACGGCTCCGCCGGCGAACCGTGCGACTCTCTCGAGGTACGGGTGGACTATGACTTTCAGTTTGCGGCGCCCATTATCGGCGACGTGTTAGGGTTCATGCACATCACGATACCGGGGAAGGAACGGATGGTGAACGAACCCTTCGGCATCTGCCAATAGCGAGCACGGCGGCAACGCGGGTCGCGCAGCACTGCTCCCTGTCGGGGTGCTGACAAGCTCGACTGGGCCGTTCATGGTTTGACAGGCTCACCATGAACGGCATCCAGACCGTGGCGGCGACCTTCAGGTCGCCACGTGCCTCAGTCACGCGGAGCCCATGGCGAGCTTCCGCCGGAGGCGGACCCGCCTGCGGCGGGAAAGCTCGCCGCTACAGAGATTCCTGCCCTCTCTCCAGCCCTAGAACAGCGGCCAATCAGCGACGCGGAGAGGCGCCGCGGAGTCGCGGATCGAGGACGTCGCGCAGGGCGTCCCCCAGCATGTTGAATCCGTAGACGGCGAGAGCGATGGCCAGGCCCGGCCAAAAGGCCAGCCACGGGTCGGCCCGCATGTACAGGATCCCCTTGCCACTTAGCATGGTGCCCCAAGCGGGGAACGGAGGGGGTATCCCGTAGCCCAGGAAGCTGATAGAAGCTTCCGCCAGAATGGCCGCGCCCAACTGGACTGTGGAGAGAATGATGACAACGGGCAGGACATTGGGCACGATGTGGCGGAGGATGATGCGTGAATCGCTGGCGCCCAGCGTCCGGGCCGCCTCGACGTACTGGTTGTGCTTCACGGAAATGACCGCACCGCGCACGACTCGAGATGACCCCGCGGCGATGATGATGCCCAGGGCGAGGATGAGCCAAAAGGCTCGTTGCTCGGGGCCGCCTCGTGGCGAGAACATCGTCACTATCGTGACCAGCAAGACAAGGGGTGGAAACGAGATCCAGATGTCCACCACGCGCTGCGCGAAAGTGTCGAACCAGCCCCCGAAGTAGCCGCTCAGGGTGCCGACCAGGGTCGAGATGATGGCGGCGATGGTCACAGCCGAGAAGCCGATAACCACGGAAACGCGGGCGCCGTAGATTACCCGGCTGAGCATGTCGCGCCCCAGCTCGTCGGTGCCGAAGGGGTGGTGGAGGGAGGGGCTCTGCAGACGCTCCGTGAGCGCCTGGTCGTCGTACCAGTGAGGGGCAAGGAGGGGTTCGCTGCGGCCGATCACCCGGCCGTCGGCAAAGGCAGCGACAAAGAGCATGACGAGGACCAGGAAGCCGCCGAAGGCGCCGAGAGGCTTGCGGCGGATGAACAAGCCGATGCTCCGGAGAGCATCCGCCCAGAGCCGGCGCTCTAGCTTCTCCCCAGGAGTAAAGACGGCCTCGGTTCCTCGCGCCACGGATGCTTAGCTCATTCCCGTCAAGCGTAACGCACGCGCGGGTCCAGCATAGAGTAGGCTACGTCCACCAGCAGGTTAGAAACCACCACCATAGACGCCAGTAACAGGTTGATGGCTTGGATGGACGGGTAGTCCAGGTTCGCCAGGGCCGTCACCAGGAAGCGGCCCATGCCCGGGATGTTGAAGATAGTCTCCATGATGATGCTGCCGCTGAGGACGAAGGGAAGCTGCAGACCGACGACGGTGAGCACCGGTATGAAGGCATTACGGATGGCGTGTCGCGTGACGACGGTCCGCTCGCGCAGGCCCTTCGACCAGGCGGTGCGGATGTAGTCCTGGCGCAACACCTCCAGCATCTGAGCCCGAGCCAGACGCATCACCGTGCCCGACATGCCGATGCCGAGAATGACGGCCGGCCCCACGGGGACAAACTTGCCGAAGGGGAAGAGCATGATCTTCAGGTTCTGCCCAGGGTCCACCCACAGGTCGACGTACTGTGAGGGCGTCGCCACTCCCCACCACTTGGCAGATAGCACCACCACTAACGTCCCCAGCCAGAAGCCGGGAATGGCCAGGAAGCCGATGGCGGTGCTGCGCGCGATGTAGTCCAGCACCGAGTCCTGGCGCACCGCCGCCAGGATGCCGACGGGAAGAGAGATGCTGAGCGAGACGATAAGGGCCAGCAGCCCCAGCTCGATGGTAACGGGCCAACGATCCTTCATCTCCGAGGCCACCGGGGTGTGGGTGTAGAGGGACTCCCCCAGGTCGGCCCGGAAGACACCCGATATCCAGTCCCAGTACTGCTCGTAGTAGGGCCGGTCCAGGCCCAGCTCCGTCCTGATCTCCTGGCGGATCTCGTCGGTGATCACCGCGTTTGTGCCCGCCACCATCTGGATGACGTCGCCAGGCAGAAACACGCGCACCGCGACGAAGACAAGGAGGGTGACCCCGACCAAGGTCGGGACCACTAGGATGGCGCGCCGGAGGATGTAGCGCTGCATGGCTACTATGACTGGAAGGACCCTTCCCTACGCAAGAGCAGGGCCAACCGCGCGTGGCTGCTAGCCCCGGGGCCTATTCGCCGGCCCTTGCTACCCTTGTCATCCTGCTCGCTACTGCGGGGCCTTCCACACGTACATGCCCCCCTCGGTGCCCACGGCGTAGGTCGTAGGACCGCCCTCGTTCTGAGCGTTGTAGATCCAGGGGTGTCGGCCGTTGTACTCCACTACGCTCACGCCAGGGATGTAGTACATCTCGTCAGAGGCCAGCCGCTGCACCTCGAAGCTCAGCTCCCGGATGCGCTCGACTTCCTGCTCCGCCATCATCTGCTGGAGGAGGGCGGTCAAGCTCGGGTCACTGACGCTGGAGTGGTTCCGCTCCGCGCCCATGTCCCTGGGCAGAAGCATGTTGCCCAAGTAGGCAGCCACATCGGTGAACACCGACTCCAGTCCCCAGGCGATGCCGTCGAAGTCGCCGCGGTAGAACGTCTTCTCGAAGTACAGGTTGTACTCCTCGGGCACGCTCTGGAGGCGGATGCCTACCTGGCGCAGCATATCCGGCAGGACCTGCCAGACAGTGTCATAGTAGGGGATGACGGTGCCGTAGCCCGTGCTGCCGAAGTGGAAGGGGACATCAATGCCGTCCGGGAACCCTGCCGCGTCCAGCAGCTTCTTGCTTTCCTCGGGGTTGTACTGGTACCACTTGCCGGCGTCGCCCATGTCAGGGCTGCGGGGGTCCAGCCACCAGAGGCCCATGCCGGCATTGATAAGGTTGGGCCACTCTCCCTTGCCAGGAGAGCAGACCTCGAGCAGCAGGTCGCGGTCCAAGCCCATCGAGAGGGCGCGGCGCACCCGCACGTCGTTGAAGGGCGGCTTGTCGGCGGTATAGCTGGCGGGCTCCACGTAGAGGAAGCTGAGCAGGTTCCGCGTGAAGGGCGTTATGACCGAGTCCGGGTTCTCGCTCTTGAAGGCGTCCAGCAGGGGTGGTGGGATGTTCATGGCGTCCACCTGGCCCGCCCGGTACTGGCTGAGCTCCTGGTTCTTGTCCGGGATGACAAGGATCTCGGTGCCGTCGATGTAGGGCAGGTGGTTGCCGAAGGAGTCGGTCTCCCAGTAGTCTGGGTTCTTGCGGAAGAAAAGGCCCACGTCGCGCCGGAACTTGGCAGCGTCGAAGATGAAGGGCCCAGAGCCCACCATGCGCTTGGAGCCGTCGCCGTCGGCCTCTATCAGCTCGGGCGGCATGATCCAGAGGTCTTGGAAGGAGGCCAGGCGGGTCAGGAAGAGCCCGAAGGGACTCTTGAGGCTGAAGGTGAGTTGGCGGCTCTCAGGGTTCCCCTCCAGCCGGTCCACCATGCCCAGGTTCCCCCGCTGGGGGGACTCGCTCTTGTAGCGGTCCCAGGAGAACAGGATGTCTTCCACCGTGACCTGTCGGCCTGGCGGGTTGATGGGGTCCACCGCGTGCCACTTGGCCTCAGGCCGGAGAGTGAAGATGTAGGTGAGGGGGTCCGGGTTCTCCCAACTGTTGGCCAGGTCTGGCACAACGGCGTAGTACTCCGATGGGTCCAGCTTGCCGGTTACGGTCTTGTAGCGAATGATGCGGCTGTAGGGATACGAGGCGTAAGCGTGGGTGAGAAAGAAGCCCGTTATGAGCGGGTCCAGGCCCGGAATGCCGCCGCCGGTGCCACGCGTGGTGCCGCCAAGTACGGGCTGCCCTTCAGGGCCAGTGGTGGGTGTCGGCCCTGCCCCCTTTTCCTCCTCACCACCGCAGGCCACGGCGGCCGCCGTCGCCAGCCCGGCACTGCCAAGGGCAGCGGCCTGAAGCGCCCTGCGACGCGACACGCGCCTAGTAAGGAACGGGTGCCAGTAGTTGCTCTCTCCAACCATGACGCGACCTCCTGCCCGCTGCTTGCTGGTTCGAGACTGCTGCAGTATGTGGGATGCCTCACTCTGGCATCAGCCCTCCGCGTGGATACGCACCTCCTTCGTGTCAGCCAATTCGGGGAGCCATCTCATGAGGCTAGCCGCATCATACGATGTCGCCCCTGCCCTTACAAGGAGCCCTTGACCGGTTAAACTCAGGGGCGTAGCAGCCGATGATCTAATGGGCAAGCCCATTTGAGGAGACAGGGTACGTGCCGCTGGGTGACCCCAGGCGCCAGGATGCGCTCAAGCGATGGCGGGCAGCCCTCGAGCGGGATGACACATCCCGCTCGGGGCGGCGTGCCTCTGCACGTGCCGATGGCACGCAGATTCACACCTCCCTTCCCGGTTCCGGCGAAGGGAGGCCGCAGATCTTCGGAAGGCTCCTGGCCTTCGGTGTCCTGGCCTGGACGTTGGGCATTCTCCTCGCCGTCTTCGACGAAGCGGATCAGTTCTCCCGCACTTCTATCATCAGCGTTCTTCTGCTGCTGGGATCACTGACCTTCGTGGTAGCAGTGGTACTGATCGTGCAGCGAATGCGGCCGGCGACTAAGCACGTCCTTGTGGAGGCTGACGTTCGCGACCCCCTGACCGGCCTCCCCAACGAGCGCTATCTGTTGCTCCGCCTTGAGGAAGAGATGGCACGGTCGCACCGCGATGAACGCCTTCTCACCTTGGTCATCCTCGACGTCAACGGCCTGGCGGCGACAAACGACCAGTTCGGTCGGGACTGCGGCGACGAGGTGCTCCGCCACGTGGCAGCCGTGGTACAGGCGACCAAGCGGACATCAGACATCGTCGCCCGACTGGCCGATGACGAGTTCGGGGTCATCCTCCCTGAATGTACCAGCGAGGGGGGACAGGCCTTCGTGGTCCGGCTGACGGAGCGCCTGGCGCGAGAGCCAGCGCGCACGCTCCTCAACAACCGTCCTTCCCACGTCTGGGTTGGAGTCTGCGCCGGGCTCGCTGAAATGCAGTCGGAGCACGAGACGCCCGCGAGTCTCCTCGACCGCGCTCGCGCCGATCTTGCCAGTGCCCGGGAAGAGCGCGATCATCGACGCCAGATGTGGCGGACGGCGTAGTCGCCACACATCCCCACCGCGAACTTCTCCAAGTCAGGCCACGGCTTAGGTAGGCCATAGCTGCAGACTCTAGCCAGCGGCGGCCTTTCTGCGCTCCCGTTCGCCGGTGGCGGAACGCGGCGCCGTGGCGCGCTGGACCACCTGCCCGATGCCCACGAGCAGTGCTAACACTGCCTGAGCCTCCTGGTCGTCTCTGGAGGGCGTTCCGCGTGCTGTCTGGCCGGGGAGTTCTGACAGTCGCTTGAAAGCTTGACGATGTGCAGCTCGTACCGAACGCCGTGCCTGGGAGCGTCGCGGCGCCCAGGCCCATAGGTCCACCAATAGCGCGCTGTCCCCGTGCCCTGCGGAGGTACTGGAAGCTGGGTGCAGCGAGAGTCCTATTTCTCGCGTTAGCTCCTCCGACGCCACCTCTAGGAAGATGGACTCCTTATCAGGGAAGTGGTGATAGAACCCGCCCTTTGAGACATCGGCTGCCAGGCAGATGTCCTCTACGGTCACAGCGCGGAAACCCTTGAGGAGGAAGAGGGTCTTCGCGGCTTTGAGTAGCCTCCTCCGAGTTTGTGCGCCCTTAGGGCGTGCCGTGGCGGGTCGATGAGTGTCCATCACAGGGTATATCGACAAGCAGGATGTTCGCCTGGATGGGGATAGGGGTGGGGGAGCTGGCGGTGTGACCAGAGAGCCGGGGTATTGGTGCAGCTTGGGTTAGGCCCTAGCATCTGATAGCAGAAACCTGTAGATGATCGTGGAAAAGCCTTGACAGGCGCGGAAGATAGGGCATAATACATACCGACGAGTCGGTATGTATAGGCGAGACGGACGGGCAAGAAGGAAAGCATTGCACAGAGGGACAGTTCAACCCGGAGGAGGACAGTGAAAAAGAGATTGGGCCTTGCGATGGTGGCTCTGGTTGCGTTGGCTATTGGAGCCGCGCAGCAGGCCCCAGCTCTGCTTTTCTGGTGGTGGGGTTAGCCCGCCAGAGAAGTAGGGCCTTGTCCTGAAGACCGGCTGGTAACGCCCTTTGTCAACGCTGGTCCTGGCCAGCGCCGGAGGGTTTAGCCTATCGACTCGTCAGGCCACAACCCGAGCTAGCTCGGCGGGCGGGACCGGGGTAGTGTTGGTGTTGAGGCAAGCGTACGTTCGTCTTGCCGGAAGACGCCCCTGGAAGCGGGGGCGTCTCCCTTTGGGCTTGCTCACGCTGCCCGCCGCCTTTCGGTGGCTGCCGTCTTGTCCTTGGCTTGCCTCTGCACCCACTCCTCATAGGCCTGCAGGAACGCCTCCACTACCTGGGGGTCGAATTGGGTGCCACTGTGCCGCGTGATCTCATCGCGGGCCGCCTCCCAGGGGAGGGCCCGCCGGTAGGGCCGGTCTGAGGTCATGGCGTCGAAAGTGTCCGCCACGGCGAATATGCGGGCTCCCAGGGGTACCTCTTCGCCAGCCAGGGCCCGCGGGTATCCCTTGCCGTCGAAGCGCTCATGGTGGCTGCGGACGATCTCGGTGGGCCCGGCGAGGAAGCGCACTCCCTTCAGCATCTCGTAACCGATCACAGGATGGCGCCGCATCTCCTCCCACTCCTCAGGCGTGAGGGGGCCAGGCTTGTGAAGGATGAAGTCGGAAACCCCGATCTTGCCCACGTCGTGGAGAAGGGCAGCCCGCTTCATGTCCTCCCAGAAGGGAGTCCCGGGGTGGAATCCCAGGCGACGGGCGATGTCCAGCGTGTACTCCGTGACGCGGGTGGAATGGCCTTTGGTCTCCCGGTCTCGGGCGTCCAGCGCGGTGACCAAGGCCTCGAGAGTGCCGTCGTAGGTCTCTTTGAGGGTCTCGGTCATCTCCAGGATCTCGCGGTTCGCCCCCTCTAGCTCTTCATTCTTGCGCCGCAGGGCCGTCACCGTCTCCGTGGTTCGCTCCACGTACTGCTTGATCGACAGGTGCATCATGAGCGGCGGCGCGACGAAGGCCAGGAGGCCAGTGACGCCGAGGGCGCGGTAGGCCAGGGCCAGGGCTAGCCCCAGCAATCCAAAGACCACGTAGTGGGGGAACAGCCAGCGCCCCTTTTCGAGCCAGATCTCTAGCGATGAGCGACCGGTGGTCAGGCTTGCCACTTGGCTAACCAGGTAGGCATTCACCGCGTAGGCCACGGCCGCCGCCGTAAGAGCGGCCGGCAGCATAATGGGCCGAATCTCGTCGCGAGCCAGGCCGGCCATGGCATTAAAGGCAACAGCGGCAAGGGTTATGGCTATGGTCACGTTCCCGACATCGAAGGGCAGCCGGAGGCTGAAAACCTGGTGGGGTATGTGGACGGCCACGGCGGCGATGGGCCCGGCGATGGCCACCCCCGCTGGGCCGTAGAGGACGGCTACGGCGAAGATAGCTATGAAGCTGACCGAGAGGCGGGTCTCACCGTAGATGGTGATGGCCAGCCGATCAGCGAGGACGGCCAGAAGGGTGAGGAGGGCCAACCCCAGGGTATCCGAGGAGTCGAAGCGTGGGGCGTACCAGGCGATGAGCCCGACGCCGGCAACACTGACGCCGGCAATGAAGAGGCTGGCCGGCCAGCCCAGCGGTTGCTGCCCACACCGCTGCTCCGCCTGCATCGAGGCGGCCTTGTAGGGCAGAGGACGGGGCCCTGACCTTACTCCCTTGGTGCCCCTAGCCCCAGGCCCGTTTTCCGCGCCCATGAGGTTTGCGCCTTACTCCTTAGCGCCCGGGTGGGCGGCTCTCTTGGTCACCGGAAGCAACGCCTATCTCAGGCCATCGCCCCTGAGGGTGTCCTAGTAATTATCGGTACAGCGGCCGCACCGTGTAGGGCGTCACCACGCGTGGGCGTGGCTCTTGATAGCGCGGTCAAGGCCCTGTACGGACGGTTCTTCTCGCTGCGATGACTCGCCCCTGGGTCCTAGGCCACCTCCTCCAGGGCAGGCTCCAGGCGGTGACGGAGAGTGGCCAGGATCTTCTTGTGGAGCTGGCATATGCGCGACTCTGAGAGGCCCATGAGTGTTCCGATTTCGTGGAAGGGCATGGACTGCCCGTAGCGCATGTGAAGGATGGACCGCTCCCGCGGCGTGAGGGTGCCCAGAGCCTCGTTCAAGAGGCGCACCGTGGCCCGGTGTTCGGTCGCCGCTGCGGGGTTACCGTACTCGTCCCCATCGGCCGGATCCCAGGTCAGGCCGGGATTGTCCGGGTGGTCCTGCAGACACTGCTCCAGGGAGACAACCTTGGAGCTGGAACGAGAGCGAAGCACGTGCAACTCCTCCAGGCCGATGCCCAGCCGCAGCGCGATCTCCTTGTTGGTTGGCCAGCGTCCCAGTTGACAGGCCAGCTCCTGGGAGGCCTGCTCCATCTCGCGGGCACACCGACGTAGAGAGCGGGGCAGGAGGTCTTGCTTGCGGATGGCGTCTAGGATGGCGCCCCTTATCCGCCGGACAGCGAAACTGGCGAAGCTGGTTCCGCGCTCAGGGTCATAGTTGTCCACGGCTTGAATGAGCCCCTCGGTACCGTAGGCCATGGCGTCATCCCGATCCAGGCCGTTTCTGTTGCTGGTCTCCGATGACATCCTGCCGACGACGAAGGCCACCAGCGGCATGTGACGCATGATCATCGCATCTCGGTCTCTCATGTCTCGCCTCCAGGTTGCCGGGGTGGAAATGGAAAGCCGCCTCCGGAACGACCGACGGCGGCAAACCGGTGCCTGATCTCCCTGGCGGTGTGGCGCTAGAGGCGATAGTCCTTTCGCCAGTGCTAAGGCCTTCGGTAGCCCGGCTGCCCTGGCTCCACCCTCCGTGGTGGAGGGAGCCTTAGGCCCGCGGCTTTGCGCCCCCCTCTTTCGAAGGGTTTGCCTTTGTCGGTCCTCTACTCTTGTCTTCTTGGGCGGCGGGTCGCCGACTGGCGCTTCCTACCGCCCGCTAGATCCCCTTCGAACTTCCAAACGCATGGCGGCTTCCTGCGTAACTTGTTCTCGCGGCCTTGCCGGTGACGGTTCGGTGAAGCCTGCCGCAGCCGCTCTTCGGCCAAACAGGCCCAGCAGCGCGTAGCTGCTAGCCGCATGCTCTGGTATCCTGGGCTGTGGGGTGGATGGAGCGCTTCGGGTCCTGGCCTGGACTCCGTGTCGGCTGCTGGTCCATCCGCCACTGGCATGGGAGCGACCTCTGATAGGCCGCCCTGGGCTGTGGCTGGCGCGCAGCCGCTCCCGCAGCATCCGCCGCCCCTGGTGATGCTCGATTCGAATGCATCTGAGCCTGCAAGCAAACCCCTTGCTGGCCGAGAAATACTTGGGTGTTGCTGTGAGGAGAGAGCCTCTCGCCAGGCAGATCCAGAAGGAGCAAACACGGGCTCTGCTCGTGGACGCTGCCCTGCGCGTCTTTGCCGAGCATGGCTACGAAGAAGCCACGGTAGAGGACATCGCTGCTGCGGCCGGCTACTCTAAGGGGGCCTACTACTTCCACTTCGCCAGCAAGGAGGGCATCTTCCTGGAGCTGCTGGAGCAGTGGACCAGCGATCAGACGGAGCGCCTCAAGGCCTTCGAGGAACTTACGCCAGCGGCGGCCGCCCTTCTGGAGACCCTGGAGGCCTTCCTCTCCTATGAGGAGCGTGAGATTGCCTGGCCGCGGCTGCTGGTGGAGTTCTGGGCACAGGCCCGAGGTCACGAGGCCATCCGTCGTGGCTTGGGTCAGGCCTATGCCGACTGGCGGCGGCTGCTCGCCCAGGCCTTCCAGCGCACTGCCCACTCCGGCCTCTTCACGCCCCAACTCGATCCGGACGACGCCGCCCGCCTGGTCCTCGCCACCCACGATGGCCTGGTGGTGGAAGCCTGCGTCGACTCCGAGGCGGCCCGGAAGGTCTCGCTGCGGCGGGTGCTGGGTGCCCTCCTTGTCTACCTGGCCTCGCCCGCCGGCAGTGAGCTGCCTGAGACGGCCCGACCGCCGGTCCCCGAGAGGTCCGCTGCCAGGGCGCGCCGTCCTCGGCCTCCCGCCGCCTGAGATTCCCTTGCGGCCTCCACCTCGCGGCGTGTCCACCGCTGCCGTGGTATAGTTGCCTGTCAAGGCCCTCATCTCAGGGTGACCATCCAGGGCCTCCAGGTCGGCCCCTACGAGGTGCGCCTCTTTTGAACGGTAGGGGCGCCCCTGGCGGGCGCCCTCATAGGGCCAGGGGCGAGCCCTGCCCCTACAGGACTCCGTGACAAGCGTGACTCCCTTGGAGCCCATCGACTTCGTGGAGCGCTGGCGGTGCATAGTCGAGGAGCGGAGGCGGCAGGTGGACGCCGCCTACGCCCGCCTGGGCCGCACCACCACCGACTACTGGGCGCGCCGTGCCCGCGGCTTCGCCGCCTTCAGCCGGGAAGCCCGCCCTGATCCCTTTCTGGAGAAGGTGCTCGCCTACGTGGACGGCCGGTCAACGGTGCTGGACGTGGGGGCGGGCGCCGGCCGCCACTCGGTGCCGCTGGCGCGGGTCGTCCGGCGGGTCTTCGCCGTAGAGCCGTCAGCGGCCCTGGCCTCTCACCTGCGGGAGTGGGCGCAGGAGGAAGGTTTGAACAACATCGAGGTCATTGAGGGCACCTGGCCCGAGGTCAACGTCCCGATCTGCGATGTAGTCATCTGCTCGCACGTCCTCTACCCGGTGGCGGACATAGAGCCCTTCCTGCGTAGGCTGGACGACTCGGCGCGGCGCTACTGCTTCCTCTGGCTCCACGACGAGCAGGTAGCCCTGGAGTCGCTGGGGCTCTGGGAGCGCTTCCACGGCGAGCCGCGCGCCCGCCAGCCCACCGTCCGCGACGCAGTGCCCGTCCTTTGGCAGATGGGCCTGCGGCCCAACGTGGAGATGAGCGAGATGCCCGAGAGCTGGTCGTGGGGGAGTATGGACGAGGCGGCCGAGGCCTTCCGCGAGCACCTGCCTATCCCGGTGGACGAGGCGACCGAGGCCCGGCTACGGCAGGAGCTGGCCGCCGTCCTGGTGGAGCGCGAGGGGTGCCTCTACCTGCCGAAGACGACCTACCGGTCGGCCATCGTATGGTGGGGCAAAGAGGACGCGGGCGGATAACCGGAGTACGCTCAGAAGGCCAGGCCTTCCTGCCCGCCGACAGGCGGGGGCCTGGCACGCGCCAGCCTCAAGGCTGGCCTTCGGAGGAAGTAGGCGGGGGTGTTCAGACCCCCGCGAATCTGCTGAGCCGTCTTGACTTTCGACCGGTCGCGCGCAAAGCTAGCAGGCGGTTTGTCGCGGCCTGCCAGTTGAAGACTGCCACCGACGTGGCCCTGTGAATGGCCACAGATTTGCACAGATGAACGCAGACAGAACGGGCTGACACAGCGTCCCTCGCCAAATCTGTGTCTGTCTGTGTCCATCTGTGGCCAGAGTGTTGATCCGATGTCCAACCTTCCGCCCCACATAGCCGCCCTCCTCTCGCCGGAGGCCTACCCCCACAAGGTGGATCGGGTCGACCTGGTCCAGACCCACATCTCCTACGTCTTCCTGGCCGGTGATTTCGTCTACAAGGTGAAGAAGCCCGTGGACCTGGGGTTCCTGGACTTCACCA
>CAZSSQ010000067.1:0-13614 GCA_964609465.1 uncultured Dehalococcoidia bacterium
CCTCGGCGGGGGCTTCGGGCTCCACGACGGCCTCTGCCGCCTCGGCGGGGGCTTCGGGCTCCACGACGGCCTCTGCCGCCTCGGCGGGGGCTTCGGGCTCTACGACGGCCTCTGCCTGCTCGACGACCGCCTCAGCAACAGGCGGCGGAGGCGGCGTCTTGACGCTCAGCTCCTCGATCAGCTCGGCGCCGATCTCCTTGGGGGCCACCTCGGCGACCTCTCCGCGGACCAGCACCTCGGCGACGCGCCAGCGCTTTTCCCGCGAGAGGGGCCGCGTCTCGACGATGCGCACGAGGTCACCGAGGCCGCAGGCATTCTTTTCGTCGTGAACCTTGAAGCGTCGTGTGTGCCGCAGGATCTTCTTGTAGATGCGGTGACGCTTGAAGGTCTCCACGGCCACCACCACCGTCTTCTGCATCTTTTTTGAGACAACGACGCCGATGCGTTCTTTGCGACGAGTCTCTCCCGTCACGACCCCTGCTCCTCGGCGGCCACCATGGCGGCCTCCAGTTCTCTTTCGCGCTGTATGGTCTTGATGCGGGCGATGCGCCGCCGCACCTTGCGCGCCTCGCCGACGTTGGTGAGCTGGCGCGTTGATAGCTGGAGGCGCACCGTGAAGAACTGACGATAGGCCTCGCCGAGCTCCTTGGCCAGGTCTTCGTCGGACTTGGCCCGGAGGTCTTGCAGTGGCTTGCTCGGCCGCTTGGTCTTAGGCGCCATCTCCTAGAGCCCCTCATGTTCCCTGGCGATGAAGCGGGTGCCCAGGGGCAGCTTGTGCGAGGCCAGGCGCATCGCCTCGCGGGCTACGTCCTCCCGCACGCCGGCGATCTCGAAGAGCATGCGACCGGGCTTGACCACGGCCACCCAGTGGTCCGGGTTGCCTTTGCCGCTGCCCATGCGCGTCTCCGCTGGCTTGCTGCTCACGGGCTTATCCGGGAAGATGCGGATCCAGACCTTGCCGCCACGTCGCACGTGGTGGGTGATGGCGCGCCGCGCTGCCTCGATCTGGCGGCTGTCAACCCAGGCTCGTCCTACGGCCTGGAGGCCAAACTCCCCGAAGGACACCTGGTTGCCGGCGTTGGCCTGCCCGCGGCGGTGTCCGCGGTGGGCCTTGCGCCACTTAACCCGTTTTGGTTGAAGCACAGCTATTGCTCCGCCGGTTGACTTTCGACGGGGGCCTCTTGCTTTGCCGGAGCAGCGTCTTCAGCTCCGGCTACCGGGCCCTCCGGCGGCGCCGACGACGCTGCACCCACAGGGGCCGGCTCCTCGGCTTCGGCCTCCTCTGGCTCCGGCGGCGCCTTGGGCTCCGGCAGGATGTCACCCTTGTAGATCCAGGCCTTGACGCCGATGCGGCCGAAGGTGGTGTGGGCTTCCGCCATCCCGTAGTCGATGTCGGCGCGGAGGGTGTGCAGGGGCACGCGGCCCTCCATGTCCGTCTCCCGGCGCGACATCTCGGACCCGCCCAGGCGCCCGCCCACCGTGATCTTGACCCCTTTGGCGCCCCGCTGCATGGTCCGGGCCACGCTTTGCTTGAGGACGCGGCGGAAGGAGACCCGCCGCTGCAACTGGTCGGCGACGCTGCGGGCCACCAGGTGAGCGTCTAGCTCTGGCTGGCGGATCTCGATAATGTTGACCCGCACCCGACGGCCCGTCAGGCGCTCCAGTGTCAGCCTTAACTCATCCACCTTCTGTCCGCCCCGGCCGATGACGATGCCGGGCTTCGCCGTGTGCACTGTCACCACCACGTGGTTAGCATCGCGGTCGATCTCCACCCTCGAGATGCCGGCGTCCGCCAGGCCTTTCATGATGGTGCGCCGAATCGTGAGGTCCTCGTGCAGCAGGTTCGTGTAGTGGCGATCGGCGTACCATTTGCTCTGCCAGCCATAGATGATGCCCAGCCGGAACCCCGTCGGGTGGACCTTGTGACCCACGCTAAGCCTCCTCCTCTTCCACCACGATGGTGATATGGCTCGAAGGGCGCCGCACGAACGCCACGCGGCCCCGCGGCCGGGGGCGAAACCTCTTAAGGCGGCGGGCCTCGCCGGCGTAAGCGGCCTTGATGCGCAGGTCCGCCGCCGACATCTGGAAGTTGTTCTCGGCGTTGGCCGCCGCCGATTTCACCACCTTGGCCACCAGGCGGGCGTTGGGTGTCGGCATGAACTGGAGCAGGGTAAGAGCCTCCTCGACCCGCTTGCCGGGCAGGTGCTCCAGTACCAGCCGCACCTTTCGGGCCGATACGCCGGTATGCTTGGCGGTGGCCTTAATCTCCATGACCGCTACCGCCGCCTTACCTGGGTGGTCTTCTCCGAGCGGCCGGAGTGCCCCCGGAAGTGGCGTGTGGCGGCGAACTCCCCTAGCTTGTGGCCGACCATGTTCTCGGTGATGAAGATGGGCACGTGACGCCGGCCATCGTGGACGCCGATGGTGAGCCCTACCATCTGAGGCATGATGGTGGAGGCCCGCGACCAGGTGCGGATGACAGTCCGCTGGCCGGAGCGCTGCACCATGTCCACCTTCTTCATCAGCTTGGGCTCCGCGAAGGGCCCTTTCTTGGTCGAGCGCGACATGTCCTCTCACCTGCTAGCCGTATCGACGGCGCACGATGTGCTTATCGCTGGGCTTCTTGCCACGGGTGCGATATCCCATGGCCGGCTTACCCCAGGGCGTCTTGGGTCCCGGCATCCCCACGGGCGCCTTGCCCTCGCCGCCCCCGTGAGGGTGGTCACGCGGGTTCATGGCGGCACCACGGACCTGAGGCCGGCGCCCCATGTTCCGCGAGCGGCCCGCCTTGCCCAGCTTGACGATGTTGTTCTCCACGTTACCCAACTGGCCTATGGTGGCCATGCAGCCGGAGGGGAGACGGCGCATCTCACCTGAGGGAAGGCGCACCAGGCTGTAGCGCTCCTCCTTGGCCATGAGCTGGGCAGAGGTGCCGGCCCCCCGCACCAACTGGCCGCCCCTGCCGACCGTGAGTTCGATGTTGTGGATGGTGGTGCCATTGGGTATGTTCCGCAGGGGCAGGGCGTTGCCCGGCTTAACCTCGGCGTCTGGGCCCGACTCCACGGTATCTCCGACCTGGAGGCCCAGCGGAGCCAGAATGTAGCGCTTGTCCCCGTCCCGGTAATGTATGAGGGCGATGCGGGCCGAGCGATTCGGGTCGTACTCGATGCTGACCACCTTGCCCGGCACGCCCCACTTGTCCCGCTTGAAGTCAATGAGCCGTAGCTGGCGCTTGGCGCCGCCTCCCTGGTGCCGGACGGTTATCCGGCCCTGGTTGTTGCGGCCCCCTCGACGCGCCAGGGGCGCCAGCAGGGACTTCTCCGGCTTCCTTCGCGTCACCTCTTCGAAGGTGAAGCCGGACATCCCGCGACGGCCGGGCGAGGTGGGCTTGTACTGCTTCAGTGCCATAGTCTCTTGCCTGTCCGAGCCCTAAATGCCCTCGAAGAGCTCGATCTTGTAGCCCTCCTCCAGGGTAACGATGGCCTTCTTCCAGGAGCGGCCCACGCTGCGCGCGCGCCCGAAGCGCCGGACCTTGCCGTGGACGTTGCAGGTGTTCACGCCGCGCACGCGCACGCTGAAGGTCACCTCCACTGCCTCTTTGATCTGAATCTTGTTGGCGTGGGGCATCACCTCAAAGGCGTACTTGTTGAAGCCAGCGAGGAGAGTGCTCTTCTCGGTCACCAGCGGCCTTACGATGACGGCGTAGGGGTGAAGCTGCTTAGGCATCGCGGCTCCCCTCCCCTACCGATACCTGCTCACCTGCCGGCGGGACCCGGCGGCGCAACGCCCGCTCGCCGCCCCAAAGGGCCTCGGCCCTGCGGACCGCGTCCACGGTCATGATCAGCGCCCGGTAGGAGAGCATGTCCACCACGTTCAGGTAGGCGGCCGGCAGCACCTTCGTCTCCGGCAGGTTGCGCGCCCCCAGAGAAACGTTGCGCTCCGGCTCCGCGATGACGATGAGCGCTGACCCGGAGACCCCCAGGTTTGCCAGCACCTCCGCCACGTCCTTGGTCCTGGGCTTGTCCAGGGCCAGGCGGTCCAGCACTTGCAGGCGTCCCCCCGCGGCCTTGTCGGAGAGGACGGAGCGGACGGCCAGCCGTCGCATGCGTTTGGGCAGCCGCTGGACGAAGCTGCGGGGCCTGGGGCCGAAGGCGACACCGCCGCCTTCAAGGTTGGGCGCCCGGATGCTGCCCATGCGGGCCCTCCCCGAGCCCTTCTGGCGCCGGATCTTCGCTGTGCTCCCTCGCACTTCGCCCCGGGTCTTGGTGCTGGCCGTGCCCGCCCGGCGGTTCGCCAGGTGGGCCAGGAGCGCCTGGTGCACCACCGCCCGGTTAGGCTTGATGCCAAACACCCGGTCGTCCACCTCAATGGTGTCGACTTCCTCGCCCTGGGTGTTCTTGACTGTCAGACGCACAGCAGCGACCTCAATCCTTCTTCTTGTCGGCGACGCTGACCCGCTTGATGGCCAGGAGGCCACTGCGGGCCCCAGGGACCGCTCCCTCCACCATCAGGATGCCGGTGGCGGGGTTGCTCTCCAGCACACGCAGGTTGCGCACCGTCACCCGGGCGTTGCCCATGTGGCCGGCCATCCGCAGCCCCTTCAGCACCCGCCCCGGCGTGGTGCCGGAGCCGATAGAGCCCGGTGCTCGGTGCCGGTCCGACTGTCCGTGGGTGCGGGGGCCGCTCCGGAAGCCATGGCGGCGGATGCCGCCAGCGAAGCCCCGGCCTTTGGATATTCCGGTGATGTCCACCAGGTCCCCCTCCTGGAAGAGCTCCGCGCCCAGGCGCTGGCCTACCTTGTACTGGGAGACATCGCCGACGCGGAACTCGCGTAGGTAGCGGAACTGGCCCAGCTTCTTCAGGTGGCCTTTCTGGGGCGAGTTGAGCCTCTTGGCATCGCCGAAGCCCAGTTGGACCGCCTGGTAGCCGTCGCTCTCCAGGGTCTTCACCTGGATCACCAGGCAGGGGCCGGCCTCGATGACAGTGACTGGCCGAACCTCGCCCTGACGGTCGAAGTACTGTGTCATGCCCACCTTGCGCCCCAGGATACCTTCCGGCATCGGTCTCCCCTAGAGCTTGATCTCGATATCGACGCCCGCCGGGAGTTGCAGGCGCATCAGCGTGTCCACCGTCTTGGAGGTAGGCTCCAGGATGTCGATGAGCCGCTTGTGGGTGCGGATCTCGAACTGCTCCCGCGAGTCCTTGTCCACGTGCGGCGAGCGGATTACACAGAACTTCTTGATCTCGGTAGGCAGGGGCACGGGGCCGGCGACGGCGGCGCCTGTCCGCTCGGCTGCCTCCACGATCTGCTCCGCCGACTGGTCCAGGATGCGGTGGTCGTAGGCCTTGAGCCTTATCCGGATCTTCTGTCTAGGCATCGCTCTGCTCGCAAGGCATCGCCTCGAACTCAGGCGGGCGCCGGACGACGCACCCGGGCGCCGCCGATCTTCTCCACCAGCGGCGCCGGTACCTCCTCGTAGTGGTCGAACTCCATGCTGTGGGTGGCCCGCCCCTGGGTCAATGAGCGCAGTTCGGTGGCGTAGCCGAAGGTCTCCGCCAGGGGGATCAGGGCCCGCACTATCTGGGTGCTGCCCCTGGCATCCACGCCCATGACGTGTCCCCTGCGCGAGGTGATGTCGCCCACCACGTCGCCGAAGAACTGCTCCGGGGTGGCCACCTCTACCTTCATGATGGGCTCCAGCAGGATGGGATCGCCCTGCTCCAGCGCCTGGCGTGTGGCCAGGGAGCCCGCCATGCGGAAGGCGATCTCCGAGGAGTCCACGGGGTGATAGCTGCCGTCCACCAGAGTGGCCCGCACGTCGATAACCGGGTAGCCGGCCAGGGTACCGCTGTCCAGCGCCTCCTTGACACCCGCCTCCACGTCAGGGATGAATTCGCGGGGGATGACGCCCCCCGCGATCTTTTTGACGAACTCGAAGCCGGCGCCCCGCTCCCGAGGCTCCAGCTCCAGCCAGACGTGGCCGTACTGGCCGCGGCCCCCGGTCTGGCGGATGAAGCGCCCCTCGACCCGGACGGAGCGCGTGATGGTCTCCTTGTAGGCCACCTGGGGCCGTCCCACACTGGCGCCCACCCGGAACTCGCGCAGCATGCGGTCCACGATGACCTCCAAGTGCAGCTCGCCCATGCCCGAGATGATGGTCTGGCCTGTCTCCAGGTCGTAGCGGGTGCGGAAGGTGGGGTCTTCCTCTGCCAGACGGCCCAGGGTCTCGCCCATGCGGTCCTGGTCTTCCTTGGTCTTAGGCTCGATGGCAACGGAGATGACGGGCTCGGGAAAGCGGATGGATTCGAGGAGTACCTGGTGGCTGAGGTCGCAGAGGGTATCGCCGGTGAATGTGTTCTTGAGGCCTACGGCGGCCGCAATATCGCCGGCGTAGACCTCCGCTATCTCCTCGCGACGGTTGGCGTGCATGCGCAGGAGCCGTCCGAACCGCTCTCGCTCGCCGCGAGTGCTGTTGAACGCCGTGGACCCCGTGGCGGCCTTGCCGGAGTAGACGCGAAAGTAGGCCAGGCGCCCCACGTAGGGGTCAGCCACGATCTTGAAGGCCAGCGAGGCGAAGGGCGCCCCATCATCGGCCCGGCGCTCCTGGGCCTCGCCGGTCTTGGGGTTGCTACCCACCACGGGCGGCACGTCGTCCGGCGCCGGCAGGTAGTCGACGACAGCGTCCAGCAGGGGCTGGATGCCCTTGTTGCGAAGGGCGCTGCCGCAGAGAACAGGGGTGGCCACGCTGGTCAGGGTGGCACGGCGAAGGGCCTTCTTCAGCTCCGTGGCGCCGATGACGCGGCCCTCCACGTAGCTGATCATGAGCTGGTGGTCTACCTCCGCCAGCTTCTCGATGAGCTTCTCGCGGTGGCGGGCGCGGGCTTCGGCGTGCTCGGGGGGTACCGGCTTCACCTCCGGCGCCTGGTCACGGTCCGCGGAGAAGTACCAGGCCTGCTCCTCCACCAGGTCGATGACGCCCTCGAAGTTGGCCTCCTCGCCGATGGGGATCTGGATGGTGAGAGGCCGGGCCTCCAGCCGTTCAGCGATCATGTCGACGGTCCGCCAGAGGTCTGCGCCCACCCGGTCCATCTTGTTGACAAAGCAGATGCGGGGCACGCGATAGCGGTCGGCCTGGCGCCACACGGTCTCCGACTGGGGCTCTACGCCGTGAACGGCATCGAAGACAACGACGCCGCCGTCGAGGACGCGCAGGCTGCGCTCGACCTCGACCGTGAAGTCGACGTGGCCCGGGGTATCGATGATGTTCACCAGGTGGTCGCGCCACTCGCAGGTGGTGGCGGCAGCGGTGATGGTGATACCCCGCTCCCGCTCCTGTTCCATCCAGTCCATGACGGCCGTGCCTTCGTGGACCTCGCCCATCTTGTAGGTGCGGCCGGTGTAGAACAGGATGCGTTCGGTCACAGTGGTCTTGCCGGCATCGATATGGGCGATGATGCCGATGTTGCGCGTTCTGTTGATGGGTACCGTTCTTGGCATACCGCTTCACGAGAAGGAGACCGCCGGCGAAGGGTCACCGGCGGCCCCAGAAATCTCACCGCCGCTTCACCACCGATAATGAACGAAGGCACGGTTCGCCTCCGCCATGCGGTGGGTGTCTTCCTTGCGCTTGACAGTGGCGCCCTGGCCATTCGCAGCGTCCAGGAGTTCCGCCGCCAGCCTCTCGGGGAAGGAGCGGCCGCGCCGGGCCCGCGCTGAGTTCAGCAGCCAGCGCATTGCCAGCGAGTTCCTCCGCTCCGAGCGGATGTCTACCGGCACCTGATATGTGGCGCCGCCCACTCGCCGCGGCTTCACCTCCACCACAGGGGTGGCGTTGCGCAGGGCCTGCTCGAAGATGTCCAGCGGGTTGCGCCGGGTCTGCGCCTCTATCTGGTCGAGGGCCCCGTAGACGACACGCTCGGACAGGCTCTTCTTGCCGCTACGCATGACCTTGTGGATGAAGGCAGCCAGCGTCCGGCTGCGATAGCGGGCGTCGGGTGGGGTCTCCCTGCGGACGACCTTGGCTCGTCTTGGCATGTCCTAGCTCACCGCCGCGGTGGGGCCCCCCGCCTTGCGGGTGCCGTACTTGCTGCGGCCGCGCCGGCGGCCCGTCACCCCCTGGGCGTCCAGAGCGCCCCGGATGATGTGGTAGCGCACGCCGGGAAGGTCCTTGATGCGGCCGCCCCGGATAAGGACCACTGAGTGCTCCTGGAGGGTGTGCCCCTCGCCTGGAATGTAGGCCGTGACCTCAATGCCGTTGGTGAGGCGCACGCGGGCGATCTTGCGCAGAGCGGAGTTGGGCTTCTTGGGGGTCATGGTCCGTACCTGGGTGCAGACGCCTCGCTTCTGAGGCGATCCCTCACCCCGCATCAGATGGCCCCTCAGCGCGTTATAGCTGAATCGCAGGGCGGGCGCCTTGGTCTTCTTGATCAGCTTCTTGCGCCCCTTGCGCACCAACTGGTTGATGGTAGGCACAGCTCTCTCCAGCCTATCTATTCAGCATCCACAAGGCAGGCGCCGCAGCCACAATGATAGATCGAAAGCCCTATTCCTGAGCCAGTGCGGCGTGGGGCCCTGCCCAACCTCGGCGGGCTCCCGGCGTTAGCCGGGGGTACCCCACTAAGCGCCGACCGTAGTCACTTTCGGGGTCTTTCGACCTGTTGCCGTATACCTGCGGCCTGAAGCGCCGAAACGTTAGTCTAACAGGAGCATAATGCAGTGTCAAGGAGTACTTCCACTCACAAAGGTCAGCCAGGCCCAGGCTTTCTTCAGGCGCGGTTGCGAGCGCCTGCGGTTTCCTTTCCTTGTGGCGCCCCCGAAGCGCGCGCTATAATTCGGGCCGACGGCGCCCCTGCGGGGCGCATCTCGCATACGATGGCGGAGAAGAAGAGGCGCAGCGGACCCGGCCGCGACGGCGGTGAGGCGCTCACTCCTCCCGGCGAGGCAGGCTTGCCCGCCGCTGAGGCGGGGCTCCGCTACCGGCGCATCATCGCCAAGCTCGGCACTAACGTCCTCACCGCCGGCACCGACCGCCTGAACCTGGAGATGATGTCCGCACTGGTGGGCCAGGTGGCGCGCCTGCACCTCCAGGGCGCCGATGTCGTCGTGGTCACCTCGGGAGCCATTGCCGCCGGCCGCCACCGCCTGGGCCTGACGCGCGGCCGCCGCGACATGCCCTTCCGCCAGGTCCTCGCCTCCGTCGGCCAGAGCCACCTCATGCAGTCCTACGACCAGCTCTTCGCCTGGCACGACATCGTCGTCGCCCAGGCCCTCCTCAGCCGCCGCGACCTGTCCGACCGCGTGAGCTACCTCAACGCCCGCAACACCCTGCTCGCCCTGCTGGAGCTGCGCGCCGTCCCCATCGTCAACGAGAACGACGCCGTGGCCGTGGAGGAGATCGAGGGGGCCAGCATCGGCGACAACGACAACCTGTCGGCCCTGGTGGCCAACCTGGTGGACGCCGACCTCCTGGCCCTCCTCACCGATACCGCCGGCCTCTACACAGCCGACCCCCACCGTGACAGGGACGCCCGCCTCATCGCCCGGGTGGACCGCATCGACGACGAGATAGAGCGCGTCGCCCGGGGGAGCTCCGGCGGCCCGGACTCCCGCGGCGTGGGCGGCATGGCCACCAAGGTCGACGCCGCCCGCCTGGCCACCGCCGGCGGCACCGACGTCGTCATCGCCGACGGCCACGAGCGGGACGTGCTGGTGCGCCTGGCCGGGGGCGAGCGCCTGGGCACCTTCTTCCCGGCCTCGGCGGACCGCATGGAGAGCCGCAAGCGCTGGATGCTCTCCGGCCTGGCCACCCGCGGCCGCATCGTAGTGGACGCCGGGGCGGCGCGGGCGCTGCGCCGGGAGAACAAGAGCCTGCTGCCCGCCGGCGTGCGCGAGGTGGAGGGGCCCTTCGAGCGGGGCGACGCCGTCAACATCCATGGCCCGGACGGTGAGCGCATCGCCTGTGGCATCACGAACTACAGCGACCGCGAGGTGGCGGCCATCCGCGGCCTGCGCTCGGACCGCATCGGCGAGGCGCTGGGCCACGAGTACGGCACCGAGGTCGTGCACCGCAACAACCTGGTGGTGCTGTAGGAACCGTCACGCTTTGTCAGCCATGTTGGCCTTCATCGATGAGTCTGGGGACCCGGGCAGGAAGATAGCCCAGGGCTCCAGTCTGTTCTTCACGGTAGCCATGGTGACCTTCGAAGAAACCGAGGCGGCGGCGGCCTGCGATCAACGTATCAGCCTCCTCCGTCACGAACTTGGGCTGCCGAAAGAGTACGAGTTCCACTTCAACTCCAACTCGCGTAGGGTGCGGCTGGCCTTTCTCGAGGCCGTCGCGCCCTACGACTTCTTCTACCACGCGTTCAGCCTAAACAAGCATCCCGCCAAGCTGTACGGCAAGGGCTTCAATTTCAAGGGCCCCCTCTACAAGTATGTCTGTGGACTCGTGTTTGAGAATGCAAAGCCCTATCTGGTAGAGGCCACGGTGGTGATTGACAAGACCGGGGATCGGGGGTTCCGAAACCAGCTAGCGGCCTATCTGCGGCGCAAAATGAGTGAGGCGGGCCGAAACCCGATCCGGAAGATCAAGATGGAGGAGTCCAGGACGAACAACCTACTGCAGTTGGCCGATTACGTGGCGGGGGTCACAAATCGCCGCGTGAACAACAGACCCGATGCCCAAGACTATCGCCGCTACATCGCAAGCCGGGAGATACAGGCCCGCGTGTGGCCCAGGTAATGCGAAGCCCGGCTCCTATCCTCAAGGGAACGCGCACCATAAAGGCGACAGTTCAGAGCCGGGCCAATTCCGTAGTATATTGTCACAGGTGTCATCTCCGCTGTCAAGCGTTTCTGTGCTGGCGTAGGGGCGGGTGATATGCCGGAACTGAAGACCAACGTCCTCTACTACGGCGACAACCTGGACATCCTCCGGAGGCGGGAGTACTTCCCGGACGAGTCCATAGACCTCATCTACCTGGACCCGCCGTTCAACTCCAACCGCTCCTACAACGTCCTCTTCCGCGAGTCCACCGGCGCCGCCAGCGAGGCGCAGATCGAGGCGTTTGAGGACACGTGGCACTGGGGCCCGTCGGCGATGCAGGCCTATGAGGAGGCGCAGAGCGGTCCCCACCAGAAGGTGGCGCGCATGCTGCGGGCCATGGTGGACGGCCTGGGCCACAACGACGTGACCGCCTACCTGACCATGATGGCTGTGCGCCTGGTGGAGCTGCACCGCGTGCTCAAGCCCACCGGCTCCATCTACCTCCACTGCGACCCGACGACGGGCCACTATCTGAAGCTAGTGCTTGACAGCGTGTTTGACCCCACCAACTTCCGCAACGAGGTGGCGTGGAAGCGCAGCGCTCCGAAGGGCCATGCCTACACGCGCTTTCCATCAGGGCACGACGTATTGCTGGCCTATGGCAAGGGTTCTGACACGACTTGGCATACACAGCTTCGTCCCCATGGCACGGCATATCTGGACTCACATTACAGTCATGTCGAGCCGGATACAGGCAGACGATACCGCCTAGACAACTGTCTTAATCCAAATAAGGATCGGCCTAACCTTACCTATGAGTGGAACGGGCACGTGCGGGTATGGCGGTGGACCAAGGACCGTATGCAGAGGCTCCACGAGGAAGGTCGGCTTGTGTACGGCAAAAGCGGCATGCCTCAATACAAGCGCTACTTAGATGAGATGCACGGTGCACCCGTCATTGATGTCTGGGATGATATCCCTCCAATTAACAGCCAGGCCAAAGAGCGCCTCGGCTACCCCACCCAGAAGCCCCTCGCCCTCCTGGAGCGCATCGTCAGCGCCTCCTCCAACCCCGGGGACATCGTCCTTGACCCCTTCTGCGGCTGCGGCACCGCCGTCCACGCCGCCCACAAACTGGGGCGGCGCTGGATCGGCATCGACATCACCCACCTCGCCATCGGTCTCGTCCGCCGCCGCATGCAGGACGCCTTTCCTGGCCTGGAGATCGAGGTCATCGGCGAGCCGGTAGACCTGGCGGGGGCGCGCGACCTCGCCCAGCGCGACAAATACCAGTTCCAGTGGTGGGCGCTGGACCGGCTGGGCGCGCAGCCGGTGTCGGGCAGGAAGAAGGGAGCCGATCTCGGCATCGACGGCGTCATCCCCTTCTTCGCCGGGCCCAAGGAGGACTACAAGCGCGCCCTCGTCTCCGTCAAGGGCGGCGAGCACGTCGGCGTAGGCATGGTGCGCGACCTCGTCGGCGTCCTCGAGCGGGAGAAGGAGCCCATCGGCGTGCTGCTCACCCTGGAGCCGCCGACGCAGCCCATGGTCACGGAGGCTGCTAGTGCCGGCTTCTACCACAACGACTTCTGGGACAAGGACTACCCGCGGGTGCAGATCCTGACGGTCGAGGAGATGCTGTCGGGCAAGCGGCCGGACGTGCCGTCGACCCGGTCGCCCTTCGCCCAGGCGCCCCTGGAGCGCGAGGAGCGGCGCACCAAACGGATGCTATGACCTCATCCCTGCCGACGACGGTGGAGAGGGCGGCAAACCTCGTAGGGGCCGACCTCGCGTCGGCCCCGGCCTGCGGGGTAGGGGCGCAGCATGCTGCGCCCCTACGGGTGGGATGCAAAGTTGTTTTGTTCATGATCATCAGCCCTGCCGGGCTCTATGAATTCGGCAGACCTGAAGGTCTGCAGCTACGACACAGTACTTCAGGAGGCCGCTACAATGACCCTCTTTGACCTACCCCGCCTGCGTGACTGGCGCCGGCGACGCGCCTCCTCCTGGGACCGCTCCGGCGGCAACGCCGACTTCTGGGTCCTGGACCCCGGCGAGACGCGCCCTCTGGCCGAGATCACGGGCCCCGGCTCCATCCGCCACATCTGGATCACCCTGGCCAGCCGCGAGGAGCACTACGCCCGCCGCAGCCTGCTGCGCATGTTCTGGGACGGCGAGGCTACCCCCAGCGTGGAGGCGCCCACCGGCGACTTCTTCGGCGTCGGCCACGGCATCGTCAAGGAGTTCACCTCGCTGCCGCTGACCATGAGCCCGCAGGACGGCTGCGCCTTCAACAGCTTCTTCCCCATGCCCTTCGCCTCCGGCGCCCGCGTCGAGGTGACCAACGAGGGCGAGCGGCACCTCATCGTCTACTTCTACGTGGACTACGAGGAGCACGACGAGCCCCCCGACGGCCTGGGCCGCTTCCACGCCCAGTGGCGCCGCCAGAACCCAACCGTCGGCTGGGGCGACCCGGCCCGCCGCTTCAACGAGAACCCCGACTACCGGGGCGAGGTCTGGAAGACCCCCAACCTGGACGGGACGGGCAACTACGTCATCCTGGAGGCCCAGGGTCGCGGCCACTACGTCGGCTGCAACCTGAACATCGACTGCTTCCAGCGCGAGAAGAACAACTGGTACGGCGAGGGCGACGACATGATCTTCATCGACGGGGACACGTGGCCGCCCACCCTCCACGGCACCGGCACCGAGGACTACTTCAACACCGCCTGGAGCCCTCGCACCGAGTTCTCGACCCCCTACCACGGCATCACCCTCTACAGCGGCACCGCCGAATGGCCCTGGGGCGGCAAGAACTCCATGTACCGCTTCCACATCGAGGACCCCGTCT
>CAZSSQ010000068.1:0-13503 GCA_964609465.1 uncultured Dehalococcoidia bacterium
GCACCCTGCTTGGGCTCAGGAGGCGTCATGACAGCGGTAGGCCTGGTCTACGACCCGCTTTACCTGGAACACGATACCGGCCACCACCCGGAGAACGCCATCCGGCTCCAGGCCGTCACCAGCCATCTAGAGGAGAGCGGCCTCTCGGCCCGTCTGCGCGCCGTGACTGCCCGCGATGCCACCGTCGACGAGATCGCCTACATCCACGAGCGCGACTATGTGGAGTCGGTGCGATTGGCAGCCGATCGCGGCGGCGTCTGGCTGGACGCCGATACCTTTGTCTCGCCTCGGTCCTATGACGCCGCTTTGCGCGCCGCCGGCGGCTGTCTGGCCGCGGTCGATGCCGTCCTGGCCGGCGAGGTGGAGTCGGCCTTCTGTCTGGTGAGGCCGCCGGGCCACCACGCGATGCCGTCGCGGGCGATGGGCTTCTGCCTCTTCAACAACATCGCCATTGCCGTGGAGCACGCCCGGCGGCACCACGGCCTCCACCGTGTTGCCGTCGTCGACTTCGACGTCCACCACGGCAACGGTACCCAGGAGGTCTTCTACGCCGACCCGGACGTGCTCTACTTCTCGACGCACGAGTACCCGTTCTACCCCGGCAGCGGCCACTGGCGGGAGACGGGCCAGGGAGCGGGCCTGGGAACCACCGTCAACGTGCCCTTGCCCGCCGGCACCGGCGATGCCATCTTCGACCGCATCTGGAAGGGCCTCCTGACGCCGATCCTGAGGCGGTTCGAGCCGGAGCTGGTGCTGGTCTCGGTCGGGTACGACGGTCACTTCGTCGATCCCCTGGCTAGCCTGGCACTGAGCTGCGCAGGCTATGCCGAGCTGACGGCCGGCCTGCGAGACCTGGCCCGCGAGCTGTGTGGCGGGCGGCTGGTGCTGATGCTTGAGGGGGGCTACGACCTCACCGCCCTCGCCTGGTCCATCGGCAACTCACTGGAGGCGCTGCTGGACGAGGAGCCGACCCCCGATCCCCTGGGGCGGCGCGACTATCCGCCGCCGGTCGGCATCGACGACCTGCTGACGGTGCTGGCGAGAACGCACGGCGTGGACAAGGTCTAGCAGGACGCTGCAAGAGCCCGCGCTCGCCCTTCGACAGGCTCAGGGTGAGCGGGCCTCGGATTCCGCTCGTGGTGAGCCTGTCGAACCACGTGCGGAATCCGAACCTTCTGTCAGCGCCCTGCTGGTGTCCTGAGTCAGAGATTCGGCAAGAGATTCAGTGCTTTGTGTTTGTCATGCTGAATCCGCCTCTGGCGGATGAAGCATCCGTCGGACCACGCCTGCCATCACGGATTCTTCGTCCGCCTCTGGCGGACTCAGAATGACATTTGGCTGCGGATTTCTGATTCACCACACTAGGTCGGCGGGAGCAGGCGAACGAAGACCTCGTTGGCCAGGAGGCGGCCGCGGGCGGTCAGGCGCAGGCGGCCGTCGGCCCGCTCCAGCAACCCCAGGGAGATCGCTTCCTCGAAAGCGGCGGCGTGGCTTTGCAGGGCAGCCTGCCCGAAGCGGCGCCGCAGCTCCCTCAGGCTTACCCCTTCACAGAGGCGCAGGCCCAGCACCAGCGTGTCCGAGAGCGCCAGCGATGGGTGGGCCTCCTCCCGGAAGGTCACCTGCCGCATGGCGTCCACTGTGAGTGCGCCCTCTTGTGACCACTGCTTCCATGTCTCGTTTACCAGCTCAATGTACTGCCTGGGTAGAACCTCCGCTGCAAACCTGTGACAGCGGTCCCAAATCCCTGGTTCCTGGGTCCCGGCTCCTGGTTCCCAGTTGCCAGGCAGGTGAGAGTGGGCGCCGGCCCCCAGTCCCAGCCAGAAGCCGTTACGCCAGTAGGTGAGGTTGTGGCGGCAGCGGCGCCCTGGGCGCGCCCAGTTGGAGATCTCGTACTGCTCGTAGCCGGCCGCCACCAGCCGCTCCACGGCGCGCACGTACAGGTCGGCCTGGAGGTCGGGATCGGGCGCCGGCGTGTTGCCGGCGGCCACTTCGCGGGCCAGGGGCGTCCCTTCCTCTATTGTTAGGGCGTAGAGGGACAGGTGCTCCGGCGCTAGGCCTATCGCTTCCTCCAGGCTCTCCAACCAGGGGTCCGCGGTCTGGCCGGGCAGCCCGAAGATGAGGTCCAGGCTCACGTTGTCGAAGCCGGCGCTGCGGGCGGCCCGATAGGCTGACCGGGCCTCTTCGGCCGAGTGGATGCGACCCAGAAAGGCCAGCTCATCTTCGCGGAAACTCTGCACGCCCAGGCTGAGCCGGTTCACCCCCAGCTCCCGCAGCCGCGAGAGGTACGCCTTGTCCACCGTGCCCGGGTTGGCCTCCAGCGTTACCTCGGCGTCCGGGGTCAGCCCGAGGTGCCGCCGCAGGCCCTCCAGGACCCGTTCCAGCTCTGCCGGGGGCATGAGGCTGGGGGTGCCGCCCCCGAAGAAGAGGGTGTCGGCCCGCCAGCCTGGGCAGGCCGCCGACCACATCTCTGCCTCCCGCAGCAGGGCCTGTGCGTAGGCAGGGATCAGGGACTCCTGCCCGGCGTAGGAGTTGAAATCGCAGTAGCCGCACTTGGCGATGCAGAACGGGATGTGGACATACAGGCTGAGGCGGCGTTCGCGCTCCATCGATCGGTATCGTAGCACCGGGCGCGGCGGCCGGACAACGAGGGGGCAGTAGCCCGAGCCGCTGGCGGTGACAGGTGGGCTTGCCCTCCATTCCTGCCCGTGGCAAGCTGTCTGTGGAGGGAGAAGCATGGCCCAACTGGTGTTGAAGGTCTTCAAGGTAAAGGACATTCACTGCGAAGCCTGTGAAGATCGAATCAAGGCCGCGCTCCTTCAGTTCCCCGGCGTTCGCTCCGTCAAGGCCGACCGCAAGGCCCGCCAGGTAGAGGTCCGCCTGGACCTTGAGCGCACCTCTGAGGAGGAGGTGACCTCGCGCCTCGACTACCTGGGCTTTCCGGTGGTCGGAGTGTCAGAGGGATCAGCCGCTCGTTGACTGGGCCTCGAGGCCGTGCGACACTCTCGGCGTAGCCCGCCTGCCGGCAGGCCAGCCGGCCTGCCCCGGATGGGTATCGCTGCGACGCCGTGAATTCCCCGGGTAGCGTCGCATCTGGAGGTTTCTCTGTGCTGAAGTCCCACTTCTGCGGTGAGCTGAGGAAGGAGCATGTCGGCCAGGAGGTTGAGCTGGCCGGCTGGGTTAACCGGCGCCGTGATCATGGCAACCTCATCTTCATCGATTTGCGCGATAGCCGTGGCCTGGTCCAGGTCGTGTTCAACCCGGCGCAGGCGCCCCAGGCCCACGGCGTCGCCGATCAGGTCCGCCCCGAGTACGTGATCCAGGTGAAGGGCAGCGTCGCGGCCCGTAGGCCGGGCACCGAGAACCGCTCCCTGCCCACCGGCGAGATCGAGGTGCAGGCGAACGAGACCGTCATTCTTAACCCCTCCAAGACGCCGCCCTTCTACATCAGCGAGGACAGCGAGGTGGAGGACCTCCTGCGCCTCCGCTACCGCTACCTGGACCTGCGCCGGCCGCGCATGCGCGATCGCATCTGGACGCGCTACCGGGTCATCAAGTTCATGCGCGACTTCCTCTATTCGAAGGGGTTCATCGAGATCGAGACGCCTATCCTGGCCAACCCCACGCCGGAGGGCGCCCGCGACTACCTGGTGCCGAGCCGTCCGAGCAAGGGCTCCTTCTATGCCCTGCCCCAGTCGCCGCAGCAGTTCAAGCAGCTACTCATGGTGGCCGGCTACGAGCGCTACTTCCAGATCGCCCGTTGCTTCCGCGACGAGGACCTGCGCGCCGACCGCCAGCCCGAGTTCACCCAACTGGACGTCGAGATGAGCTTCGTCACCGCGGACGACGTCCTGGATGTGGTAGAGGAGCTGTACACGGCCCTCTGCGAGACGATCCGGCCGCACATGAAGGTGACCAAGCCCTTCGCCCGCCTGACCTATGACGAGGCCTTGCGCCGCTTCGGCACCGACAAGCCGGACATGCGCTACGGCATGGAGCTGACCGACTTCACGGACCTTGTGGCCGGCTCCGACTTCGCCGTCTTCCGGCAGGCGGTGGAGGCCGGGGGGCAGGTGCGGGGCTTCGCCGTGCCCGGCGGCGTCGAGGCCCTGTCCCGCAAGCAGATCGACGACCTGACGAGCTTCGTCCAGAGCGCCGGCGGCCGCGGCCTCATCTCAGCAGGCCTCCTGGGGCAGGGCCCCCTGGACGCCCTGACAGACGAAGAGGTCCGCTCGCCCATGGCCCGCTTCCTGAACGCCGAGGTGGTGAAGGGCATGGCCAAGCGCAGTGGCGCCCGGCGCGGCGACCTCATCCTGATGGTGGCCGACCAGGAGGCGGTGGCCAACGCGGCGCTCGACGCCCTCCGTCGAGAGGTGGCGCGCCGGCTGAACCTCGCCGACCCCAACCTGCTGGCCTGGTGCCGCGTCACCGACTTCCCTCTCCTGGAGTGGAACGAGGAGGATGGCCGCTGGTATGCCGTGCATCACCCCTTCACCTCACCCAGGGCGGAGGACCTGCCCTTCCTGGAGTCGGAGCCGGCGCGCGTGCGTGCCCAGGCCTATGACCTGGTCTGCAACGGCTGGGAGATGGCCGGCGGCAGCGTCCGAATCCACCAGCGCGACGTTCAGCAGCGGATGTTCGCCATGCTGGGCATCGGGCCGGAGGAGGCGCAGGCCCGCTTCGGCCACATGCTGGAGGCCTTCGAGTACGGGGCGCCGCCTCACGGGGGCATCGCCGCCGGTCTCGACCGCAACGTGGCCGTTCTCTGCGGCCTGGACGACATCCGCGAGGTGATCGCCTTCCCCAAGACCAAGACCGCCTCCGACCCCATGACCGGCGCCCCCTCGCCGGTGAAGAAGGAGCAACTGGAGGAGCTGGGCCTCGCCCTCAAGGAGGAGTAGGGTCGTAGGCGGCTGTAGGGACAGAGCTTTGGCTCCGTCCTTACGGCGACTACGGCGATGACGGCGATTGAGGATGAATGGCTGCTCTGCTATCATCCGTACAACCTGGTGGCCGAGAATAGCGATGAACAACGGGAGCTCTGGCTTATAGAAGCGGAAGGGGTGGGAGGAGCATGAATCGGCTGGTCGGGTTCGTTCTCGCGGTGGTGGTGGTCCTGGTGCTGGCCATCGGTGCCATCTCGGCGCTGGTTATCGTTCGTGGAGGCGGAGAGGAGGGGCAGCAGCAGGCCCAGGGCACCAAGGCGGCCACCGCGGAAGGCGGGGGCGGGACAGGGGGCGGTTCTGCGGGCGAGCTCCGACTGCCCGGCAGCGACCCCATCACCCTGGACCCCGCCCTGGTCGGCGACGCCGCGTCGGCGACCTACATCGTGGAGATCTTCGGCGGCCTCGTCACGATTGACCCGAAGTTGAACATCCTACCCGACATCGCCAGGGAGCTGCCGACTCGGGAGAACGGCGGCATCGTGAACAATCCCGACGGGACGGTGGCCTACACCTTCCACCTGCGCGACGACGTCGTCTTCCACAACACCAGCCGCCTGGTCACGGCCGGCGACTTCAAGTACTCCATGGAGCGCGCTCTCGACCCGCATACGGCTTCGACAGTGGCCGAGGCCTACCTGGGAGACATCGTTGGGGCGAAAGACATGGCCCGGGGCCGAGCCGACGAGGTCCGGGGCATCGAGGTGGTGGATGACTTCACCCTGAAGCTTACCATCGACGCCCCTAAGCCCTATTTTTTGGCCAAGCTCACCTACCCCACGGCCTTCGTTGTCGACCGGCAGCAGGTCGAGGCCAACCCTCGCAACTGGTCGCGCAAGCCCAACGGCACGGGCCCGTACAAGATGCGCGAGTGGCGCCTTGGCGAGCGGATCACCTTGGAGGCCAACGACCGCTACCACCTGGGGAAGCCGTCGGTACAGACAGTAACCTTCTTGCTGGCTGGGGGGTCTGTGCTCACCATGTACGAGAATAACGAGATAGATGTCGCCGGCGTGGGCGTCACTGACATCGACCGCGTGCAGGACCCCACCTCGGACCTGAACGCCGAGTACATGACCGGCGACACTCTGTCCATTTCCTACATCGGCTTCAACACTGGGGTAGAGCCCTTCAACGACCCCAAGGTGCGCCAGGCCTTCGCCCACGCCATAGACCGCGAGAAGATCGCCAGGGTTGTCTTGAAGGACATGCTGATTGTCGCTCAGGGCGTCATGATGTCCGGGCTGCCCGGACACAACCCTGAGAGTAAAGCCCTGTCGTTTGACCCCGAGCTGGCCCAGCAGCTTCTGAAAGAGTCCAAGTACGGCGGTTCTGATGGCCTGCCCAGCGTGACCATTACGGAGGTGGGAGGCGGCGCCAACGTGGGCTTTGACACCCAGGCCATGGTGGAGATGTGGAAGCAAAACCTGGGCGTCGACGTGCAGATAGAGCAGACCGAGGCGGCTACCTTCTTCGAGGACCTGGACTCCGGGCGTCTCCAGATGTTCGTGACGGGCTGGATCATGGACTACCCGGACCCCGAGGACGTTCTGGACGTTCACTTCTACAGCCAGAGCCGGCTCAACAACACCCGCTACAGCAACCCGGCGCTCGATGCCCTGCTGGAGCAGGCGCGAACTGAACAAGATGTCAACCGGCGGATGTCTCTCTACCAGCAGGCGGAGCAGATCGTCATCGAAGATGCCGTGTGGGTGCCGCTCTACAATGGTCGGGACCATGCCCTGGTCAAGCCCTACGTGAAAGGCTTTGAGTTCCCGCCCATGGTGATCCCGCACCTGCGCTACGTCACCATCGAGCAGTAGGCAGGAGCCCGCCACCGGGCGGCCGCACGTTCATGCAAGGAATACTGCCCTACGTCCTGCGGCGCCTCCTCTGGGCGCCGCTGATCCTTCTCGCCGTCTCCTTCATTGCCTTCACGGTTACGCGGTTTGGTCCTGGCGACCCCATCTCGGTAGCGATGGGCCAGTTCCGCGACCCTGATGCCCTGGCCCGCGTCCGGCACGAGAAGGGCCTGGACAAGCCTCTCCTCGACCAGTACCGAATCTACATCTGGAACGTGCTGCACGGGGACCTGGGGGAGAGCTTGAGTCACCAGGGCTACTCGGTGTCTGAAGTCATCTTCCCGAAGATGTGGGTCTCCGCCCAGTTGGGGCTGGTGGCCCTCATCATCACCTTCGGTGTGGGGATACCAGTAGGGATTCTGGCGGCCCTCAAACAAGGTAGCTGGATGGACCCTGCCTCCATCAGCACCTTCCTGTTCTTCCAGTCCGTGCCGGTGCTGGTGACCGTCCCCGTGATGCTTCTGGTCTTCGTCCTCAAACTGCACTGGCTTCCCACCGGCGGCTGGGAGGGCATCTTTAGCAAGCGCATCGTCATACCGGCGCTGGCGCTTTCCCTGCCCGGCATCGCCGGGGTGGCGCGCCTGATGCGGGCCACCACCCTGGATGTCCTGAAGGAAGACTACGTGCGCACGGCGCGGGCCAAGGGCCTGCGGGAGTTCACCGTGGTCAGCCGGCACGTGGCCCGCAACGCCCTCTTACCCCTGGTCACCATCATCGGTATCTCCCTGGTCACCCTGTTGGAGGGGGCCTTCTTCACGGAGACCCTCCTGGGCATACCGGGCATAGGACGCCAGGCCTTCGAGTCCGTCACCAGCCGCGATTATGATGTCATCCTGGGGCTGACTCTGGTGCTCGCGACCGCCTTCATCGTGGCCAACATCGTCATCGACATCGCCTACACCTTCATCGACCCGCGGGTGCGCTACCAGCGGAGCGCGGTGGCCTGAGATGGCGGAAGTGGAAGCGGCGGTCGAGACGCTGGACGAGGTGACGCTTGGTGCCAGGCATAGCCCCCTGGGGCTCGCCTTCCGGCGTCTGCTCCGCAAGAGGATCGCTGTCCTGGCGCTGGCTTTCATCGGCGTGTTTTACTTCTGCGGGCTCTTCGCTCCGTTGGTGGCCCCGCGCAGCTACACCGCGCAGGACCTGGACCACGTTTTCCAGGGTCCCAGCCTGGCCCACCCCCTGGGCACGGATAGCCTGGGCCGCGACGTGCTGAGCCGTGTCATCTGGGCCTCGCGCACCACCGTCATAGTGACCGTGGCCACGCTGGTGACGGGAGGCCTCGTGCTTTCGGTCTCGCTGGGGCTCCTGGCGGGCTATCTGGGGGGCAAAGTGGACACCGCCATCATGCGCGTGGGCGACGTCTTCTTCGCCCTCCCCGGCCTGCCGATGCTCATCCTGATTAACGCTACCCTCAAGCCGCGCGTGGTGGACCAGGCGTGGATCAAAACCCTGCAGGACTGGCTGCGGGTGGACGGCCTGGCGGACTACATCCTCATCTTCGGTAGCCTCTCCCTCTTCGCCTGGGTGGGTGGTGCCCGCGTCATCCGCTCTCAGATCCTGGCCCTGCGAGAGACGGAATACGTGCTCGCGGCGCGGGCCATGGGCGCCTCCACCTGGAGGGTCATCTTCCAACACCTCCTGCCCAACGTGAGCAACATCATCATCGTGGGTCTCTCTGTGAGCCTGGGCGCCATCGCTGGCACGGAGATCGCCCTTACCTGGTTCGGGGTCGGTATCCACCCGCCAACGCCGAGCTTCGGCGCGATGCTGTTTGAGGGGGGCTCCATTCGCACCCTCCAGGCTCACCCGCAACTCCTGCTCGTTCCGGCGGCCGTGGTGGCTGCCCTTATCTTCTCCTTCAACCTCTTGGGGGATGCCCTCACCGATGTTCTGACGCCTCGGGCGCGCTAAGCGGCCATTGCCAGCGCCTATCGCGCTATGGAGGGCTCGTGTATAATTCACATCTGGAGGCGTCCGGAGGGACCGTGAAGGTTTCCGCCCAGAAGATCCCCGATAGCCAAGTCGTCCTGGAGATTGAGGTCGAGCCCGAGAGGGTGGAGAAGGCCCTCGACCGCGCCTATCGCCAACTGGTGACCAGGACGCGGGTGCCGGGCTTCCGCCCCGGCAAGGCGCCTCGTGCCATGCTGGAGCGCTACCTGGGCCGCGACGCCCTCATGCGCCAGGCGCTGGACCGCCTCGTGCCCGAGGTCTACCGGGAGGCGGCCGGCCAGGAAGATGTGGAGCCCATCGACCTGCCGGAGCTGGAGGTGGTCACCACGGAGCCCCTTGTGGTGAAGGCTACCGTCCCGGTGCGCCCCACCGTTGACCTGGGCGACTACCGCCAGGCGCGCGTGCCCCGGGAGTCTGTGGAGGTTTCCCAGGAGCGGGTAGAGCAGGCGCTGGAGGACCTGCGCCGTCGCTACGCCATGCTGGAGCCCGTCGACCGGCCCGTGCAGTGGGGTGACATCCTGCGGGCTGACGTCGGCGGCACCGTCGGCGACATCACCATCGTCGACCAGAAGGACGTGGAGTTCCAGCTCCGAGAGGGGCAGACGGTCTCCCTCCCCGGCTTCGCGGAGCGGCTGCTCGGCCTTGCCAAGGGTGTGGAGGCCGAGGTAGAGGTTCCCGTGCCGGCCGATTTCTCCGACCAGAGGGTAGCCAGCAAGACGGCGCGCTATCGGGTGCTCATCCATGAGATCAAGGAGGAGAAGCTGCCTGCCCTGGACGAGAGCTTCGCCCGCCAGGTGGGCGAGGGCTTCGCCTCCCTGTCCGCCCTCCGCGAGCGCATCGAGTCGGACATCCGGCAGGTCGAGGAGGAGGTAGCCCTCCACCGCTACCATGACCAGGTTCTGGCCGCCGTGGAGGAGCGCTCCACTCTCGAGTTCCCGCCGGTCCTCGTCGAGCGGGAGGTGGAGCGCCTCTTGCGTGACGAGCAGATGGCTTCGGGCACGGGGCCCGGCCGTGCGGCGGCAGGGCCCGACGTGGAGCGCTACTTGAGGGTGCACGGCAAGTCTGAGGAGGAACTGCGGCAAGAACTAAGGCCTCTGGCCGTCGAGAGGGTGCGGCGCTCCCTTATATTGACTCACGTGGCGGAAGCCGAAAATATAGATGTGAGCGATGCCGAGATCGACCAGGAGGTCGAGAGGATAGTCTCGTCGGCGGGCCCCCGGGCAGAGGAGGTGCGCCGTTTCTTTGCCGACGCCGATAGCCGTGACGCACTCAGGCGCCGGCTCCTGGCCCGCAGGACTCTGGACTGCCTGGTGGACATCGCTTCGAGCGAGAGCGCCGCGGACGGTGAGGGGCAGGAAGAGACAACTGCTGCCACGGACGAGGAAGAAGAGCCCCCGTGAGCTGGCGGGCTGACAGCAAGCAGGGGTGCCCCGCCGGTAGGCAGGCGCGATACGATATGCCCGGCGGGGGATAGCGTTAGTAGTATGGGAACGGAGCCCAGTGGGGTGAACCCTATGGATTTGAGGCCCGAAAACATCATCCCTATGGTCATCGAGACGGGTGCCCGAGGCGAGCGCGCCTTCGACATCTACTCTCTGCTTCTCCGGGAGCGCATCATCTTCCTGGGCATGCCCATCGATGACCAGATAGCGAACCTGATCATCGCCCAGCTCCTCTACCTGGAGCGAGAAGACCCTGACAAAGACGTCAACATGTATGTCCATTCGCCGGGGGGCATCGTGCCTGCCGGGCTGGCCATCTACGACACGATGCAGTTGGTGCGGCCCGACGTGGCCACGTACTGCGTGGGCATGACGGCCAGCTTCGCCACCGTGCTCTTGTGCGCGGGGACGCCGGGCAAGCGATTCGCTATGCCCAACGCCACGGTCCACATGCACCAGGCGAGGGGCGGCGCCACCGGGCAGGCGGCGGACATCGCCATTGCCGCCAAGGAGATCCTGCGCGAGCAGCAGATCATCCGTGACATCCTGGCCAAGCACACCGGCCAGCCGGTTGAGCGCATCGCCCGCGACACCGACCGCGACTTCTACATGGATGCCCAGCAGGCCAAGGAGTACGGCATCGTTGACGAGATCCTTTCCAAGCCCGCACAATAGGTGCGCCGCCGGGCCGGGGAGGGACGGCCGAGAGGGTAGCTAGAGATGGCCAACAGCCGCAGCAGCCGCGTCCTCTACCACTGCTCCTTTTGCGGTAAGAACCAGGATCAGGTGAAGCGGCTCATTGCTGGGCCCGGCGCCGTCTACATCTGCGACGAGTGCGTCGAGCTCTGCCGCGAGATCATCGACGAGGAGGCGGCTGGCCCCGCTAAGGCCAAAGTCGGTCCCCACCGCACCCCACCCCCTAAGGTCATCTATGAGCAGTTAGGCGAGTGGGTCATCGGCCAGGAGCAGGCCAAGAAGGTCCTCTCTGTCGCCGTCTACAACCATTACAAGCGCATCTCCGCCGGCACCCAGTCTGGCGACATCGAGCTGGAGAAGAGCAACATCCTCCTCCTCGGGCCCACCGGCTGTGGCAAGACGCTCCTGGCCCGCACCCTGGCCCGCATCCTGGATGTCCCCTTCACCATCGCCGACGCCACCGCCCTCACCGAGGCCGGCTACGTGGGCGAGGACGTGGAGAACATCCTCCTCCATCTCATTCAGGCCGCCGACTTCGACATCTCGCGCTCCGAGCGCGGCATCGTCTACATCGACGAGATCGACAAGATCGCCCGCAAGGGCGACAACCCTTCCATCACCCGCGACGTCTCCGGCGAGGGCGTGCAGCAGGCTCTCCTCAAGATCATCGAGGGTACGGTGGCCAACGTGCCGCCTCAGGGGGGGCGCAAGCACCCCCACCAGGACTTCATCCAGATCAACACCTCCAACATCCTCTTCATCTGCGGCGGCGCCTTCGAGGGGCTGGACAAGGTCGTTGACCGGCGTCTGGGCAAGAGCCGGAAGTCCATGGGCTTCCGGGCTGACTTCGCCAACAAGACCGGCCAGGAGCTCGCTGACGAACTCCTCAAGTACGTCACCCACGACGACCTCCTTCAGTACGGCCTCATTCCCGAGTTCGTGGGGCGGCTGCCGCTGGTGGTGAGCCTGGAGTCGCTTCAGAAGGGCGACCTGGTGCGCATCCTCACCGAGCCTAAGAATGCGCTGCTCAAGCAGTTCGAGCGCTTCTTCGCTCTGGACGGCGTGGAGCTGGTCATTACCCCGGAGGCCCTGGAGAGTTGCGCTGAAGAGGCCATCCGCCACAAGACGGGCGCCCGCGGACTGCGAACCGTGCTGGAGGACACGCTTCTGGACGTGATGTACGAGATCCCATCGCGGGGCGACGTCAAGAAGTGCGTGGTCAGCGCCGACACCGTCATGGGGCGGGCGCGACCCATCATGCTGACCCGCTCCGGCCAGGTGGTGGGGGGCGACGCCGGGGGAGAGCTCAGGGACGAATCGGCCTGACGACGGGCGCGCCTGCCTCCGGCAGGCTCTGATGTGCAAGGCCCCAGCAGGGGCCTTTCCTTTTCTTGACCGCGGACCGAGGGATTCTACTCGCGGAAGACGATGAGGATGGTCAGGGAGGCCACCACCCAGAGCAGGATGTCCAGGAGAAGGGGCCAGTCCTTGAGCAGCACCTCCTCAGGGCTACCGCCCTGGTTCTTGGTGTGGACCAGGAAGAGGTAGCGGAAGATTCCGTAGAGGACGAAGGGGATGGTCAGCATCATGGAGTGGTTATCGGGCAGATTGTCGGCGGTGAAGGTGTAGAGGCCATAGGCGATGAGGGTGGAGGCCGTCACCGTGGAGGCCAACTGGTTCAAGAGGTCGGGGGTGTACTCCCCCAGGGTGGCTCGGTGCTGGTTGGCCTGCTCGTCCAGGAGGAGCAGCTCGGCGCGGCGCTTGTTGATGGCCAGGAAGAGAGCGCCCAGGGCCGTCACCACGTAGAGCCAGGGCGAGATGGGCACCTCGATGACGAGGGCGCCGGTCATGGCCCGCAGGACGAAGCCTGCCGCTATGGTCATGATGTCCAGCAGCACTGTGTGCTTCAGGTAGAAGGAATAGGCCAGCATAAGGGCGATGTAGCCGGCCACGACCCCGCCGGCCCGCAGGTCAAGGGCGAGCACGCCGCCGATTCCCAGCAGCGAGAAGGCAGCCGCCCAGCCCAGCGCTGCCCCCGGCGGGAAGGCGCCCGCAGCGATGGGCCGGCGTCTCTTGGTGGGGTGCAGGCGGTCCGTCTCGCGGTCATGGACGTCGTTGACCAGATAGTCGGCGCTCGATACGAGGCAGAAGAGGGCGAAGGCGAGGCTCGCCTTGCCCAGCAGCGGGAGCCACGTATCCACCTCGCGGGGGTGCCAGGCGCCGCCGACGGCGAAGACGAAGGCCATGTAGACGATGAGGTTCTTCGTCCACTGGCGGGGTCGCATGGAGATGACGAGGAAGCGCAGGTGGGTGGCGAGGGCGCCCAGCACGGGCCCGCCTGGGCCCGCCGGCAGGCGGAGAGGCGCTGCCTTGGGGGGCGCCCCTGCGGGGGCGGAAGCGCCGGAGGAGAGCCGCCGTTGGTTCGCCATCGCTGCTCCGATGATAAGGGCCGCCCCTGAGCCCGTCAACCGAGCCGCTGCCGCCGGTGCCGTACACGTCCAGGCCGTAGCGGGATCACCAGGTCGAACGTGGGACCTGCTCCAGGGGAGGGGCGTCGGTTGTAGTTCTCGCCGTTGCCGGCCCGCACCTGCTCCATGAAGTCGCGCAGGC
>CAZSSQ010000069.1:0-13059 GCA_964609465.1 uncultured Dehalococcoidia bacterium
TCGGGGGCGATCTTGCGCCAGGACTGCGCCTCCTCGAAGGTGCAGCCGGAGAGGCCTCCCCACTGGGGCTGGTCCATGGTGACCTGAATAGCGTACTTGTGCCCCGGCAGCTCGCGCGAGTAGATGTAGCTGGCCACCTCGGCCTGCTGGATGAAGTTCTTGGGCGTGCCGCCGCCCACGTAGATGACCCCGGTGCCCTGGGCGCTGACGGCGATGTGGGCCGTCTCCAGCACGTCGCCGATGATGTCGAACAGGAGTCGCTGTCCGGCCCTCACGCGGCCGGCGGCGATGGCCATGCCGTGAACGCTGTCGCCCAGGGCCGGCGAGTAGACGGGTACGCCGTGCTTGGCGGCCGCCGTCAGGATGCCCTCTTCCTGCGCCACCGGCGCCAGGGCCCGCCCCAGCAGGTACGAGTACTCCCGCGTGGTGTAGGGCCGGCCGGGGTCCAGGCTCAACGAGAAGTTGACCACGAACTCCTCAGCGGCGGAGAAGTCCGTCTCGGGGGCCAGGACATCGTAGAAGCGGTTGATGCGCCGCCTCCCCAGCTCCACGTCGTCGGTCTCTGGGCTGCCCTGCCAGTGAGGGCTGCCCAGCGTCTCATAGACGTCATGAAACAGGTTGGCGCCGGTGCTCACCAGGCAGTCGACGAGCCGGTTCTCGATGAGGTAGACGATGACAAGCCGCATGCCGGCGGGCACCATGGCCCCCGCCAGGCCGAAGAAGATCGTGACCTCGTCGCGTAACATGCGGTCCCAGATGTGGACGGCCTGGGCCAGGTTCCGGGCCTGGAAGGCGGTGCCAGCCATCCGCTCCACCATGTCGGCGGCGGATAGCTGGTTTGTAATCGAGAACGGCCGGACCCGGCTGTGAAAGAGGTCGGTCACCTGCGTTTCCCTTGCCGGACCGCGAGGCGCTCATCGACCACTGCTACCGCATCCTGGCGCTCGCGGGCGGCATAGGGCGCCGCCTCCAGCGTGTGGGGAAACTCCAGGCCGCGGGACAGGACTCGAGTGCGCACCTCGGCGAGGAGGAACTGCTCCTGGATATCGTCGATGGGTCGACGGGCATCAAAGCCCTTGCAGGAGAAGATATCGACCCAGATGTAGCCGTGTTCGGGGAAGGTATGGATGGAGATGTGGCTCTCGGCGATAAGGACGAAGCCGGAAACCCCCCAGTCTTCGGGTTTCTTGCCAACGTAGCGGCAAACGTGGGGCGGCGCGATCTTGGTCATCCCGATCTCCTCTGGATACCGATCCAGGAGCGCGCGCACCAGTTTCTCGTCCGACAGCTTGTGCCGGTCTCCGCCGAAACCGTCGATGGTAAGGTGCATCAATCCCCCCTTTCTTCCCCCTTTCCAGGTCTGCCGACCGACGTGCAGGCCTGTCTATCGGAGAGTGGGTTACTCCCAGGCGTGGGAAAAGGCCCCCAGCAACCCCGAGATCGGTGGAGTCACCAGCAGGCCGTATGATGATGGTCGCCTAATGTACTAGACTTCCGAAGCGGCCCCCGCCCCCTGCCTGCTGGCAGAACCAGCCGGGGGGCGCGGAGCACAGGCGGCATAATAGCACAGGCCGCGCCCCTATGCAACACGCGGGCGCGGCCGGCAAACGAGTGGCCCTCCTCGGTACCTTCCCCTCTTAGCTGTGCGGGCCCTCCCCCTCCTTTTCCGTCATACCCGTCGAGTGCCGACTACGGCGGCCGCGCCGCCGGCGCCGCCGGCGCCGCTGGCTGGCCCCCTCGCCCTCGGCCGACTCCTGCTCAGCCGGGGTGGCGCCGACAGGGGCCTGCACAGCCTCCTCCTTGGTCAACAGCGATGTGTCCACCTCCTCTGCCACCACCTCAACGGGTCGCACCGCCGTGCCGTACTGGAGACGCAGCTCGTCCACCGTCATCTCAAGGGTGGCATAGCCCTCCTCCAGCCGCAGGGTGACAGACTGCTTGAGCACGTTGAGGCTTATTACCTTGGCGACGCCCACCGGAGTCGAGACCACCTGCCCTATCTTGGGGAGCTGGCCCCGCAACTCGCGGTACTGCTCGTGCTCGTACACCAGGCAGCAGAGGAGACGGCCGCAAGCCCCCGAGATCTTCGAGGGGTTCAAAGGCAAGTCCTGCTCCTTGGCCATCCTGATGGAAATGGTTGGGAAACCTGTCAGCCAGGAGCTGCAACAGAGGCGCTCGCCGCAGCGGCCGATGCCATCGACCAGCTTGGCCCGGTCCCGATCGCCGACCTGCAACATCTGGACACGGGTCCGGAGGACACTGGAAAGGTCTCGGACCAGGCCCCGGAAGTCCACCCGCTCCTCGGCCGTGAAGTAGACGGTCAACTGGGAGCCCTCCAGGTTGTAGTCGGCGCCGACTATGCGCATGGGCATCTCATGCTCGACTACTTCGTCGCGCACCAAGGGCAGCTCCTCGAGGGCTCTGGTTCGCAGGGACTCTGTCTTCTCCAGGTCCTCGCGCTCCGCCACCCGGATGACAGGCTTCAGGGGCTCCTTTATCTCGCTCGAAAGGATCTGGTCCGGCGACACCACGACCCGGCCCACTTCCTCGCCGTGCGACGTCTCCACCACCACGTAGGTGCCCACGGGCAACTGGTGCCCGCTGCCGTCGAAGTAATAGACCTTGCCCGCCTCCCTGAAGCGGACACCCACAACCTCGGCCATAGGTCTGGGATCCCCAGCGCCCGTGCGGCCTCGCCTAGCTCTCCACCCCGAGGGTGGAAGGCAGGCCTCGCCGGGGCTCCGGGAACCCCACCTCCTTTCCTAGCGCCGGCGTTGGAAGCTCCAGCATCAGTACTTCCAGCGCCAGAAGGGCATTCACGTTATCCTGAAGCTGGTGGCGCACCCGGCTCAAGGCATCCAGAAAGCGCACCACAGCCCTCACCTGATATTTTCTGCTTTCTTCGCTGAGCTTGTCCAGCCGGTCGGAATTCACCGCCTGCTCCGCACAGCCCGCGCCAACCAGCAGCAGGTCCCGCCACCACTCCTGCCAAAGGCCCAAAACGGCGAAGACGGTCTCCCGCTCTCGGGGGAAGAGGCGGCCCAGGCGCCCGGCGTAGGCAAAGCGCTCCGAGAGGCTCGCCCCAGCCAGCCGGAGCACCTCCTCCAGTACCGACGCTCGGGCGGAGAGCAGGCCCTCGTCCTCCAGGGCGGCGACGGCCCAGCCCAGGCGCCCGCCGCTGAGACGCGCCAGGGCGCTCGCCCTCTCCGGCGTCACCGACCAGCCTTCGACCAGGGCCCGCTCTACGTCCGCCACGGCCATGAGGCGGAACGGCACTCGCCGGCAGCGAGAGCGCACCGTGGGCGGCAGCGCCTCCTCGCGGCTGGTGACCAGCACCAGCACCACTGAAGCCGGCGGCTCCTCCAGGGTCTTGAGGAAGGCGTTGGCCGCCTCCACGTTGAGGGCATCAGCGGGGTCGATGATGACGACGCGGCAGCGCCCCTCAAAGGGAGAGCGGCTCAGTAGCCGCTCCAGCCGCCTCACCTGGCAGATGCGGATGTCCTTGGAGCCGTCGGTGCGGTGATCGCGGTGATCGGGCTCCTCGCAGAGGCCGCCTACTCCCACCAGCTCTACGTCGGGGTGGCGCCCCGCGTGTATCAGGTGGCACTGGCGGCAGCGATGGCAGGGTGGGTCCTCGCCGCTGCAGTTGAGGGCCATGGCCAGCTCGCGGGCGGCGGTCGCCTTTCCCACCTGAGCCGGGCCCACAAACAGGTAGGCGTGCGAGAGGCGGTCCTCGCGCAGGGCGCGGCCCAGCATGGCCGCGACCTCTGGCTGCCCCACCAGTCGCCAGCCCACGGCTGCCAACCTTAGGACCGCCGCCGGCGCGCCGACGCCTTGGCTGATCCTGCCTGCCGGACAGGAGGCCTTTCTTCCAACATGTCGCAGGCCAGCAGGTCGTCGTAGGTCTCGCGGCGGCGGATGAGGCGCGCGTGGCCGTCCTTGACCATTACCACGGCCGGGCGCAGCGCCCAGTTGTAGTTGCTGGCCATGGCCAGGCCGTAGGCGCCCGAGACGGGCAGGGCCAGGAGGTCCCCCGCCCACAGTCGGGGCACCTCTGCCTCCGGCACCAGAACGTCGCCAGACTCGCAGTAGCGGCCGACTACCGTCACCTTCTCCTGCGGTGGGTCGGCCATGCGGCTGGCCACCAGCACCTCGTAGCGGGACCCGTAGAGGGCAGGACGGATGTTGTCGGCCATGCCGCCGTCAACGGCGACGTAGGTGCGCACGCCCGGCACCTCCTTCGTTGCCCCCACGGTGTAGAGGGCGACGGCGGCGCGGGCAACGATGGCTCGCCCCGGTTCGACGGTCAGCCTGGGCTGGGGAAGACCGTGGCGGCGACAGCCTTCCTGGAGGGCGCCGACCACCGTCTCCGCGTACTCGGCTACGGACGGCGTCGCGGCGTCGCGGGTGTAGGGCACAGCGATTCCGCCGCCGACGCTGTACTCGCGCAGCTCCAGGCCGTGGCGCTCCTTCATGCGGGCAGCGAACTCCAGCACCACCTCCGCCGCCTTGCGGTAGGGCTCCATCTCCGTGATCTGGGAGCCCAGGTGGTAGTGAAGTCCCACCACCTCCAGCCCCGGTGAGGCCAGGGCCTGGACCAGGGCTTCCTCGGCGCGGCCGCCCACCAGGGGCAGCCCGAACTTGCTGTCCACCGCGCCTGTGCTGACGTAGGCGTGGGTATGGGGGTCCACTCCCGGCGTCACCCGCAGGAGGACGGCCTGGCGGCGCCTCAGCGAGGCAGCGGCATCGCCCAAAAGGACCAGCTCGTGGAAGTTGTCCACCGCCACCCGGCCCACGCCCGCCTTCAGGGCCTCGCGGATCTCCTGGGCCGACTTGTTGTTGCCGTGGAAGTAGACGCGCTCCAGCGGGAAGTCCACCGCGCGGGCGCAGGCCAGCTCGCCGCCCGAGACCACGTCCAGCCCCAGGCCCTCCTCGGCCACCAACGCGGCCAGGGCCCGCCCCAGGTAGGCCTTGGCGGCGTAGACGATGAGCACGTCGGGGTCACGGGCCTCGAACTCGCGCCGGAACTCCCGGCAGCGGGCCCGCAGGTCCTCCTCGTCGAAGACGTAGAGGGGCGTGCCGAACTCCCGCGCCAGCTCGACCGTGTCGCAGCCGCCCACCGTCAGGTGGCCGGCGCGGTCGACGGCGGCGGTCAGGGGCAGGATGTTGCGCAGGGTGCTATCGATATCCGTCATGACTTAAACCCTCGGGCCGGCCGCCGACCAGCGAGCAGAGCACCTCGTCTCCCTCCCGCCGCGTCTTCACCTTCCCCTCACGCTCCAGCTTATGGAGGTGGGAGAGGACCTGGCCCATGGCCATGGGCACCAGTCGCCCGTCCAGCTCCGGGTACACCGACCTCACCAGCCGCCGCACCGTGTCCCGCCCCTGCCCGATGAAGCGCAAGATCTGCTCGTCGCGCTCCCGGCGGTGGTCCAGGAGCTCCTGGATCTTGCGGTTGGGCTCCTTCACCAGCGGCCCGTGGCCGGGGCAGAGGAGGGCGGCGTCCAGACCCTGCATCTTTCGCAGGGAGGCCAGGTACTGGGCCATATCGCCGTGGGGCGGCGGCGCGATGGCCGTCGTGCCCATCCCCAGGACGTTGTCGCCGCTGAAGAGGACGCGATCCTCCTCCAGAAAGAGGCAGACATGGCCCGCCGTATGCCCCGGCGTGTGCACCACCCTCAGGGTCGCCGACCCGACCCGCAGGCGGTCGTTGTCGTCGACCATGATGTCCGGTTGGGCGAGGGCTGCCTCCTCTCGCCAGCGGCGTATGCGCTCCCGCGCCTCCCTCATCTCCTCCGGCACCTCCATGTCGGAGGGCGTCTCGTCCCGGGCCGCCGCCTCCAGCAGGGGTGCCTCCTGCCGGTACATGACAACGCGGGCGCCCGTCGCCTCCCGCAGGCGGTGAGCGCCGCCCGAGTGGTCGAAGTGGTGGTGGGTGAGCACGACATAGGCAAGTCGCAGGTCGGGCAGGCCCTCCAGGTAGGCGAGGCGCTCCTTCACCGAGTCCTCCTCGCTGAAGCCAGCGTCGATCATGGCCGCCTGGCCGCCGTCCACCACGAGGTAAACGTTGGGCGGATAGGGCCCGGTGTATATCTTCACCGGCGCCGGTATGGCGTGGACGCGCGATGTGATCTCCACGGCTCAGGCCTGCCTGCCGGCAGGCAGGGGCACGACGGCAGGCTTCTTGAACAAAACAAGGCCTGCCCGACGGCCGGCAACTCTCCTGCCGGCGGGTCTGCCTTGCTGACGGGCAGGCACTCCCGCAGGGCCGATTATACAACATTTCTTTGACACCTTAGGAGGCCGTTGGTATGCTCTACCCGATCTCCGGCTCTCCATGAAGAAAGGCTCCTCCATGTCTCCCGACGACCTCCAGGTGATCAAGGTGGGGCCCCTGGGCCCCTTCGACAACAACGCTTACGTGGTGGTAGACCCCACCACCAAGGAGTCTATCATCGTCGACGCGCCCTTCGAGGGGCAGCGGATCCTCGAGGCGGCCCAGGGCACCCGCGTCTCCCGCATCATCCTCACCCACCGCCACGGCGACCACTGGGCCACCATCGACCTACTCAAGTCGGCTACAGGCGCCCCTGTCTACTGCCACAAGGCCGACAGCGAGCCCCACGCCGACCAGGTGGACGGCACCCTGGCCGACGGCGAGGAGATCCCGCTGGGCAGAGGACGCCTGCGCGTCATCCACACGCCCGGGCATTCCCCTGGCAGCATCTGCCTTCTCACCGGCCGTTTGCTCATAGCTGGCGACACCCTCTTCCCTGGCGGGCCCGGCCGCACTGACCGGCCTGAGGACCTCCAGCAGGAGATCCAGGCCATCCTCCAGCGCCTCTTCGTCCTCCCCGATGACACCGTGGTCTACCCCGGCCACGGCGAAGAGACCACCATCGGCCGGTCCAAGCAGGAGTACGCCGTCTTTGCCTCACGGCAGCACCCGCCCGACCTGAGCGGCGACGTCCTCTGGCTGGAATCTTAGAGGGCGGGGAAAGGGGCGGCAGGGCTCTCAGGCAGCCGTCACCCGCTCCTCGGCGACGCACACCTGGTCCTTGCCCAGGGCCTTGGCGCGATAGAGGGCCTCGTCCGCAGCCTGGAGGAGGGCGTCGGGGTTTGCTCTCTGGTTGCTGAACTCGGCGGCGCCCAGGCTCACCGTTACCCGGGCCGCCACCTCAGGGGTCAAGCGCATGCGCTTGCGGGCCACCCGGCTCCGGAAGCGCTCGGCAAAGCCGGCGGCGTGCTCGAGGCCGGCCAGAGGCAGGACGAAGATGAACTCGTCGCCTCCGTAACGGCCCACTACATCCATGGACCGGCAGGTGGACCGGGCCAGGCCCGCCAGCTCGATGAGCACCCGGTCCCCGCTGCGATGACCGAGAGTATCGTTGACCTTCTTGAATTCGTCGATGTCGGTCAAGACCACGGCCAGCGGTGAGCCTTCGCGCTGAGTGCGGGCGCACTGGGCGGCCAGGAACTCCTCCACGTAGCGGCGGTTGGGGATGCCGGTGAGAGCGTCGGTGCGAGCGAGGCGGTGCTGCATCTCGACGCTCTCGCGCAGGCGTTCGGCGTATTCCTGGAGGCGCTCCCGCGACGCCTCGAGCTCCTCATAGTTCTGGACGGCCTTGATGGCCGCCGCCGCCTGCGCCGCCAGGCCCTCCAGCAACTGCACCTCCTCCGGCAGGAAAAGGTGGGGGCGGGGGCTGGTGACGGAGAGGAATCCCAGGACCTCGTCCTGAAAGCAGAGAGGCAGGACAGCGGAAGACACCAGCAGGGTGCGGCGGAAGAACTCCTTCTCCCCCGTGGACACCCGTTCGTCGCGTTGCACATCAGGGAACAAGCCTGGCTCGCGGGTGCGTGCTATCTCCAGCCATGCAGGATCCAGCTCGCGGGTAAGCCCTCTTTGCCGCCAGGTTCGCGCCCAAGGACTGTCCGACCAGCGCGACTGGCCTAGGCAGCGGAAGGAGAGCCTGCCGGCGTCCTGGGCCAGCACGTCGAGGACGGCCAGCTCCCAGTTGGTGACGGTAGCGATGACGGTCGCCAGACGGGTCAGCACCGCCTCCATGTCACGGGTCTGGGTGATGGTCCGGGCTACCTCCGAGAGGGCGTTGAGCTGCTCGCTCTGGCGGCTGGCTTGAGAGGCGTCCAGGAAACGCCCGATGAGCACGGTCAGCGAGGGCAGGGACGCCTCCAGCAGGCGAAGCGTCGGCTCCTGAATAGGCCCCGACCAGGCGCCGCGGACGAGGAGCATGTCGGAGAAGTTGCCGCGTCCCGGCACAGCCAGGGCTACCCACGGCTGTCCTTGGGCTTCCCGCGCCGGGCTCAGGTCTTCGATGTGGCCCTCGGCTCCCACGTCAAAGGCCAGGGGCACGCCCAGGAACGCCAGCCGACGCTGCACGTGCCGCAGTCCCCGCCCACCAATGGGCTTTTCGTCCAGAGGCGGGTCCGAGGCCCAGCAGAACTGCTGCGCCGGCACGTAGATGATGTGGGCCTCGTCCACACCGGCGCCCTCGTGCAGGGCCTGAGCGGCGAGGCGCAGAGTATCAGGCACCGGCGGCGCCTGTACTGCCAGCGTGGAAAGACGATGGAGAGTCTCTGCGAACACCTGTCCCTCAAGGAGGAAGTTCTCATGTAGTTTCTCGGCTCTTTGGACGATCTGCTGTAGTAGTAAGGGTGCACGGAGCAGCGTCTTAGCAGCGTTCCAGCCTCATTGATCCTTACGGGAAGCCTTCCTAGAATCAGGCTGGAGGTGGGCGCCGCCCAGACGGGCCCGTCCGGGCGCAGGGGCTGCTCAAGGGCGAAAACAGGCAGAGCCGCCTGGACGCAGGTACGAGTAGCGGGCGGCCGTTTGGCCGCCGGTGCCTTCGCAGTAGATTGACCCACGAGAAGACGACCCTGCGCAACGGTCTGCGAATCCTCACCGCGCCCATGCCCCATACCCGCTCAGCGAGCATCAGCATCTACGTGGGGGCGGGCTCCCGCTATGAAACGCCGCCCGAGGCCGGCCTCTCCCACTTCGTCGAGCACCTCTGCTTCAAGGGAACGGAGCGCCGGCCCACGCCACGCGAGATCTCGGAGGTCATCGACAGCGTGGGCGGCATCCTCAACGCGAGCACCGACCGGGAGCTGACGGTCTACTACTGCAAGGTGGCGCTTCCCCACCTGGAGCTGGCCCTCGATGTCCTGGTGGACATGCTCCGGCGCTCCCTCTTCGCGCCTGACGAGGTGGAGAAAGAGCGTAAGGTCATTCTGGAGGAGCTGGCCATGGTCGCCGACTCCCCCTCGCAGCAGGTGGACGTGCTCATCGACGAGGTGCTATGGCCCGGCCAGCCGCTGGGCTGGGACGTGGCCGGCAGCGAGAAGTCGGTGCGGGGCATCACACGGGAGATGACGCTCGCCCATTTGCACCGCCAGTACGTCCCCAACAACGCCGTGATCAGCGTCGCCGGAAACGTCAGCCACGAACAGGTGGTGGACCTTGTAAGCCGCTACCTGGCCGACTGGGAGCGGGGCATCCCCAGCGGCTGGTTCCCAGCCGTCAACAGCCAGACGGCGCCCCGCACCGGCATGCTTTACAAGCGCAGCGAGCAGGCCCACCTCTCCCTGGCCCTGCACGGCCTCTCCAGCCAGCACCCGGACCGCTACGTGCTGGACATTCTGAGCGTCGTCTTCGGCGAGGGGATGAGCAGCCGCCTATTCCTGGAGCTGAGGGAGCGCCGCGGCCTCTGCTACGACGTCCACAGCTACGTGAGCCACTTCCTGGACGCCGGCTCCTTCTCCATCTACGCCGGCGTCGACCCCGGCAACGCCCGCGAGACGGTGGCGGCCCTCATGGAGGAGCTGGCGCGACTCCGCGACGGCGTGTCCGAGGAGGAGCTGACCAAGGCCAAGGAGCTCTCCAAAGGTCGCCTCCTCCTGCGCATGGAGGACACCCGCAGCGTCTCCGGCTGGCTGGGCGGCCAGGAGATCCTCACGGGCCGCGTCCGCACCGCCGACGAGGTGGTGCAGATCCTGGACGCCATCCAGCCCGCCGACCTGGCGCGCGTGGTGGGCAACCTCCTCCAGGCGAACCAGCTCAACCTGGCCGTCGTCGGCCCCTTCCGCAGCGACAAGAAGTTCGCCGCCCTGCTGAGGCTGTAGGCGCCGTGGAACCCTGCAACCTGGGGACCAGGACCCGGGAACTAGGAACTGGGAACTGGAGGCCGGGAACTGAGCGGCCCGCCCGACAAGGGTTTCCAACTGGGTAAGGGGACTATTCGACGAACTTGCGTTTCGATTCAGATGGCCTCACGTTTATGACGACGGGGTCGCGAAGCTGCGGGCAACTAAGTAGTGCCATTCTAGTGCTGCTGGGCCAGGTGCCACAGAAGAAAGGCCGGGCCCGTACGGGCCCGGCCTGAAGTGGGTGCAGGGCGCCGCCCTGCTAGTACTCCATGGGCGGCGGCGCCGGCGCGTGGGACGGCGGCTCCGGGATGTCCGTCACCAGCGACTCGGTGGTCAGCACCATGGCGGCGATGCTGGCGGCGTTCTCGAGGGCCGCGCGCACCACCTTGACCGGGTCGACGATGCCCCGCTCGAACATGTTGGCGTAGTCGTCACGGACGGCGTCGTAGCCCTCGTCCGGCTTCTTCGCCTTCTGCACGGCGTCGACGACCACGGAGCCCTCGCGGCCGGCGTTCTCGGCGATGAGCCGCATCGGCTCCTCCACCGCCTTGCGCAGGATGAGCGCGCCCGTCTTCTCGTCGCCCTCCAGATCCTTCTCCAGCTTGTCCAGGGCGCCCTGGCAGCGCAGGAGGGCGACGCCGCCGCCGGGCACAATGCCCTCCTCCACGGCGGCCCGCGTGGCGGAGAGAGCGTCCTCCACGCGCAGCTTCTTCTCTTTTAGCTCTACCTCGGTGGCGGCCCCCACCTTGACGACAGCCACGCCGCCGGCCAGCTTGGCCAGCCGCTCCTGGAGCTTCTCCCGGTCGAACTCGGAAGTGGTGTCCTCGACCTGGGCCTTGATCTGCTTGATGCGGGCCTGGATGGCCTCGTCGCTGCCGAAGCCCTCGATGATGGTGGTGTCCTCCTTGCTGGCCACCACGCGGCGGGCGCGGCCGAGGTCGGCCACCTGGGCGTTGTCCAGCTTGCGGCCCATCTCCTCGGTGATGAAGGTACCGCCGGTGAGAATGGCGATGTCCTCCAGCATGGCCTTTCGCCGGTCGCCGAATCCGGGGGCCTTCACCACGAGGGCGTTGATCGTGCCCCGCAGCTTGTTGACCACCAGGGTGGCCAGGGCCTCGCCGTCACAGTCGTCGCAGATGATAACCAGGGTCTTGGTCATCTGGAGAGCCCGCTCCAGGACGGGGAGGATGTCGGCCACGGCCGAGATCTTCTTGTCCGTGACGAGGATGTAGGGCTCCTCGAGGACGGCCTCCATGCGCTCGGTGTTGGTGACGAAGTAGGGGGAGACGTAGCCGCGGTCGAGCTGCATGCCGTCCACGAACTCCGTCTCCATGTGCAGGCCCTTGGACTCCTCGACGGTGATGACGCCGTCCTTGCCCACCTTCTCCATGACGTCGGCGATGAGGTCGCCTACCTCCTGGTCGACGGCGGAGATGGAGGCCACCTGGGCGATCTGCTCCTTGCCGGCCACGGGGCGGGCCATGTCGCGCAGGGCATCAACGACGGCCTCGACGCTCTTCTCCAGGCCGCGCTTGAGGGCCATGGGGTTGGCGCCGGCGGCCACGTTCTTCACCCCTTCGCGGACGATGGCCTGGGCGAGGACGGTGGCGGTGGTGGTACCGTCGCCGGCGACGTCGTTGGTCTTGGTCGCCACCTCCTTAGCCAGTTGGGCCCCCATGTTCTCGAAGGGGTCCTGGAGCTCGATCTCCTTGGCGATGGAGACGCCGTCGTTGACGATGGCCGGCGGGCCGAACTTCTTGTCCAGGACGACAGTGCGGCCGCGGGGCCCCAGGGTCACCTTGAGGGCGTCGCCCAGGGCGTCGACGCCGGCCTTGAGGGAACGTCGCGCTTCCTCGCTGAATATGAGTTGCTTAGCCATAGGGCTTACCTTTCTCGCTTCTCTCCGAGACGCAGGGGGCTAGAGCTGCACCTTGCAGAGGACGTCCTTCTCGGAGAGGACAATGTACTCTTCCTGCTCGATCTTGACCTCCTGGCCGGTGTACTTGGCATAGAGGACGCGGTCCCCGACTCGGACCTCCATGGGGATGCGCTTGCCGTTCTCGTCCAGGCGGCCCGGCCCGGCGGCCATCACCTCGCCCTGCTGGGGTTTCTCCTTGGCCGTGTCGGGGATGACGATGCCGCTGGCCAGGACCTCCTCCTGCACCACCGGCTTGATGACGATACGGTCGCCGAGGGGGACCAGCTTGGTCTTGCTGGCCTTCTTGGTCGCAGTCTTGGCTGGCACGATAGAACCTCCCTGCCTAGAAGTGTGGAGATGCGGCCTCAGAAGCCTTAGCACTCTCGACGAGAGAGTGCTAACCATGGGCATCTTAACGCAGGGCCATCATCGGCGCAAGGGGGTTGAGGGCCACTGAGGCCCTGCCAGCGACTGCCATGGGTGGAAAGCTTCCTCTGGCGCCATCGTTCTAGCTGGAATGTGTCCTGTCGAGCTTCGAAGGGATGCATCCGTGCTTTCATCCGGGTGCTTCGCGCGCTGCGACGCCGGCGCCTCGTCCGCGGGTTGAAGACGGGAGGCAGACCTCGTAGGGGCCGACCTTCAGGTCGGCCCTGGGCGGAGCTGAAGCTCCACCCCTACGGCTGGCATGTGAAGTTGTTCCGTTGACCACCGTGCCGGTTGCCCCCTGGCTCGGCAGCACCCGGTGCAGGAAGTCGCATCGCGACCCCTTGCGTGATGAGGGTTACGGCTGGCGAAGGCATGGCGGGACGTGGGGCTGAGCCTCGTAGTGATGGACGCGGCTGCGGTGGTGAATGCGGCGAAGAGCCTGGCAGACCTGAGGAAGTGCGTGGCCTAGCGTATATGACAAGGAACCCCAGACTGAATCTGGGGACCTTGTCTAGACTAATCTATACGCCCTTGCGGGTGTACTCCATTAT
>CAZSSQ010000070.1:0-4824 GCA_964609465.1 uncultured Dehalococcoidia bacterium
CTTCGCCAACTGCATCAATACGCCCGACGGCGGCAGCCACCTCACCGGCTTCCGCAGCGCCCTCACCCGCGTCCTCAACGACTACGCCCGCAAGCAGAAGATACTCAAGGAGGACGACGCCAACCTCTCGGGCGAGGACGCGCGCGAGGGGCTGGTGGCCGTGGTCAGCGTCAAGCTCCCCGAGCCCCAGTTCGAGGGGCAGACCAAGACCCGCCTGGGCAACCAGGAGGTGAAGGCCCAGGTGGAGAGCGCCGTAGCCGAGGAGCTGGCCATCTACCTGGAGGAGCACCCCCAGGAGGGCCGCGGCATCATCGAGAAGTGCCTCACGGCCGCCCGCGCCCGCGAGGCCGCCCGCCGGGCCCGCGACCTGGTGATACGCCGGGGCGCCCTCGATGGCTCCATGCTCCCCGGCAAGCTGGCCGACTGCTCCGACCGCGACCCCTCCCGCTCCGAGCTCTACCTGGTGGAGGGCGACTCCGCCGGCGGCTCCGCCAAGCAGGGGCGCGACCGCCGCTTCCAGGCCATCCTTCCCCTGCGGGGCAAGATCCTGAACGTGGAGAAGGCCCGCAAGGACAAGATCTTCGCCCACAATGAGATCGCCGCCCTCATCAGGGCCCTAGGGGCCGGCATCGACGAGGACTTCGACCTCTCGAAGCTGCGCTATCACCGGGTCATCATCATGACCGACGCCGACGTCGACGGCGCCCACATCCGAACCCTCCTCCTCACCTTCTTCTTCCGCCATCTGCCAGAGGTCATCATGGAGGGCCACCTCTACATCGCCCAGCCGCCCCTCTACCGCGTCTCGGCCGGCAAGAACCACCTCTGGGCCTACACCGAGAAGGAGAAGGACGACTTCCTGGCCCGCCAGAAGGACGGCCGCAGCGTCAACATCCAGCGCTACAAGGGCCTGGGGGAGATGAACCCGGAGCAGCTCTGGGAGACCACTATGGACCCCGAGCGGCGCACCCTCCTCCGCGTCGACATCGAGAGCGCGATGGAGGCGGAGCGCGTCTTCTCCGAGCTCATGGGCGAAGAGGTGGAGCCGCGCAAGAAGTTCATCCAGTCCCACGCCGCCCAGGTACGCAACCTGGACGTGTAGTGATGGGGCCAGGAACCAGGCCCCACCCAGCCCCCAGTTCCAAGTTCCTAGTTCCTCTGGTCCCATGCCCGCCCTCCGCTTCGAGACCACCACCGCCTTCTCCGCCCGCTGCGGCTCCGCGCGGAGCCCTGCTGTGTGGGCTTTACAAGTCCCACAGGCTGTGGTACTGTAGCCTCGGGGAACAAGGGCGATGACCAGAGACGGGACCGTCAGGACTCACGTGGTGCTGCCAGCGGAGCTGGTGCGCCAGATCGACGAGCTGGTGGGTAGACGCAAGCGCAGCGCCTTCATCGAGGACGCCGTGGGACAGCGCATGAAGCGAGAGCGGCTGCGAAAGGCGCTGGAAAAGACCGCCGGTGCTCTGAAAGGCAAGCTGCCTCCAGAGTGGGAGACGCCGGAGAAGGCGTATGACTGGGTCAGGAAGATCAGAGCAGCCAGCGACGAACGGCTGAAGCGGATCTGGGGCAGTGACGACGTACCTCCTGGACACGACGGTCCTCATTGACTACTTCCGGGGTCGAGAGGGCGTCCGTCTCCTCCTTGAACGCCTGGTGGACGAGGGGCACACGCCGGCCGTCTGCGCCATCAACGTCGCCGAGCTCTTCGCCGGACTGCCCGAACGGCAGCGGCCGGTGGCACGAGAGCTGATCGACAGTCTCCACTACCTGGAGATCCCGCCACAGGTCGCGGAGCTGGCTGGGACAATCCGCTTCGATGCCGCCCGCCGGGGCGTGGCCATCCATCTGCCAGACGCCATGATCGCTGCCGCCGCCATCGCCAACGACGCCACATTGGTGACAGCCAACATCCGCGACTTCCCCCTGGAAGAACTCCAGCTCCTAGAGCTGCCATCGAGCTAGGCCCCATCAGAGCCATGACACCGGCTTACCTTTCTCTCACCGAGCCTGAGTGGCAGGAGCGCATCGAGGCGGCCTGGGGGCTGCTGGGCAGCCCCTGTCGCGTCTGCCCCCGCTACTGCAAGGTCGACCGCACGGACCGCGACTCGCCCAGGGTGGGCTTCTGCCGGGTGAAGGACCGGGCGGTGGTCTTCTCCTTCCACGCCCACCACGGGGAGGAGGACCCCCTGCGCGGCCGGTGCGGCTCGGGCACCATCTTCTTCTCCTCCTGCAACCTGTCCTGCCTCTTCTGCCAGAACTGGGAGATCTCCCAGGCCCGCCAGGGCCGTGTCGTCAGCGAGGAGGAGCTGGCGGTGATGATGCTCGCCCTCCAGGGGCAGGGCTGCCACAACATCAACCTGGTCTCCCCCTCCATCTACGTGCCCCAGATCATCAAGGCCGCCCACATCGCCTGCCAGCACGGACTGCGGCTGCCCTTCGTCTACAACACCAGCGCCTACGACTCCCCGGAGAGCCTGCACCTCCTGGACGGCATCGTCGATATCTACATGCCGGACGCCAAGTACTCCGACGACCGCGTGGCGGGGAAGCTATCGCTGGTGAGGGACTACTGGCAGGTGGCCCGAGCCGCCATTAAGGAGATGCACCGCCAGGTGGGGGACCTGGTCATCTCGGCCGAGGGCCTAGCCGTGCGGGGCGTCCTCGTGCGGCACCTCGTGCTCCCCGAGGGCCTGGCCGGCACTCGCGAGGTGGCCCACTTCCTGGCCCACGAGGTCTCCCCACACACCTACGTCAACGTTATGGGCCAGTACCGCCCCGACAACCGCGCCTGGCAGCACCCGCAGCTCAGCCGCCCCATCACCCACGCCGAGCTGGTGGAGGCGCTGCGCATCGCCCGCGAGGAGGGCCTCTCCCGCTTCGACGAACGCTGGATCGGCCTGGCTTGAGAGCGTAGGGGCGCCCCTACCACGCAAGCTCCTGCCCCGCGGTCCTAAGCTGCCCCGTACAGGCCGTGGCGGCGAATGTACTCTTCGACGCCCAGGGGAACCAGGTAGCGCAGGCTGAGGCCAGCCCTGGCCCGCTCGCGGAGGCTTGTCGAGCTGATGTCGATGATCGGCATGGGCAGAGGGACGATGCGCTCTGAGAGGCCGGGCACGGTGGCCTGCAGGTGGGCAGTCGCCGTTCCCCTCTCGACCGGACGGGGCGCCACCGCCAGCCAGGCGAGCGATATGATGCGCGCCGACTCCTTCCAGCTCGGGAGGTCGTGCAGGGCGTCCTCTCCGAGGATGAAGTAGAGCTCCAGCTCCAGCCCGTACTGCTGGTGAAGAGACTCCAGGGTGTCGACCGTGTACGATGGGCCCTCGCGCTCCACCTCCAGCGTCGAGACCTCAAAGTAGGGGTCTGACGCCAGCAGCAGCCGCACCATGGCCAGCCGATGCTGGGCGGGCGTGACCTCCTGGCCACCCTTGCGCCAGGGGTCACCGGCGGGCACAAAGAGCACCTTCTCGAGCTGGAGACGCGTTCGGGCCTCCTCAGCCAGGATGAGGTGGCCCACATGGGGCGGGTCAAAGGTGCCGCCGAGGACGCCCAGCCTCAATCTTGCCACTCCATCTCCACTGTGCCGAAGCGCACCCGGTCACCGGCGCGAATCCCAGCGCGGCGCAGGGCCGACACTACCCCCATGCGGGTCAGGCGGCGTCGCACCTCCAGCCGAGCCTCTTCACTCTCCAGGCCCATCATCTCCACCACCGACACCGGGCCCTCCCCCTCCACCACGAACAGGCCCTCCCTCTTGATCACGGTGACACGCGGCTGCCTGCCCCTGGGCCGCAGCACGGGCACCTCTGCCGCCGGCGGCGCCGGCACCTCTATCACCGACAGGAGATCAAGCAGACGCCGCAGCAGATCCGGTACTCCCTCGCCCGTGGCGGCCGAGATGAAGAGAGGATCATGCCCCTGCGTCCTGAGCCTTGCGTCCAGTTCTGCCCGGCCGGCGCGCACCTCTGGCAGGTCTACCTTATTCACCACCACCTGCTGCCCCTTCCGGCCCAGCTCCTCGCTGTACCACGTTAGCTCCCGATTCAGAGTCTCGAGATCTGCCACAGGATCCGGCTGTGAGCCATCCACGAGATGCACCAAGACCCGCGTCCGCTCCACGTGACGCAAGAACTGGTGGCCCAGCCCTACACCCTCATGCGCCCCCTCAATGATGCCCGGCAGGTCAGCAAGGACAAAGGAGTCATAGCCCACCTCCACCACACCCAGCACCGGCTCCAACGTCGTGAACGGATAATCGGCCACCTTAGGCCGAGCAGCCGACACGGCCCGCAACAGTGTTGACTTGCCAGCGTTAGGCAGCCCCACGATACCCACGTCTGATAGTAGCTTCAGATCAAGCAGCAGGCGGGCCTCCTCTCCCCTCTGGCCATGCTCCGCTATGCGAGGGGCCTGATGCGTTGACGTGGTGAAGCGCGCGTTACCCCGACCGCCTTTACCTCCTCTAACCACCACCACTCGCTCTCCAGGTACTGTTAGGTCAGCTACCACCTCACCCGCCCCCCCGCCCCCGACCCGTCTCACGATCGTGCCCACAGGAACCCGGATCACTAAATCCTCCCCACTGCGGCCATGCCGCTTCCCGCCCTCACCATGCCGACCACGTTCCCCACGATAGCGCCGCCGTCGTCGGAAGCCAGCCAAAGTCGTCAGGGCAGGGCTTGCCACCAACACAACGCTGCCACCACGACCACCATCGCCACCATCAGGCCCACCCCTAGGCACGTACTTCTCGCGGCGAAAGCTCACCACCCCGTTCCCGCCAGCGCCTGCCTCCACCTCTATCTCCACCCTATCGAGCATCAACCA
>CAZSSQ010000070.1:4924-12817 GCA_964609465.1 uncultured Dehalococcoidia bacterium
GGTGTTTTCAACAGGGTATCCACAGGTCAGGCGGCCGTCTGGTGTCGCAGGGTACGGCGCAAGCACTCGACGTGCTGGCGCGTCTCTGGGAAGAGGTTGAACTCCTTGCTGATCTTGGCGCAGCCGTGGAGGATGGTAGCATGGTCTCGGCCGCCGAGGAGACGGCCGATCTCTGTGAGGGGGCGGCGTGCCTCTTCTCTGAGAAGGTACATAGCGATCTGGCGAGCATACGTCAGGGGGCGGTCGCGGTCGCGGCCAGCGAGGAGCTGGCGGCTGAGGTTGAAGTGGCGGCAGACGGCGACAAGAATGGCCTCGGGTGTGGGCAGAGGCGGAGGGAGGTCTGAGGTGACGTCTTCCAGAGCAGCAGCAGCAAGTTCTAGAGTGAGCGGTCGGTGGGTGACGCGGGCGTAGGCGGCGAAGCGGGTGAGGGCTCCCTCGAGCTCGCGGACGTTGTCGGGGAGCCGGCTGGCGAGGAACTCGAGGACATCAGTGCCGATGCGGAGGCCCTGGACGTCGGCCTTGGCGTAGAGGATGGCCATACGGGTGTGGAGGTTAGGGGGCTTGAGGTCGGCGATGAGGCCGCCCTGGAGCCGGGAGCGGAGCCTGTGGTCGAGGGATTGGAGATCCTGGGGGGAACGATCGCAGGTGAGGGCGAGCTGCCGGCCTGAGCTGTGAAGCTCATCGAAGGCGTGGTAGAACTCGATCTGCGTCTGGTTCTTTCCCTGGAGAAACTGCACGTCGTCGACAAGAAGAATGTCGGGGCCGCGATAGCGATAGTGGAACTCGTCAGTGTGGTGGTCCCGCACGGCAGTCACAAACTCGGTCGTGAATTGCTCTGCGGAGACGCAGACCACGGGCAGGTCGGAGCGAACGGCCTCCTGGGCTATGGCATGCAGAAGATGGGTCTTGCCGAGGCCGGTCCCGCCGCAGATAAGGAGTGGGTTGTAGGTGCCGCCGGGGGCGCTGGCGACGGCCATGGCGGCGGCGTGGGCCAGGCGGTTGCAGCTCCCGACAACGAAGGCGTCGAAAGTGAAGGCGGGGTTGAGCCGGGGTCGAGGCCAGCCAGGCTTGGTGGCGGTGGCTGACCCGCGGCTGATGGCGAGGGCGGCTTCCTGGGGGAGGCGCGCTGCCCCCAGCACCTCGAAGCCGACGTCGAGGGCCTGCCCGGTTAGCGCGGTCAGGACCTTGCCGATGAGGGGCCGCAGGCGTGTGTTGAGCCACTCCGTGGCGAAGTCGCTGGGGGCGCCGACGACGAAGCAGCTCTCTTCGAAGCGCAGGCCGACGGTGTCCTTAAGCCAGGTGTCGTAGTTGGGGCGCGTTACCTGAAGCTGGAGTCGCCCGAGGGCCGTTTCCCACAGGCGGCTGGCTGAAGCATCCTCCAAAGGGGGTTCCTCTTCCGTCTCTGACCACTCTAGCCTGGCGTGCGCCGGCTTCAGGCGCACACATCCCCCCCTCGCCAGCGACAGAGCTGTCGCGGCTCAGTGTCTCAATTGCCAGGCCTGAGTGACTCTCCCCAGGATCTGTCCGGGAAGTCGCCGGTAGCAGCCCCCAGGAGGGTGCCGCGCCACAATACGGCATGATCGGAGCCCGGCCGGAGCGCCGTCCCCGAGGTGAACGAATAGGGGTCTTGCCGGCGGCTGGACGGCCCGAAGAATAGCAGGCGCTCGCCAAGGGGATCAAGCCTTTTATGACGAGTGGCGGAGGAAAATTTGGGTCCTTTCCCAAACGGCACGTGCGGGCAGGACGGAAAGCCGAGAGGCCTGCCCGCGTCAACTTGTTCAAAGGCTTTATGCTCACCACGGGCGTTCTCCTTTCGCAGCCTTTCTTCTTGCCTCTTGCTGCAAAGGGTACGCCCCCGCTTTTGCAGACAGAAGGTTACGCTACCGGACGAGTACAACGATCTTGCGCTTGGTGCGGCTTTGTGTGACAATACTCCAGAAGTGTCCTCGTCATCAGTCCCCTGCGAAGCGCTCTTCGCTTGGCACTCGACGACAAGGAACAGTACATTCTAAGGAGGTCGTCGAGTGTCCTACACCGACAAGTCCCTTACCTGCGTGGAGTGTGGGGCCGAGTTCACATTCTCGGCCGAGGACCAGGAGTACTACGCAACCCGCGGGTTCACCAACGAGCCCAAGCGCTGTCCTTCCTGCCGGCAGGCCCGCAAGGCCGGGCGCCAGGGTGGGCGCGAGGGCGGAGGTGGCTACCGCGGCGGCGGCGGCTATGGCTCGGGCGAACGCCAGATGTACCCGGCGGTCTGCGCCGACTGCGGCCAGCAGACTGAGGTACCCTTTGAGCCCCGAGGTGACCGCCCGGTCTACTGCCGGGATTGCTTCGCAAAGCGAACGCCGACACGTACCCGCTGGTAAGGGCCTGGCATAGCTCTCATCCCCGCAGCACAGGCAAGCAGCTCAAGAGTGCCAGCCCGTGCCAGGAGAGGGTATCTTTGTGTTTGTCGAGCTTCGGGACGGCGAGTCGCAGGAGCACCTGCTAACAAGGTTCCGACAAGCCGTTCAGAGGGACGGTATTCTCCGCGAGGCGAAGATGAAGCGCCATTTCATTTCGAAGCCGGAGGCGAGACGCCTCGCACAAGCAAAGGCGGCACGACGCCGCGCACGCAGGCACGCTCGCTAGCCTTACGCCCCTCGCATTACGCAGGCCGACTGGGCCACCGCTCAGTCGGCCTGCTGCTGCCAACTCCCCTGGCAGGCCCGTTTGACGCTACCCGGCCCGCCTTGTCCTGCACAGCCCGGGGAAGCGGCCGACGCCATGTCGAAGCGTAGAGCACCAGCCGCCCATTTGCTACAATGTCTGTGCGGCCAATCCGGTCTCGCTTCTGAATCGAGCTATGGTGAGCAAGCGCGACTACTATGAGGTTCTCGGGGTTCCCCGGGGCGCCGGTCAGGCGGAGATCAAGCGCGCCTTCCGGCGGCTCGCCATGCAGTATCATCCCGATCGCAACCGGGACGAGGGTGCGGAGGAGCGCTTCAAGGAGATAAACGAGGCCTACGAGGTGCTCTCCGACCCCGAGCGCCGGCCAGCCTACGATCGCTTCGGCCACGCGGGAGCCGAGGGCGCCTTCGCGCGTGCGTTCGAGGGCTTCGGCTTCGGTGGCTTCGGTGACATCTTCGACGCCTTTTTCGGCGCCAGCTCCGCCCGTCAGCGCAGCGTGGAGCGGGGCGCCGACCTGCGTGCCGGCCTGATTATCTCCTTTGAGGAAGCCGTCTTCGGCTGTGAGAAGGAGATCGAGGTAGAGCGCACCGAGCTCTGCTCGGCGTGCCAGGGCCTGCGCGCAGAGCCCGGCACCGATGTGGAGAGGTGCCCCTCCTGTGGCGGCAGCGGCGAGGTGCGACGCGTGCAGCGCAGCATCTTCGGCCAGTTCGTCCACATCGCACCCTGCGGCCGTTGTGGGGGCGAAGGGCATGTCGTCCAGCAGCCGTGCCGCCGCTGCCGGGGCACTGGCCGCGAGAAGGCCAGCCGCCGCCTCAAGGTGAGCATCCCCGCCGGCGTCGAAGGCGGTTCCCAGATGCGCCTGTCCGGCGAGGGCGAGATGGGGCGCTACGGTGGTCCTCGGGGTAACCTCTACGTCCTCTTGCGTGTGCGGGACCACGCCTTCTTCCGGCGCGACGAGTACGACATCATCTACGACCTGTCCATCAACTTCGCACAGGCGGCCCTCGGTGATGAGGTGGAGGTCCCTACCTTGGACGGCCCCAGGCCGTTCCGCATGCCGCCCGGCACCCAGAGCGGCGAGGTCTTCAGCCTCAGAGGCCTCGGCGTTCCTCATCTGCGCAGTTCGGGTCGGGGCGACATGCTGATACGGGTGCAGGTCGTGACGCCGATCCGCCTCTCAGAGGAGCAGAGGCAGCTCCTGCTCAAGCTGGCCGAGTCTTTGGGCGCCCAAGTCACGCCTCAGGACGAGAAGGGTCTCTTGGAGAAGATCCGCGACGCCCTGGGGTAGGGCGCCCTCTATTCTACCTTGGACTGGCTCGAGTTCACGCTCCTGGTCCCCGCCGCCGATGTGGAGGCGGCCGCCGAGGTGCTGCGTCGCTACTGCCCCGGTGGCGTCAGCATCGAAGAGCCCATCTTGCCGGCGGATGGGCAGGAAAGCTACGCTTTAGACCCCGGGCGGCCGGCGACGGTACGTGCCTATCTTCCCCGCCAGCGCGACCTGGCCGAGCGCCGGCGCGCCCTCCGGCGGGAGCTGGCTGCCCTGGGCCTGTCCTCCGCCCTCCGCACCCGCTGGCGCCGGGAGGAGGAGTGGGCGGAGGCCTGGAAGCGCTTCTTCGGCGTTGAAAGGGTGGGCCGAAGGCTGGTCGTTTGCCCCACCTGGATCGAGTATGCGCCGCGCGCGGAGGAGGTGGTCATCCGGCTCGACCCGGGCATGGCCTTCGGCACCGGCCAGCACCCCACGACCCGCCTCTGCCTCGAGGCGCTGGAGGGCCGCCTGCGCCCCGGCCAGGAGATGCGGGCCCCCGCCTGGGTGCTCGACCTGGGCACGGGCTCCGGCATCCTGGCCATAGCGGCGGCGCTGCTGGGCGCGGCGCGGGTTATTGCCCTCGACCTCGACCCCGCGGCTGTGGACGTTGCCCGGCAGAACGTCGCCGCCAACGGCGTCGAGGGCCAGGTGCAGGTGCTGGAGGGGAGCTTGGGTGCCGCCGGGCCCTTTCCAGGCGGGGACGTGCCCCGCTTCGACATGGTCCTGGCTAATATCAGTAGCGCCGGCGTGGCTGAGATGGCCCCGGCCCTGGCGCGTGCCCTGGCGCCGGGAGGCACGCTTGTCGCCAGCGGCATCGGCGACGCCTCGGTAGAGGTCTGCCGCGGCGCCCTGGAGAAGGCGGGGCTCGATATCCTTGAGCGCATGGGCCGCGATGGCTGGTGCGCCCTGATCTGTACGGCGCCATGAGTGCGGATCGCTTCTTCATTTCCTCTGATGTCTTCTCCGGCAACGAGGTGCGCCTGGAGGGCGACCTGGCGCGTCGCCTATCCCGCGTTCTCCGTCTCGAGGCTGGCGCCGCCGTCGTCCTGTTGGATGGGAGCGGCCTGGAGCACGAGACGCGGCTGGACGCCGTGGGGCCTCACCGAGTGACCGGCACGGTGGTGGCCCGGCGCCCAGGCCGGCCCGAGCCGCGGGTGCGCCTCGTGCTCTATCAGTCGCTGCTCAAGGGCGAGCGGTTCGACTGGGTGCTGGAGAAGGGGACGGAGCTGGGTGTGGCTGCCTTCGTGCCGTTGCTGTCGCGGCGGAACGTCGCGCGGGCGGCGCCGGGGCGTCCGGGGCGGCCGGAGCGCTGGCGCCGTGTGGTACGCGAGGCGGCCGAGCAGTGCGGGCGTTGCGTGCTGCCCGAGGTTTTGCCCGCTGAGGGTCTGAAGGAAGCCCTGGCGGAGGCTGCGGACCTGCGCCTCCTGCCCTGGGAGGGCGAGGAGGCCCTGGGCCTCGCCGCCGCCCTGCGTCGGGCCCGGCCCGCCCTCGAGGCCGCGGAGCGTCCCACGGTCGCCGTCCTCATCGGGCCGGAGGGAGGCTTCGCCGCCGACGAGGTGGCCCTGGCCCGCCGGGCCGGGGCGCAGGTGGTGTCGCTGGGCCGGCGTATCCTGCGCTCGGAGACGGCGGGCATCGTTTCCGCCGCCGCCGTCCTCTACGAGCTGGGCGAGCTGGGTTCCTGAGTCTTCGGAGAGTGTTGCGCAAGCGCGTAGGCCAGCCTTTCTAGCCTGGCCACATATGCGCAGCCTAGGCTGGAAAGCCTCGGCTACGGGTTGATTGCGTGCTCAGCCGGTTGGTAGGGGCCCGTATTCGGCCTGCGTCCAGGGGAGGGCGTCTACCTCCACCCCCCGCACCACGATCTCCCAGTGCAGGTGAGGGCCCTCGGCCAGGCCCGTATGCCCCACTGTCCCCACCAGGTCCCCCTTGGTGACGAGCTGCCCCTGGACCACGGCCACCTCTGCCAGGTGGTGATAGGCGCTGAAGACGCCCGCCCCGTGGTCCAGAATGACGCTGCGGCCTCGCACCGACAGGTCGCCGACGAAGGCGACGCGGCCCGTGTTGGCGGCCACCACCGGCGTTCCCTCCTCGGCCCCGATGTCCGTGCCGTGGTGGTAGTCCGTCACGGGGCCGCCGTTGTAGCTGCGACCGGCCCCGTAGACGCCGGTGATGGGCCCCTGCACCGGCAGGAGGAAAGGCCCCGACCACAGTCTTTCCGGGGTGAAGGCGGCGTAGATGGCGGCGCGGTGCTCGATCTCCTCCATCACGATGGCGGGGTCCAGGAGAGCAGCCACCGCCGGGTCTAGCTGGACGTACTCGACCGGGAAGGCGGCCGCCGTCACTGTCAGACTGGCCTGCATCTGGTGGAGGGCGCGGCCGTCGGCGGTCATCAGGGTCACCAGCACGGGGTATTCCCCTGGAGGCTGGTTGGCGGGCACGCCCAGGACGCCCCAGAAGGTGCCCTCGCTGGCCAGGAGCGGATACTGGCGGCCGGCGAAGTCGGCGACGGCGGCCGCTGCCGAGGCGCTCACCATCTGTACCACCGTGGCGCCGCCCTGGGGGACCTGCGGTGCCGCCAGGGTCACGCCTACTGTTGCCGGTGGCGCTGGTGAGGAGGTAACGGGCGTGGCGGTGGGTGGCTCCGGCGCCGGTATGGACGTCTCTTCGGCTGTGGGCTCGGCCGTAGCCGTGGCTGGGGCCGTCGTCGGCGTTGGGGGCTGGGGAGTGGGCGAAGGCGGCGCTGGCGTCAGGCTGGGCGCCGGCGTCGCGCTGGGCGCGTGTCGAATGGTGGCGGTGGCGCTAGCGAGCTGCTGGACCTGTACTCCGCCCTCGGACCCCTGGCTGGAGGAGCCGGAGCAGGCGGCCAGAAGGACGGCCGCCAGAGCGGCGAAGATCAGGAAGGCCCTGAAAGCCCAAGAGACGCTAGAGGCGTGGAGACGTTCCATGTCTCGCTCCTAGGGCTGGCTCAGGCCCGATCCCTCCGTCTGCTGCTGGAGGAGCTGCATTGCCTCGGCCAGGTGGTCTCTCGGTACGAGCACCTGGCAGGCCATGGTAGAGAGCCCCAGGAAGGAGACGGCGTCCTGGGGCCTGATCATGGCCGGGATGCCCTGGCCCCGCAGCAGCTCGACCCACATCTCGGCGGTGAGCTGGTCGGGGGCGGTGGCCAGGTGGACCCAGGGCTGCTTTCTGGCGCTCAACCTCTCATGCCTCAGTAGTCAGTAGACAACGGCGCCCTCTGCGCTTCCTCGGGCGGGCCCTCGCCGCCGGCGTGCTTCGCTACCTGACACTGGGGGCCGTGCTACCCCTCCGTCGGCGGCTGCGGGGCCTGGCCAGGTGCTCTCCAGTCGAATTGCGCTCGTACGCTACCGCACCCTCCGCCAGGGCCGTCTCAAGGAAGCTGTTGCCGCTGGTCAGCATCTCCCCCATCTCAGTCGGCGTGTAAACGAGGGGGTGGACATCCAGGCCCGGGCCATGGACGGCGTCACGTACGCGGCCGATGCGGTCGAAGAAGCGTTCGTCGGTGTCCTTCACCACGATCAGGTCCAGGTCGCTCCCCTCATGCGTGTCGCCGCGGGCGAAGGAACCGAAGACGATGACCCGCGGGGGGTCGTAGGCTCGCACGATGGCCTCGACGACTCGACCTAGAAGTCGATTGTCTGGCTGATAAGCTTTAGTACGGATTCCGCCAGGTCTAGGCATTCCTGAGCCTCGATTGTACCATGTGCTCACAGCGGAGGGCCCCGGCGGTAGTGCAGGGGCCCTCTCCGTATGCTGGTCGATGGCGGCTAGCCTTCCTTTGGTGGCTGGAGCGGCCACTCGTTCACCAGGTTCGCCGTCACCGGCTTGCTCACGAGCTGCGACACCTGGTCCACCGTCCAGGGCTTGTCCGTCTCCACAGCGGCTACGATCTCCGGCTCGGA
>CAZSSQ010000071.1:0-12419 GCA_964609465.1 uncultured Dehalococcoidia bacterium
CCCTTCGGGCTACTTGCTGGTGCCTACGCACCTGGCAGAAAGCTTATCGCCTCTCCCGGATGGCGCCCGTATGGTAAGGCGTACGCCGCAAGAAGGGAAGCCCGTGCGGGCCACGAGCCAGCCTGTCTGCGAACGGGCCTCGGCGCAACATGACACGAAAGGTCGAAAATGTGGTAGTTTGTGGGCGCCGTGAGCGTCCTCCTTAACGTCTGGGAGCCCGTCCGCCGCCAGCGGCGCCTGCTGGTGCGGCTAGCCATCAGCGGCAGCCTGGTAGGGTTCCTGGTCTGGCGCGTGGACATCGCCGCCGCCCTGGGGACCCTCACCGACGTGAACTATGTCTACGCCCTGCCCGCCCTCGCTCTCTTCTCCCTGGCCAAGCTAGTCTTCGCCGTGCGCTGGCGGGTGATGCTCGCACGGCTCGGCCAGCCGCCGGTGCCCACCCTTTTCGGCACCATCCTGGTGTCGAACATGGCGAACAACGTCCTCCCCCTCCGCCTGGGCGACGTGCTGCGGGTGCAGGTGCCGGCCCAGCGTCACGGCATCTCCCGGCCCGGCCTCACCTCCAGTGTCTTCATCACCGAGACGCTCCTGGACGGCGTCACTTTCGCCGTGCTGGCGCTGGTCGGTGTGGCGCTGCTGGACGTGCCGGAGACCCTCAACGATTTCGTCTGGGCGATGCTCGGGGCTGTGGGGGCCGGCCTGCTGCTGGCCGTTTTCGGCGCTCACATCTCGCTGCCCGCGGGCTGGCAGCCGGGCCGCTGGCTGCGCTGGCTGCCGGAAAGGGCGCGCCGGGCCATCGCCGATACACTGCCGCCCTTCGTGGAGGGCCTGGCGGCCCTGCGCCACCCCCGGATCGGCGGCGAGGTGATGGCCCTCTCCCTGGCGGGTTGGCTCCTGGAGGGGCTGATGTTCTGGCTCTTCGGCCTCGGCTTCGGGCTGCATCTCTCCTTCGGCTCCTACCTGATGATCATGATCGCGGCCAACATGGTCATGTCCATACCCATGGCACCCTCCAACGTGGGGCCCTACGAGGTGGCGGTGGCCGAGGTGGTGGCTATCCTGGGCGTGTCGCGTTCCCTAGCCGGAGGCTATGCCATCGCTACCCACCTTCTCAACATCCTGTGGGTCAGCTTCACGGGCCTCATCGCCATGTGGCTGCTCGGCCTGCGTTTCCAGGACATCTTCTACCTCCGCGCCCCCGCCGATGCGCCGACCCCCCCCCAGCGCGAGAGTCTGGAAAGGACAACCTAACGCCCGACCAAGCGCGCTCCCCGCACAGCCTGGAGGCACTGGCACCCAGGCAGACCTTGATGATAAAATAGGTCTAGTAACTCCAGATTGTCCCGGAGGCGCAGCATGGTCCGCAAGGATCCGAGGGAGCCGTTCACCCGTCTCGGCCCCACCGAGGTCAGGCGCATGATGGAGAACGGCGGCGTTCAGGTCATCGACGTGCGGGAGGACTGGGAGTACCGGAACGGGCACATCCCCGGCGCTCAGCACATACCTGTGAACAGCGTTTCCGCCCGTCGTAACGAGCTAAGCCCTGATCGAGACATCATCTTCATCTGCTCCGTCGGGCAGCGCAGCGCTCTGGCCTGTGAGATGGCAGCGGCGGCGGGCCTTGCCCGCCTCTACAACGTGGAGGGCGGCACCGAGGCCTGGATCAGTGCAGGCTATCCGGTCGAAAAGTAAGACACTCCCCTCAGGCATCGATCCCGGCGTGGGGCAAGGGTCGGGGCTTCGCTTTCGGCGAGGCTAGCGCAGGAAACCAACGCCGGAGTAGAGAAAGTAGACCCCCAGAACGAGGAGGAAGAGGCCACAGGCCACCAGGATGCCCCGGTAGACGGCGCGGCTCATGATGCGCCGCCCGGTGGCGAGGACGAAGGCCACCAGCGTCAGCCAGGCGAAGTCGGATAGGATGTGGGCGGTGAAGAAGGATGCTACGCCGGCCGCTCCCTGCTCCAGGGACTCCGACATGTAGGCCGCCCCCACGCTGGCCCACCAGATGACCCAGTAGGGGTTGGAGATGCTAACCAGCGCCCCCGCCGGGGCCAGGACCAGGGCCATGGCTCCGACCTGCGGCGAGGCCGCGCTCTGGTCGTTACCGGCGGCGGCAGCCAGCACCCTCGCCGCGTATCCCCGACGGACGCTCGCTGCTGGCTCCGGGTTGCCGCCGAATGCGACCAGAGCCAGGCTCTCACGCCCCAGGCTCAGCGATTGGCGGGGCGCGCTGCGCACCATCCCAGCGCCCATCCAGAGGAGGAAAGCGCCCCCGGCCAGGGCGATGGCGGCCGTCACCGGGCCCTCCTCCTCCAGGAACTGCTTCAGGCCGACGGCCAGGCCGATGACCAGGGCCAGCTCGATGATGGCATGGCCGGCGCTGACGACGGGCCCTGCCCAGAAGCCCCGTCGGAGCGTCTCGCGGACGGTGAGCGTGAACAGGGGCCCGGGCGCCAGCGCACCCGAAAGGGACACTATAAAGGAAGTGCCGAAAATAGCCAGCAGGGCAAGCATGGGTGATAAGGGCGCCCGCCGGACCGGTCTGCGCCCGGCGGGTGCTTGTATAGTTTCCCATTCGCCGCGTCCCTGGTCAACGACAGCTTACCGTCAATCACTGCGCTTTCCCTTGCTGGTGGCCATAGCACCTGCTAGAATGCAGCAGATTCGAGGGCGCAGTCGCCCAGGCGACCGCGCTCTCCTCTCGCCAGGAGGCCCTCGCCGCCTGCCGACAGACAGACTGCTTCTGCCAAAGGCAGACGCGCCCGGACGGAGACGGAGAGCCGCATAGCGCGCGTGGCGGGCGGCCGTCTGGCCGCCTCTGGCGGATGGCATGGAAAGCCGAATGCCAATGGGAGAGCGGCCGTGAAGCAAGCCCGCGGTGCCTTGGGAAAGATCAACGTCGCCATCATCGGAGTGGGCAACTGCGCCTCTTCGCTGGTGCAGGGCGTCCACTTCTACCGGGACGCCGACGAGAAATCCCTTGTCCCCGGCCTCATGCACGTTAACCTGGGCGGCTACCACGTGGGCGACATCAACTTCGTCGCCGCCTTTGACATCGACTCCAACAAGGTGAGCAAGGACCTGGCCGAGGCCATCTACACGCCCCCCAACAACACCTATCGCTTCGCCGACGTCCCCTTTCTAGGCGTCCGCGTCTCCCGCGGCATGACCCACGATGGCCTGGGCAAGTACCTCTCGCAGATCATCACCAAGGCCTCAGGCCCCACCGACGACATCGTCGGCATCCTGAAGGCCACCGAGACTCACGTGGTGGTCAACTTCCTTCCCGTGGGGGCAGAAGAGGCCACCAAGTGGTACGTAGAGCAGGTGCTGACAGCGGGCTGCGGCTTCGTCAACTGCATTCCGGTCTTCATCGCCCGAGAGCAGTACTGGCAGCGACGCTTCGAGGAGCGGGGTCTACCTATCATCGGCGATGACATCAAGTCGCAGGTAGGGGCCACCATCGTCCACCGGGTGCTGACCCGCCTCTTCCGCGACCGCGGTGTCCGCCTGGACCGCACTTACCAGATCAACTTTGGCGGCAACACCGACTTTCTCAACATGCTGGAGAGGGAAAGGCTGGAATCCAAGAAGATCTCCAAGACGAGCGCCGTCACCTCCCAGCTAGACTACGAGCTGCCCGCGGGCGACGTCCACGTGGGCCCCAGCGACTACATCCCCTGGTTGCTGGACCGCAAGTGGTGCCACATCCGCATGGAAGGGACCACCTTCGGCAATGTGCCCCTGAACGTGGAGGTGAAGCTGGAGGTATGGGACAGCCCCAACTCGGCGGGAGTGGTCATCGACGCCATCCGCTGCTGCAAGCTGGCCCTGGACCGGGGCACCGCCGGCGCCCTCATCGCCCCCTCCGCCTACTTCATGAAGTCGCCGCCCCGGCAATTCACCGACGACCAGGCCCGCGTCATGGTCGACAAGTTCATCGCCAAGGGGTAGCGTGCTCGTCCACCGTATCGTCTACTGGATCTTCCGGCTCATCATTTTCCTTGGCCGCCCGTTCCCCGTGCGGGTGGGCTACTTCGTGGCCCCCATCATCGCCGACATCTGCTACATCTTCTACGGGAGCGGCCGCCGAGCCCTCTACCAGAACCTCTCCCGCGTGCTGGGCACCAGTGACCGGCGGGTGCTGGGCCGGGTGGCCCGCCGCTCCCTTCGCAACTTCTCCAAGTACGTGGTGGACTTCATCCACTTCTACACCATGTCGCCTGAGGACATCCGGCGCCGCATCGTCTTTGACGACTTCGAGCGTTTTAACGCTGCCGTGGCCGAGGGTAAGGGGATCATTTTCGTCACTCTTCACTTTGGCAACTGGGACATGGGAGCTGCCGGCCTCGCCGTCTACGGCTACCCCGTGGACGCCATCGCCGAGACCTTCGAGCTGCCCCAGATGAACGACCTGGTGCAGGGCTATCGGCGCCACTTGGGGGTGAAGATCATACCCATGGAGCGGGTGGGGCCTGGCGTGCTGCGAGCCCTGAGGCGGGGCGACATCCTGGCCCTGCTCATCGACGTGCCGGCGCCGGGGGCCAGCGTGGCAGTGGACTTCTTCGGCGCCCCCGCCGAAATCGCGGCGGGGCCCGCCCGCATCGCTCTTCGCACGGGCGCCCGCGTCATCCCCGCCGTCCTGGCTCGGGAACCGGGCCACGACGAGCTCATCCGGCCCATCCTGGACTTCGATGTGCGCCTACAACCCAGCGGCGACGAGGAGCAGGACGTCCGTGAGCTCACTCAGCAGATCATGTCGTCCCTGGAGCGCTTCATCCGCCAGTACCCCGACCAGTGGTTCATGTTCCGGCCCATGTGGCCAGCGCCCCAACTGGCGCTAGAGCCTGAGCAGGCGCTCGCCCAAAGAGCTTAGGTCGCCACCCGCCAGCCGACGGGCAGGCCCAAGTGTGACGGGCCCATGTGGAAGTACATTGCTCTCCTAGTCGTCTACAAGACCCTGGCCTGGCTCCCTGTGCGGCCCGCCTACGCCATCGCCAGGGCCGTTGCCGACTTGTCATACCCGTTCCAGGGCCGCCTCCGCCGTCACGTCAAAGACAACATGCGCCACGTCCTGGGGCCCGGCGCCGACGAGAAGGAGGTGTCCCGGGCAGCCCGCGAGGTCTTCCGCAACGTCACCCGCTACTACGCCGACCTCATCCGCCTGCCCCGCATTGACCCCCACCGCTTGCTGGAGCACAACTTGAACGTTCACGGGATGGAAAACCTGAAGAACGCCCTCGCCCAGGGCGAGGGCGTGGTGCTGGTCAGCGCTCACTACGGCAACACAGAGCTGACCGTGCAGGCCCTGGCGGCCTTCGACATCTACGCCTACGTGCTCACGGAGCCCCTTCAGCCCCGGCAGCTCTCCGACCTCACCCACCGTCTTCGCTCCACCCACGGCCACATCTACCAACCGGTGAGCATGTCGTCCGTCAAGGGGGCCCTCCGCTACCTGCGCCAGGGCAAGCTGGTGGCCATTCTCTGCGACCGCGACATACAGAAGACGGGCCAGTTGCTGCCTTTGTGCGGCTGCCCAGCCCGCTTTCCTGTCGGTGCCGCGATGCTGGCCGTGCGCACCGGCGCCCAGGTCGTACCGGCCTTCAGCCACAGACAGGGGCCTGGCCGCATCGAGGTCTGGATCGAACCTCCGCTGTCTCTGGAGCGCACCGGCGATGAGGAGCACGACGTGCGGGCCATCACGGAGAAGATCCTGGCCCGCTTTGAGGAATATCTGCGCCGGGACCCCGGCCAGTGGATGGTCCTGGAGCCCGTCTGGGGGCAGGAGTGCGCCGGCGGCTGAGAGGTGGGGCCCGCAGGACACCCCCCGTGCCTCGCTTGCGGTACAATGAGGACGTTGGAGGGCAGTTGACTCTTCGCTTTGGGACCGCGTTGAGTTAGGAAGCGATAAGCCTTGGGCAAAGCCGACCTGCACATCCATACCGCCCGCGGCGACGGCATGGCCGACCTGCCGGAACTTCTGGACCACGTCCAGCAGAAGACGGACCTGACGGTTATCGCCGTCACCGAGCACGACGACCTGCGACCGGGCCTGGAGGCCCGCGAGATGTGCGCTCGCGGCAGCTACCGCTTCCAGGTGGTGCCGGGCACCGAGGTGACGACCCTGGAGGGACACCTGCTGGCCCTCTACCTAGAGGAGCCCGTCGAGAGCCTGCGGCCCCTGGCCGAGACCCTGGAGGCCGCGCACAGGCAGGGTGGGCTCTGCATCATACCTCACCCCATGAGCTGGCTCACGCGCAGCATCGGCCAGAGCAAGATCGAGAGCATCCTCCGCGATGGGCGGGACGGCGTCTACTTCGACGGGATCGAGGTGGCGAACCTGAGCGCCGGCGCCCGCGTCAGCATCCGGAAGGCGCGCCGTCTCAATGATGAGCGCTACCACCTGGCAGCCGTGGGCGGCAGCGACGCCCACTTCCTGGCCGTGGTCGGCAGCGCCTACACCCTCTTCGAGGGGCAAGGCGCCGAAGACCTGCGACGGGCCATCCTGGCCCGCACCACTCAAGGCGTCGACGGCCGTCACCCCAGCTTCGCAGAGATCGGGCTGGGGCAGGTGGCGCGTCAGCAGGTGCGGGGCTTGCTGGTAACACCCCGCAAGATGGGCTGGCGGCGCACCGTCGCCAGCTTCGTCAGACGGTTCGTGCCGACATGAAGATTGGCCTTGTCTCGCCGTACGACTTCGCGGTGCCGGGAGGCGTCAATTCTCACATCCAGCACCTGGCCGAGAACTTTGAGCAAATGGGCCACGAGGTGCGCATTGTAGCCCCCTGCTCACAGCGCCGGTCGTTCAGCCTGAGCGAGAACGTGATCTGCATCGGGCGGGCCATTGGGGTGCCGGCCAGCGGCTCGGTGGCGCGCATCGCCCTCTCCCTGCGGCTCGCCCCGCGGGTGAAGCGGGTGCTGGCTGCCGAGAGCTTCGACGTGGTCCACATCCACGAGCCCTTCGTCCCCTTCCTGCCCGTGCAGTTCCTGCGCTTCTCCGAGGCGACGAACGTCGCCACCTTCCACGCCGCCAAGGAGGGCGGCGGCAGCCGCTGGTACGCCTACGGCCGCCGGGTGCTGCGCCGCTGGTTCCGAAACCTGGACGGCAAGATCGCCGTCTCCCTGCCGGCCGTGCGCCTGGTGAGTCGCTATTTCCCCGGCTACTACAACATCATCCCCAACGGCGTCGACGTGGGTCACTTCTCGGCACCGACAGAGGCCCTGCCCCAGTACTGCGACGGCAAGCTGAACATCCTCTTCGTGGGCCGGCTGGAGAAGCGCAAGGGGGTGGCCAACCTCCTGCGGGCCTACGTGCGGGTGAAGGAAGAGATGCCCGAGACGCGCCTCGTCATCGTCGGACCGGAGACACGCCTCAAGCGGGGCTATGAGCGCACCGTGCGGGAGGCGGGCCTTGAGGACGTGGTGTTTGCCGGCTACGCTCCCTACGAGGAGCTGCCCCGCTACCACCGCACGGCCCACATCTTCTGCGCCCCAGCCACCGGCAACGAGAGCCAGGGCATCGTGCTGCTGGAGGCCATGGCCGCCGGCAAGCCGATCGTGGCCAGCAACATCGAGGGCTACGCCGGCGTCCTCACCCACGGCGTCGAGGGCCTGCTGGTCCTGCCCAACGACCCCGAGGGCCTGGCCGAAGCCCTCCTCCAGCTCCTGCGCGACCCGGACCTGCGTCAGGCGATGGGGGAGCGGGGACGGCAGCGGGCACCCGAGTATAGCTGGGAGCGCATCTCCCAGCGCGTCCTCTCTTACTACGAGCGCCTGCGCTACGAGAAGCAGTCGAGCCCGTCGCCGCTGACGGCGGCCGTCAGCCAGTGAAGGGGCCTGTCACGCGCGGCAAGACGTTCAGCCTCTTGCCTCACTCGCTGCCCCGGCGATTCACGGACCCGGTGGCCCTGGCGGTGGCCCGGACGGGCCTCACCCCCAACGCCCTCACCGCCCTGGGGCTGGCCGGCAGCCTGGGCGCGGCCGCTTTGGTGGCCGGCGGCTACTTCCTTGTCGGAGGGCTGGTCGTGCTGGCAGCGGCGGCCCTGGACCTGCTGGACGGAGCCCTCGCCCGCGCCACCGGTCGCGTCACCGCCTTCGGCGGCGTCTTCGACTCCGTCCTCGACCGGCTGGGGGAGGCGGCGGTGCTGGGCGGCGTCCTCTTCCACTTCAGCGAGGGTGGACACCGCCAGGAGGTGGTGCTCGCCTTCATCGCCGTCGTCGGGTCCATCATGGTGAGCTACGTGCGGGCGCGCGCCGAGGCGGCGGGCCTGAAGCTGACGGAGGGGATATTCACCCGCCCGGAGCGCGTCATCGTCCTGGGCCTGGGGCTCATCGTCGACCAGATGCTCATCGCCCTCTGGGTCTTGGCCGTGCTCGCCGTCTTCACGGCGCTTCAGCGTCTGTACGTCGTGTGGCGACGGCTGGAGAACGAGAAACCACCGCCTTCGTCCTAGAACCGCGACAAGGGGTCGTACCGTGATACCGCTTCGAGAGCAGGAATACATCAAGGAGAAGTTCGCCCAGGAGCTGGTGGGCCCGGTGCGCATCGACTACTTCACGCAGCGCCCCAGCCCGCTCTACGTGCCGGGGCGCGAGGAGTGCGCCTACTGCGAGGACGTGCGCCAGTTGCTGGAGGAGCTGGCCGCCCTCAGCGACAAGATCAAGCTCACGGTGCACGAGTTCAGGGAGGCCCGCGAGGCGGCGTCACGCCTGGGGGTGGACAGGATACCCGGCATCGTCATCCGCGGACCGGCCAACCGGCCCATCAGGTTCTACGGCATCCCCTCCGGCCACGAGTTCCCCGGCCTCATCGACGACATCGCGGACGCCTCGCGGGGCAAGGTGGACCTGGCTCCGGAGACCGTCAGGCGGCTCAAGAAGCTGAAGCAGGACGTCGCCATCCAGGTCCTCGTCACCCCCACCTGCCCGCACTGTCAGGTCGTGGCGCGTGCCGCCCACAAGATGGCCCTGGAAAGCCCCCACATCCAGGCCGACATCGTCGAGATCAGCGAGTTCCCCCGCCTGGCCCAGCGCTTCCAGGTGCGCGGCGTCCCCACCACCGTCCTCAACGAGCAGACGCTGGTGGTAGGGGCGATGGACGAGCGCATGCTGCTCGAACAGGTGATGAAGGTAGCCGAGGGCGCCGGCCTGCCGCCCCCTTCGGGGCAGGCGGGCCCGACCACTCCGGCTCCGGAAACGCCGCAGCAACAGCAGCCGCCCGGCGGCGGCAGACTCATACTGCCCTGACCTCTGGCCACAGTCGTTGACTGGGATTCGGGGCCGGACTTAGAATTGAGCCCTAGGAATACCCATGCTCGAAGCGTTAACCCAGAAGCTCCAGTCCGCCTTCCACCGGCTCGGCAGCCACGGCAGCATCACCGAGAAGGACCTGGACGAAGCCATGCGGGAGGTGCGCATCGCTCTCCTGGAGGCTGACGTCAACTTCAAGGTGGTGCGCGAGTTCATCGGCAGCGTCCGCGAACGGGCCCTGGGCGCCGGGGTCCTGAGCAGCCTCACCGGCCCCCAGCAGGTCATCGCCATCGTCCAGGAGCAGCTCGTCCACATACTGGGCGATAGTCAGAGCACCCTGAAGTCGGCGCCCCACCCGCCCAGCGTGGTCCTGCTGGTGGGCCTGAAGGGCTCCGGCAAGACCACCACCGCTGCCAAGCTGGCCCTCCACCTCCGCAAGGGGGGTGCGCGGCCCCTGCTGCTGGCCGCCGACCCCTACCGGGTGGCAGCCGGCGAGCAGCTTCAGGCCCTGGGGCGCCAACTGGGCATCCCCGTCTTCGGCGGCGACGGCGCGGCCGACCCCGGCCACCTGGCCCGCCAGGCGCTGGCCGAGGCGCGACGCCTGGGCGCCACCTTCCTCGTCGTGGACACAGCCGGGCACATGCAGGTGGACCAGAAGATGCTGGCCGAGACGGCGGACCTGGAGCGACACCTCTCCCCCAGCGAGGTGCTCCTGGTGGTGGACGCCATGACCGGCCAGGAAGCCGTCCACGTCGCCCAGGAGTTCCACCAGGCCCTCGGCGTCACCGGCTTCATCGTCAGCAAGATGGACGGCGATGCCCGGGGCGGCGCCGCCCTCTCCATCCGCGCCGTCACCGGGCTCCCCATCAAGTTCATCGGCACCGGCGAGAAGACGGATGCCCTGGAGCCGTTCCACCCGGATCGCTTCGCCTCGCGCATCCTCGGCATGGGCGATGTCCTCAGTCTTGCGGAGAAGGCCCGCGAGATGGTAAGCGAGGACGAAGCGCGGGCCATGCAGCGCAAGCTGCGGAGCGGCTCCCTGGACCTGGAGGACTTCCTTCTCCAGTTCCAGCGGGTGAGGGACATGGGCCCACTCAGCCAGGTCCTGGAGATGATCCCCGGCCTGGGCGCCGCCCGCCGTCAACTGACCGCCGAGGCCATAGACGAGTCGCAGCTCAAGAAGGTGGAGGCCATCATTCATTCCATGACGCCGCAGGAGCGACACAACCCCCAGATCATCGACGGCAGCCGGCGGCGCCGCATTGCCCGGGGCAGTGGCACCACGCCCCAGGACGTGAACCAGCTCTTGAACCAGTGGCGGCAGGCCAAGAAGCTCATGGAGTCCATGTCCAGCCGCCGGGACATGGCCCGTCTTTTCCGCTAGACCGCGACCCTATCCATCTTCGGAGGTGAGAACTTGCTGAGAATCAGACTGCGGCGGGTAGGAAAGAAGAAGCAGCCCATGTATCGCCTGGTGGTGGCCGACTCCAAGGCGCCCCGGGACGGCGCCTCTGTGGAGGTCATCGGCCGCTACAATCCCCTGACAGAGCCCGCCACCCTGGAGATCGACGAGGAGAAAGCCCTGAGCTGGCTCCGTCGCGGCGCCCAGCCCTCGGAGGCGGCCGCCAAGCTCCTGGCCCGCCAGGGCATCCTCAAAAAGACTGAAAGGGCGTCCTCCTAACCACCATGGACGGCATGAAAGAGCTCATCGAGTACGTGGCCAAGTCGCTGGTGGACAGCCCGGAGGAGGTGCAGGTCACGGAGGAACGGGACGGCGACCGCTTGGTGCTGCACCTCCAGGTGGCGGAGCCCGACATGGGCAAGGTCATCGGCAAGCAGGGCCGCATCGCCCAGGCCATGCGCACCCTCCTGAAGATCGCCGCCGTCAAGCGGGGCGAGCGCGCCATCCTGGAGATCGGAGACTAGCCGGAGGGGCCTGTGGCGACCACGCCGCGCCTTCACCGCGGCCATCTCTCCATCAGGCAGGCCCGCCCGGGGGACCTCCCCGCGCTGCGGGAGCTACTCTCGCTTTGCAACCTGCCTCTCGACAGAGTGGCCGACCACCTGGACGCCTTCCTGGTGGCCCTCGACCAGGGCCGCCTGACGGGCAGCGTCGGGCTCGAACGCTACGGCGCCGACGGCCTCCTGCGCTCCCTGGCCGTACACCCGGACTACCGCTGCAGGGGCCTCGGAGCCCATCTGACCCGTCGAGCCCTGCGGGAAGGCCGTCGCCTCGGCCTGCGACAGGTCCTCCTTCTCACCGAGACGGCCTCCGGGTACTTCCTCCGCTTCCAGTTCAGGCGCGTCCCCCGGCAGCAGGCGCCACCCGCCGTACAGGCGTCGGTGGAGTTCGCCTCCGCCTGCCCCGAGACAGCCGTCTGCATGGAACGGCGCCTTGCCTGAGGATGCCACCCGCCGGCCCCGTGCAGCGCGCCCCCGCCGGAGTCCACCCCAGACGGGCACTCCGGGCTACGTGGCCGTGGGATGGATAGCCGCTCCCTGGGGCCTCCGCGGCGACCTCAAAGTACAGCCCCTCACCGACTTCCCGGAGCGCTTCCAGCGCGGCGCCGCCCTCTGGGTGCGCGGCCGCCGCATTGAGGTGCAGCGCTCCCGGTGGAGCCGCGGGTTCGTCTACCTGGGGCTTAGTGGCATCGACAGCCGCAGCGCCGCCGAGGAGCTCCGGGGCGCCCTCCTCGAGGTGCCAGAGAGCGATCTGGCGCCGCTGCCCGAGGGGCAGTACTACCGCTTTCAGGTCATCGGCCTGGAGGTGCGCACGCCGGAGGGGCGCAGCCTGGGCCGCGTCGCTGAGATCCTGTCGACAGGGAGCAACGACGTCTACGTCGTGCGCGGCGGCCCGCGGGAGCTGCTCATCCCCGCCATCGAGGACGTGGTGAAAGAGGTGGACATAGAGGGCGGGCGGCTGGTGGTGGAACCGCCAGAGGATCTGTAGACCCCCGTACCTGGTGTCCGGCTAACTTATTGGCAGACGGATTCTTCGTCCGCCTCATGGCGGACTCAGAATGACATTATGTCACCTTAAGCCCCCCGGCGGCGAGATGAACCTCGTAGGGGCCGACGCAGGGTCGGCCCTGGGCTGGGTGGTAGGGGCGCAGCATGCTGCGCCCCTACAGGTAGGATGCAAAGTCACTTCGTTGATGGCCTTCTGGCGG
>CAZSSQ010000072.1:0-10279 GCA_964609465.1 uncultured Dehalococcoidia bacterium
AGGCGCGGGCCCAGCTCCTGGCCGAGCCCGGCGAGCCCCTGCGCATCGCCACGCCGCAGAGCGAGGGTGAAGAATAGAGGGGTCTGAGGGCCCGGCCCCACCTGGGGAGTAGCCTCCGACGGGAAGAGCGCGCCATGCCTGAGGACGTTTCGGGTCAATCCATTCGCTTCGAGGGCTGCGCCCAGGAGTGCGCCGAGTGCGACACCGCCCGCTTCGCCGTCGTCGAGGAGGGGAGCCCTCCCCTGCGGGTGGAGGTCCGCATCACGGCCCAGACCGAGGGCATCCTGGCCCGCGAGATGGGCAAGCGAGAGCTGACGCAGCAGGAGCGGGAGGCGATCCTCTCGGTGGCTGGCCGCCGGCTCATCGAGGAGTGCCTGCGGGAGCGGGGCCGCGTCGACCCCGTGCTGCTCCTCACCTCCCAGATCTTCCGCGAGCCCGGCGCCGAGCGCCGCCTGCTGCGGGAGTGCGGGCTCATTTGACCCCTCCCGCCGGTTCGGGTATGATATCCGTAGGCATACGGATATTGGGAGCACTCTCTGATGCTGTCGAAACGGGTGGAGGTTCTCTTCGACCCCAAGCAGTACACCGAGCTGGAGCGCGTCGCACAGCAGAACGGCAAGTCGGTGGGTGGCCTGATCCGGGACGCTGTGGAGCGGCTGTACCTCCAGCCGCCGCGTGAGGAGCGTCTGCAGGCTGTCGAAAGACTCGTCTCGCAGAACTTCGACTTTGGCTCCTGGGAAGAAGTGAAGGAAGAGATTATCCGCGGCAAGATACCACCCATTGAAACTGATTGATACCAACGTCGTTATCTACGCGGCGGGCCGGCCTCACCGCTACAAGGCGGCCTGTACCGACATTCTGCGCGAGGCAGCCAGATCCGAACTGCCGGACTACGCAATCGACGTAGAGCTGCTACAGGAGGTGCTGCATTTCTACCACTCTCGTCAGCACCTTCGCCTTGGCCTTGAGATCTTCGACGACCTCTTGCAGACTTTTGCCGCTCCACTGGCTGTCACACCGCGTGACGTGGCGGTCGCACGCGACATCCTCGCACGGTATCCTGCTCTCTCGGCCCGCGACTGTATCCACGCCGCCGTCGTCCTGAACCACGGCCTCGAAGCCATTGTCAGCGCCGACCGCGCCTTCGATGAGATAACGGAGATCAAGCGCCTGGACCCGCTGGAGCTTCACCGATGACCATGCGCGCCGTTTTCTTTGACCTCGGCGATACCCTCTGGCACTTCCCGGAGATGCCACCCATCAACCTCATCCGTGGCGAGACGGTGCGCCGCATCTCCGATCTCCTCCGCACCTGGGGCGTGAACCCGGAGGGCGATCTCTTCTTCCTGGGCCGCGACATCCGCATCGCCGTCGAGAGGGCCGTTGACGAGGCCTACAATGGCGACTGCATCAGCCCCCACTTCCCGACCATCGCCCGAGAGGCGGCCGCGGCTAAGGGGCTCGCCATCAGCGAGGAGCAGGGCATCGACCTCTGGCACACCTGGAACCTGGGCGGCGTCTTCCTGGGCCGCACGCTCTTCCCGGACGTCATCCCCACCCTGCAATGGCTCCAGGGGCATGGATACCGCATAGGCTCCGTCACCAATCGCGCCCTGGGCGGCGAGCCCTTCCGCCGGGAGCTCGACCACTACGGCCTCCTTGACTACTTCGAAGTGCTCTCCATATCCTGCGACGTGGGCTACATGAAGCCGCACGCCGCCATCTTTCAGCACGCCCTGGAGGCCATGGGCGTGGCGCCCGAGGAGGCCGTGATGGTCGGCGACTCCCTGCGCGCCGACGTGGCCGGCGCCCAGGTCCTGGGCATGACCGCCGTCTGGAAGCGCAACCACTCGTCGGATGACGGCGACGAGCGGCCCCTGACCCTGCCCAACGGCCAGGGGCCCGTCGTGGTCGTCCCCGACTACACCATCGAGACCCTGGGCGAGCTGCCCGGGATCCCCATCTTCTGCTGAGGGGCTCAGAATGGTGAGAGGAGCTCGCACCCCCAGGCGCCCTCGCCGGCCCGCCGCCGCGGGCGGGCCCGCCAAACTGTGGGCTGGGCGGTTCGCAGGCGACACCGACGAGGCAGTGGAGGCCTACACCGCCTCCATCGACGTTGACCGCCGCCTCTACCGGCAGGACATCGCCGGATCCATCGCCCACGCCCGCATGCTCGCCCGCCAGGGCATCATCCCTCAGGACGACGCCGAGGCCATCGTGCGCGGCCTAGAGGAGATCCGCTCCGAGATCGACGAAGGTCGCTTCCCCTGGCGGCGGGAGCTGGAAGACGTGCACATGAACATCGAGGCCCGCCTGACGGAGAAGGTCGGTGAGGCGGCCGGCCGCCTGCACACCGCCCGCTCGCGCAACGACCAGGTGGTCACCGACCTGCGCCTCTACGCCAAGGAGGCCATCGCGCGCACCCTGACGGCGCTGCGCCGCCTCCAGGGCTCACTCCTCGAGCTGGCGGAGGCGAACCGCGACGTGGTCATCCCCGGCTACACCCACCTCCAGCGGGCCCAGCCCCTCCTGCTCGCCCACCACCTGCTCGCCTACTTCGAGATGCTGGACCGCGACGCCGCCCGCTTCGCCGACTGCCTCGCGCGCACCGACGTCCTCCCCCTGGGCAGCGGCGCCCTGGCCGGCGTGCCCTACCCCATCGACCGCGCGGCCGTCGCCCGCGAGCTGGGGTTCGCCCGCGTCAGCGAGAACAGCGTGGACGCCGTCTCCGACCGCGACTTCGCGGTCGAGTTCCTGGCCGCCGCCGCCACCTGCATGATGCACCTGTCGCGCCTGGCCGAGGAGATCGTCCTCTGGTCCAGCGCCGAGTTCGGCTTCCTCATCCTGCCCGACGCCTTCGCTACCGGCTCCAGCATCATGCCCCAGAAGAAGAACCCGGACGTGGCGGAGCTGGCGCGGGCCCGCGTCGGCCGCGTCTACGGCCACCTGCTGAGCGTGCTGACCATGCTCAAGGGCCAGCCCCTGGCCTACAACCGCGACCTCCAGGAGGACAAGCAGGCCTTCTTCGAGGCCGAGGACACCCTCCTCTCCACGCTGGAGGTCTTCGCCCGCATGCTGCCCGCCCTCCGCATCGACGGCGAGCGGGCGATGGCGGCGGCCACGGCGGGCTACGCTCTGGCCACCGACCTGGCCGACTACCTGGTGCGCAAGGGCGTTGCGTTCCGCCAGGCTCACGCCGCCGTCGGCAAGCTGGTAAGATATGCTGAGGGCCGGGGCAAGGCCTTCTCGGAGTTGTCCCTGGCCGAGTACCGCCGCTTCTCGAACCGGTTCGAGGCCGACGTGCTGAAGCTGGACGTGCGGGCCGCCCTGGCCGCCCGCGACGTGCCCGGCGGCACGGCGCCCCGTCGCGTGCGGGCCGCCTTACGCAGGGCGCGCCGGAAGCTGAAGGCCGAGAGCAGACATGCCTAACCTCATCAAGATCGCCCCCTCCTTCCTCACCGCCGACTTCTCACGCCTGGGCGATGAGGTGCGGGCCGCCGAGGCCGCCGGCGCCGACTACCTGCACATGGACGTGATGGACGGCCACTTCGTGCCTCCCATCACCTTCGGGCCGCTGGTGGTGGCCGCCGTCCGCCGCCTCACAGGGCTCCCCCTGGACGTGCACCTGATGGTCGAGCAGCCTGAGCGCCAGCTAGAGGCCTTCGCCGAGGCGGGCGCCACCATCGTCAGCGTCCACGTCGAGGTCTGTCCGCACCTGCACCGCGTGCTACAGCAGATCCGCGACCTGGGCTGCCGACCCGGCGTCTGCCTGAACCCGGCGACGCCGCTCTCGGCCATCGAGGAGGTGCTGGACGAGGTCGACCAGGTGATGGTGATGGGGGTCAACCCCGGCTGGGGAGGCCAGGCGTTCATTCCCAGCACCCTCAGCAAGATGCGCCGGCTCCGCACCATGCTCGACGAGCGCGCCCTGGGAGCGGATGTCGAGGTGGACGGCGGGGTGAACATGGAGACGGCGCCTCGCTGCGTGGAGGCGGGAGCGCGGGTGCTGGTCGCCGGCTCGGCCGTGTTCAACGACCGCGCCTCGGTGACAGAGAACATGCAGGCCCTGCGCCAGAGCCTGGTTAGGGCCGGCCTCACGGTGTAGACCAAAGACGCGGCAATCCTGGCCGTAATGCGGACGGAGCTGAAGCTTCGTCCTTACGACGCTGTCCGCCCCTTCACACCTCAGGGCGGAGCTAAAGCTCCGCCCCTACGACGCTGACAGGCGCAAATCGGCCGCCCCCTTACGGAGACGGCCATGCGCTTATCCGTTCCCTATCCGTTGTCAGACGCCTACACGGCCGTCTTCATCTGGGTTCTGAGGCAGCGGGTGCAGATGCTCACCCGCCGCGGCTTGCCGTCCACGTAGATGACGCGCTTGTGGACGTTGGCCCGAAAGACACGGTTGGTGCGGGGCGCCTTCCGCTCCCAGCGCCCCGCGTGCCGGTGACGGATGTTGCGGCCGTGCACCGTCCCCCTGCCGCAGATGTCGCACTGAGTAGCCACCCGAGTCTGCCCTTTACGCCGAACTCGACTTCTTGCTAGAATCCGGCTGCGATCGTAACACGGCCCTCTCGGTAGAGCAACCGGAGAAGGCATGGGCACCAGCGCCGACCGACGTGAATCCCCCGCCCGGAGCGCGCGAGCCCCCGGGAGGGACGGCCCCCCGACCTCCGGCACCACCGCCGACGGCGACCACAACGGCCGTGACCTGCTGGAGATGTTTGCTGCTGCCACCTCCTGGCTGGAGCGCAACGCCGACGCCATCAACTCCATCAACGTCTACCCCGTCCCCGACGGCGATACCGGCACCAACATGTATCTCACCATGCGCGCCACCCTGGAGGAGGGCTTCCAGGCCAAGAGTGACGCCGCCGGCACCGTCGCCCAGGCCATGGCCCGGGGCGCTCTCATGGGCGCCCGCGGCAACTCAGGCGTCATCCTCTCCCAGATCCTGAGCGGCATCGCCGACCGCCTGTCGGAGAAGGAGAGCTTCTCAGGCTCCGACTTCGCGGAGGCCCTGGAGACGGCCTCCCAGAAGGCCTACAAAGCCGTCAGCCAGCCCGTGGAAGGCACCATCCTTACGGTCATGCGGGAAGGCGCTGCCGCCGCCAAGCGCAAGGCGCGCCGAATGGGCTCCAGCCTCAAGAGCGTCCTCGCCGGCGCCGCCGAGGCAGCCAGGGAGGCTGTCAACAAGACTCCCTCACTCCTGCCAGTCCTGCGCGAGGCCGGCGTGGTGGACGCCGGCGGCCAGGGGCTCTACATCATGCTGGAGGGCGCCCTGCGCTACATCCGCGGCGATACCGGACCACCGGTGGCCCTGGCCGCCCGCGACCCCGATGCCAGTTGGCTCGCGGCCACGGCCTCGCTGCACGAGGGCCCCCAGACCTCCTACGGCTACTGCACTGAATTCCTGGTGAGAGGCAAGAACCTGGACAGCAGCGCCATCCTGGAAAAGATGCTGACCCTGGGTGACTCGGTCCTGGTGGTGGGCGATGAGTCCCTTCTGCGCGTCCACGTCCACACTCAGGATCCTGGGGCCGCCCTCAGCTACGGGACCATCCTGGGGTCTGTAACCACCGTTAAGGTGGACAACATCCGGACCCAGGCGGAGGAGTTCGTGACGCGGCCCCGTCCGGAGGGCGAGGGGCTCTCCGCCCGCGTCAGCACCGTCGCTGTGGTGGCAGGCCTGGGTCTGGAGCAGGTGCTGCACAGCCTTGGTGTCACCGCCATCGTGCGGGGCGGCCAGACCATGAACCCGAGCACGGAGGAGATCCTGGCCGCCGTTGAGACCTGCCCTTCGCCAGAGGCCATCATCCTGCCCAACAACAAGAACGTGGTGATGGCGGCGCGACAGGCGGCCGAGCACTCGACGAAGAGGGTGAAGGTGGTGCCCACCACCTCGCTGCCGCAGGGGGTGGCCGCCTTCCTCGCCCTGAACGCCGAGGCAGGCCTGGAGGAGAACGCGACCGCAATGGAAGAAGCCCGCCAGGCGGTGCGCACCGCCGAGGTCACCCGTGCCGTGCGCCCCACCCTCCTGGGCGGCTTGCGTATCCGCCGCGGCCAGGCCATCGCCCTTATCGACGGCCAGCTCAAGGTGGCGGAGGAATCCCTGCGTGGCGCCGTGCGCGCCTCCCTGGGCCACATGGTGACGCCTGGCAGCAGCCTCATCACCATTTACTACGGCGCCGACACCAGCCGGGAGGAGGCGCAGGCCCTGGCTGACGATCTCGCCCGCGAGTATTCATCCCTGGAGATCGAGCTGGTGGCCGGCGGCCAGCCCCATTACCACTACATCGTCTCCGTCGAGTAGGCATCGACCGCCGACGGACGAGGGGGAGGGACGGCAAGATGACGGTACGCGTCGTGACGGACAGCACGGCGGACTTGCCGCCCGAGGTGGTTCAGGAGCTGGGGATCACTGTCATCCCTCTGCCCGTCCTCTTCGGCGACGAGGTCTACCGCGACGGCGTCGACCTGACCAGCGAGGAGTTCTTCGAGCGGCTGACTACCAGCCCCGTCTTGCCCACGACCTCGCAGCCGTCGGTAGGCGTCTTCTTAGAGACGTACCGAAAGCTGGCGGCGGAGACCGACGAGATCGTGTCCATCCACATCACCGCCCGCTCCTCCGGCACCTGCGAATCGGCCCTCCAGGCCAGCAAGTCCCTGGGGGGCCTGCCGCGAATCGAGGTCGTCGACTCGCAGTCGGCCTCCATGGGGATCGGGTTCCAAGTCATTGCGGCAGCGCGCGCCGCCCGCGCCGGCGCCAGCCTGGAGGAGGTAGCCGCCGCCGCCCATTCCGTGTGCCGGCGGGTGCACACACTGGCCTTGCTGGAGACGCTGGAGTATTTGCGCCGGGGAGGCCGCATCGGGCGGGCGCAGGCCTTCCTGGGAAGCGTGCTGAACCTGAAGCCGCTCATCAGCATCCGCGACGGCGTAGTGCACCCGGTGGCGCGTGTCCGCACCCGGGCCCGAGCCCTGGACCAGATGCTCCGCTACTGCATAGCCTACGGTGACCTCGAAGACGTAGCGATCTTGCATGGCACCACCCCCGAGGACGCCGAGATGCTGGCCCAGCGCGTTCGCCAACACCTGCCCGATGTGCCCATCTACGTAGGCCGGCTCGGCCCCGCCCTAGGCGTTCACGGTGGGCCCGGCATCATCGGCATCGTGTTCGTCGAGGCCGAGAAGGCGTAGCGGCCGCGGGGGGAAGGATTGAGCCCCGTCGAGGAGCAGGTTCGCAAGGTCCTCCTGCTGGAGAAGGCTAAGGGCCTCCGCGACCGGGCCGTCCTCGGCGGCCTCGACCGCTACCTGAAGCGCCTCGTCGAGAACCACTCGCTCAGCCCCGAAAGCCCCCTCCTGCGCTCCATCGCTGCTCTCCCCTCCCATGGCTACGCCTCCCTCGACCCGGCCCGCCGCCGTCGCTGGCTGGAGAGCACCCTCAGCGCCGTCTCCGGCGACGCGGCCGCCCCGGCCCGCCTGCGTGCGGCCGGGGGCCGGCCAAACGAACCGGGTCGCCGCCATCCAGCGACAACGACCGCCAGCAGGGGCCGCGCCCTCCCAGCCAGCAGGCAGGCCGCCTCTGCAGAGCGTCCACCCGGCGATAGGGCACTGGAGGCGCCCATCACCGTCCTTCGGGGCGTGCGCCAGGGGATGGCGGCCAAGTTCGCCCGCCTGGGAGTGCACACCGTCCGCGATGCGCTGTACTTCTTCCCCCGTCGCCACAATGACTTCGCCCACATCCGCAAGATCGCCGATCTGGTCGTCGGGCAGGAGCAGACGGTCATTGTCAACGTCTGGAGCGCCGAGGACACCCGCATCGGGCGCCGCCTGCGCGGCACCGAGGCCTGGGTAGCCGACGAGACGGGCATGATGCGGGTCGTCTGGTTCAACCAGCCCTACCTGGCCCGCCAGCTCCGCACGAACGCTCCCCTCGTGCTTTCCGGCCGGGTCAACCTCTACAAGGGCCAGAAGACCCTCGAGTCGCCGGAGTGGGAGCTGCTGGAGTCGGAGGACCTGGTGCACACCGGCCGGCTGGTGCCCGTGTATCCTCTGACGTCGGGGCTGCCGGCGCGCACTGCCCGTCGCACCGTGCGGGAAGCCCTGGACACCTACCTCGAGGCGCTGCCCGACCCCCTGCCGGAGGCCCTGCAGCGCCGCCGTCGCCTCTGGCGCCTCCAGCAGGCCGTACGCCAGATGCACTACCCCGACGGCTGGCCGGAGCTGGACGAGGCGCGGCGCCGCCTCGCCTTCGACGAGCTGCTGGTCATCCAGATCGGCGTCCTGCGCAGGCGCCGCCTCTGGCAGGAAGGCGGCCGCGCTCAGCCCCTGACACTGCCGGAGCCGGTGCAACGCGGTTTCCTGGAATCGCTCCCCTTCCAGCTTACGGGCGCCCAGGAGCGGGCCATGGAGAGCATACTGGGGGACCTGGCCCAGGAGCGGCCTATGAGCCGCCTTCTTCAGGGAGACGTCGGCAGTGGCAAGACGGTGGTGGCGGCCGCCGCCCTCGTGGCCGCCGTAGCCAACGACCGTCAGGGCGTACTCATGGCTCCCACCGAGATCCTGGCCGAGCAGCACTATCGCACCCTCTGCAACCTGCTGGCGGCGGGCCACGAGATGGGCTGGGCTGGCCTCCTCTCGCCGCCCTATCTGGAGAGGCCGCTGCGCATCGCTCTCCTCACGGGGAGCCTCTCTTCGAAGGAGAAGGCCTCCATCCAGCGCGAGGTCGCCGAGGGCGTAGTGGACGTGGCCGTGGGTACTCACGCCCTCATCCAGGAGGAGGTAGGCTTCGAGCGTCTGGGGCTGGCCGTCGTCGACGAGCAGCACCGCTTCGGCGTCATGCAGAGGGCCGCCCTGCGCGGCAAGGGGCCCAGCCCTCACCTGCTGGTGATGACGGCCACGCCCATCCCTCGCACCCTGGCCCTCACCCTCTATGGGGATCTGGACATCTCGGTCATCGACCAGATGCCGCCGGGCCGCAAGCCGGTGAAGACGCTCTGGACCATGCCCCACGAGAGGGACGACGCCTATCGATTCGTGCGGGAGCAGGTCGGCGAGGGGCGGCAGGCCTTCGTCATTTGCCCGCTCATCGAGGAGTCGGAGGTGCTGGCGGTGCGCGCCGCCACCCAGGAGTACGAGCGCCTCTCCCGAGAGGTCTTCCCTAACCTGCGCCTGGGCCTCCTGCACGGCCGCCTCCGCGCCGCCGAGAAGGACCGCGTCATGCGCGCCTTCCGTGACCACGACCTGGACATCCTGGTGTCCACGGCCGTCGTGGAGGTAGGCATCGACGTGCCCAACGCCACGGTGATGATGGTGGAGGGGGCGGACCGCTTCGGGCTGGCGCAGCTCCACCAGTTCCGCGGTCGCGTGGGCCGGGGCGCCGAGCAAAGCTACTGCCTGCTGCTCAGCGACGACCCCGGCGAGGAGGCGCAGGAGCGGCTGAAGCTCATGGAGCAGACGCACGACGGCTTCGTCCTGGCCGAGGCCGACCTCCGCCTGCGCGGGCCCGGCGAGTTCTTCGGCACCCGCCAGAGCGGCATGCCCGACCTGAAGGTGGCCCGACTCTCCGACGTCCAGCTCATCGAGGAGGCGCGCGAGGAGGCCGGCGCCCTCTTGGACGCCGACCCCGACCTCAGCAGCGCCGGGCACGCCCTCCTGGCCGCGGAGGCGGCGCGCCTCTGGTCCCGCGTCGTGGATGAGGCGCACTGAGACGTGGAACCCTGGAGCCGGGCAAGTTCGGTTCCAAGGTTCCATGGTTGCAACTGTGCGCCTGCTATAATGGTGCCCTGGAAACTAGGGAGGCAGGCTCGCCCGCGCCGCGGAGGAGACCCTCGGGCTGGTCAGGGAGCGGGCCTTCTCGTTTGATGAATCCGGAAGCAGCCGCCGCCGCCACGCCAGCCCTGGGCACTAACGAGCGCTCGGTGGAGGTGCCCTGGGCGCTCCAGCGCGTCGGCGGCGCCCGCCGCGTCCTGGACGTTGGCTGCTCCACCAGCGATTACCTGGCGGAGATGGCGCGAGAGGGGCCGGGCGGCGATCGCCGCGTTTACGGCCTCGACCCCGATGCGCCGCAACCGATAAGAAATGTGGGAATTGTCAAGGGCACTGTAGTGGCGCCCCCCTTCCCCACGGCCAGCTTCGAGCTTATTCTCTGTGTATCGACCGTGGAGCACATTGGCCTGCCGATCTACGGCCAGCACGAGTTCCCCCACGGCGACATCCTGGCCATGCGCCACATGCGGCGTCTGCTGGCGCCGGGGGGCCGCCTGCTGCTGACGGTGCC
>CAZSSQ010000072.1:10379-12311 GCA_964609465.1 uncultured Dehalococcoidia bacterium
GGCCCTTCGACAGGCTCAGGGCGCGGCTCGTATGAGCCGTGTCGCGCCGCCGACCTGCGCGAAGCAGGCTATGACTTCGAGCACATGCGGGCGGAAGGCGTCGCCCTCGCGGAGCTGACGCCTTCGGGCCCCCTTTCGTTCCTGCTGGCGCGGGCCCTCACGCGCCTGAGCCTCTGGTTCGACCGCCTGAGGGGAAAGGAGAGGCCATTTCTAGCCCGAGCATAGTCAAGCACCACATCGCTGAGCTGGTGTCGGCGGCGGCCCACGAGGCGCGCGACCGGGGCGAGCTGCCCGCCGTCGCCCTCCCCGACGTGGCCATCGAACGGCCGCAGCGCCCGGAGCACGGCGACTACGCCACCAGCCTGGCCCTGCGCCTGGCGCGGTCGGCCCGCGCCAACCCCCTGACCCTGGCCGAGGCCTTGGTGCGGCGCCTGCCGGCCTCCGAGGCCGTGGGCGAGGTCTCGGTGGCGGCGCCGGGCTTCATCAACTTCCGCCTCAGCGAGTCCTGGCTGGCCCGCCAGGTGGACGCCGTCCTCGCCACCGGCGACCGCTTCGGCGACGTGGACATCGGCGGCGGCCGTCGGGTGCAGGTCGAGTTCGTCAGCGCCAACCCCACCGGCCCCCTCCACGTCGGCAACGGCCGCGGCGCCGCCATCGGCGCTACCCTGGCCTCCGTCCTGGAGGCGGCCGGATACAGTGTCGAGCGTGAGTACTACTTCAATGACGCCGGCTCCCAGATCGACGCCCTTACCCGCAGCGTCTACGCCCGCTACCAGCAGCTCATGGGCCGCGACGCCCCCTTCCCGGAGGACGGCTACCCCGGCCAGTACGTCGTCGACGTCGCCGGGGCGATCAAGGAGGAGCAAGGCGACCGCTTCCTGCGTCCCGAGGGGGAGCCCGCTCCGGCCGAGATCGGCCGGCTGGCCGTCCAGCGCATCATGGACGAGATCCGCCACGACCTGGAGGACCTGGGGCTCACCTATGACGTCTGGTTCAACGAGCAGTCCCTCTACCAGCCCGGCGGCCCAGGCGAGCCTAGCCTCTACGAGCAGGTCATGCCCCTCCTGCGCGAGAGGGGCTTCATCGCCGAGAAGGAGGGCGCCATCTGGTTCGCGCCCTCTGCCAGAGGCGCCCCAAGCGGCGCCTCCGGCGAGAGCCCTGCGGTGGAGGACAAGGACAACGTCCTCGTGCGCAGCAACGGCGAGCCCACCTACTTCGCCTCCGACATCGCCTATCATTATGACAAGTTCATCCGCCGCGGCTTCGACCGCGTCATCAACGTCTGGGGCGCCGACCATCAGGGCCACGTATCCCGCATGAAGGCCGCCGTGGCCGCCCTGGGCGTCGACCCGGACAGGCTGGACCTCCTCATCTACCAGCTCGTCACCCTAAAGCGCGGCGACGAGGTGGTGCGCCTCTCCAAGCGGGGCGGCGAGATCATCTCTGTGCGCGACGTCGTCGACGAGGTGGGGCGCGACGCCTGTCGCTTCTTCTTCCTGGCCCGCTCCGCCGACGCCCCCATGGACTTCGACCTGGAGCTGGCCAAGCAGCAAAGCGCCGAGAACCCCGTCTATTATGTCCAGTACGCCCACGCCCGCATCGCGGGCATCCTCCGCCACGCGGCCGAACGCGGGCTCGATTACGCCGGCGGCGACGTGTCGCTGCTCACCCACCCGGCGGAGCTGGCGCTGGTGCGCAAGATGCTCCGCCTGCCGGAGCTGCTGGAGTCCATCGCCGGCAACCTGGAGCCGCACCACCTGCCTCACTACGCCCAGGAGCTGGCCACCGCCTTCCACGACTTCTACGAGAAGTGCCGCGTCGTCTCCGACGACGTGCCCCTCTCCAAGGCGCGGCTGAAGCTGGTGGCGGCCTGCCGCCTGGCCCTGGCCCGCACCCTCGCCCTCATCGGCGTCTCCGCGCCGGAGCGGATGT